>NZ_JACJDW010000006.1:0-161957 GCF_014163745.1 Pseudoalteromonas sp. SR44-2 | reverse complement strand
GATGGCGATAGCCTTGTCATAAGCGCAGCATCAGCTGATATTGGCTCAGCCTCAGTAGTTGGCAATCAAATTCAATATACCCCAGCTGCGAATACCAATGGACTCGCCACGGTAACTTATACTGTAAGTGATAATAATGGTGGAACCAATACAGCCACAGTCGCTATTACCATAACTGAGGTTAACGATGCACCTGTAGCATCGGTTCAAAGTTTTAGTATTAGTGAAAATGCTACAGATGGCGACATCATTGGGACTGTTAGCGCGTCAGATATTGAGAACCAGACCTTAACTTATAGTTTAACTGGCGGTGACACTGCTTCATTTGAAATTAATAGTAGCTCTGGTGTTTTATCAACCGTAGGTGAAAGCCCATTTGATTTTGAAACAACTAATCAATATATCTTAAATGTGACTATAACTGATGATGGCACACCTAATGAAAGTTCAAACGTTAACATAACCGTTAATATTACTGATGAAGTTGAACTTCTTATTCCAACTGAAGATGTGACATTTGGCCGCCCAATTACAGGAGAGCTTGATCTTTCGAACATTTTTTCTGGTGGTGAGTTTAAAGACAGTATTGAGCTTAATGGCAACCTATATTTTGTTGGTTTTACCAACAATGCTGATAAAGACCTTCTTATTGTCTCTTACTCAAATAATGGTGATATAAATACTGCCTTTAATAACACCGGCACTAAAATACTCGATTTAGATCAAGATGAGGAAGCCACAGCTATTATTTCTGACGGTACAGATCTTTTCATTGCCTATTCGAGTTTTGATGGCACCCATAATGAAGCTTGTATACTTAAAATGGATCTCGCTGGAACGTTAAGCACTGGTTCGGATGATGACGATGATGATGACGACGGTGAAAGTGGCGCAGGTATTCAGTGTACAACGCTTAATAGTACTACCGTTATTAATGACCTTGAAATTGATGACGATAAAATACTGGCTGTAGGTAAACACTTTGATGGGACTCAAAACGATAGCCTATGGATACATTACAAAAAATCAGATCTAGATTTTGAGAATTCTACTCCAGCTATTGTCGATGTTAGCGGCGCTAATCGAGATGATGAAGGCTTTGCAATTAAGAACTTTGATAAATCCGACTACTTAGTTGTAGGGACTGTTACCAGTGCAGAGGGAACAAAAGACTCTCTAATTCGTTATTTAAAATCTGATGGCGATAATGACAATAACTTTAATGGTGGCTCAGCACTAATAATTGATATATCAGATAATAATAAAGACGACGAACTTTTTGCTGTAGGCGGAGTTGCTGATTCTGAATTTACTGCCTTCGCAGGTGGGTATGTAACAAGAACCAGCGGTGAAAAAGAAGCAGTGGTATTAGCTATTAATAAAGATGGGGAACTAATCACCACCTTTGGTAATGCAGGCATTGCAATTTATGATATTGATAATGATAGTGGAAATGGTGATGGCGGCGCTAAGATTACGGGAATTAAACACGAGCCCATCAACAATGGTATTAGTTTGTCGGGGACTACTGGCGTATCGGTCTCAGAAAAATTATTTTCAGCACGGATTAATAGTGAAGGTACTTTAGATGATGCCTATGGCACCTCCGGCATTAATATAATTGATGGTATAAGTGGTAAGCAATTTGCCAACAGTTTAGCTATCGACCCTAATGACACTATTTGGGTAGCTGGTGTTAATGATGATTCAAGTACAAAACCGTTTATTGCAGCAATAGACAGTCAAGCCACATTATTTAGTAACTTTGAAACCAATGGTTACTCTACCTTTAATAATTTAGTAGATGCGACTAACGATGAATCAATGCACGTTTTACAACTTAGCAATGGCCCTAATGCTGGTAAATACATTCTTGCATCAACGGCTAAATTGGACTCAATTACTAAGTTAGTATTAACACGCTTTACGAGTGCGGGTGATATCGATACTAGCTTTAGCGAAAGTGGCCATAAAGAAATCGCCATAGATTTGAGTAAGACGCGTGTTGCTTTAACCGAGCAAAACGACGGCAATTTAGTTATTACAGGCTCTAAAAATAGTGAAAATGGTGAAGCGGGCTTTATAGCTAAAGTTGAACAGTCTGGTAATTTAGACACTTCATTTGCAACAGATGGTGTATATACAACTTCTGTCAGCGGCGCAGAATTGGTAGACCTGACAGATATTGCACTTGATAACAGCGGTAACATTATTACTGTTGGGTCAATAGTAACAAGTGGTACTCCTAACCCAATCGTTATAATGTTGACGCCAGAAGGGACTCTAGAGCCTAACTTTGGCACTGGCGGAAGTATCATAGGCTCAGCTTTTGAGTACTATAACCGCGTACATACCGACAATGCAGATATTTTCATTGGTGGTAAATCAGTATTAAGTGGCACTTCAAAGCTAATCGCATTGAAGTTGAGCTCAAACGGTACTGAAATCTTTAAATATGTAGGTGAGGAAACTACAGATACCGACAATAAAATAGTGCAGATTTTAACTGACACAACGGGTAAGTTATATTTAATAGCAAACCTTATTGATTCGCCAAATAAAGCCAATGTTATTAGGTTGCTTGTTACGGGTACGCTTGATACTAGCTTTGCCGTAAACGGTGTCGGTGAATATACTTTGGCCTCAACCGGTAACACTGAGCTAAGTGGTGCAGCGCTAGATAGCAGCAATCAACTTATTTTAGCAGGCAAGGCTAACAATAAAGGAATGTTAGCGCGCATTTTAACTGACGGTACTTTAGATAATACGTTTGGAGCCAGTGGTGTCGGATTTTATGAAGCAAGTCAATGTGTCAGTACGCATGTATTTACTTCAATCATCCTGCAAAATGATACCCAAGTTGTTGTAAGTAGCACTTGTAATGACACTAACTCTAACAATGTTAGTATTTCTAAATTCAATTTTGAAGCAGATGGAGCTTAGCCTTAAATTATGAAAGTTGAATTTTTTGGTGTTAGAGGCTCGATGCCTTCAGCTGGAAGTAATACACACATTTTTGGGGGAAATACCTCATGTGTGTACATTGAACAAAACAACGGTAAAGATCTTATTTTAGACTCTGGTACCGGTATTGTAGAACTCGGTGCACGTTTACTAGAAACACAAAGTCCTATCAATATTTTACTAACGCATAATCATTGGGATCATATTCAAGGGTTTCCTTTTTTTAAACCTATCTACCAACCCAACCGCAATATAACCATTGTAGCTGGCAACGTTGATGATAAAAAAAGCCAAGATGCCATATTAAAGCAAATGAGTGGTTCGTACTTTCCTGTGTGTTATCAGGATTTACCTGCCAGCATTACGCTAAATACTGATTTATCGTCTCAAAAGCAATTTACACTTAACGGTTTTTTGGTTTCGACTGCTCCACTGAATCACCCTGGTGGCGGTACTGCTTATTGCATTAAAGCAGATGAAAAAAAGATAGCCTACGTTACCGACAATGAGCTAAACCCACCGGACAAGGTAAACACAAGTATTTGCGAATGGAGCAATTTTATTGAAGGCGCTGATTTACTAATTCACGATGCTCAATTTATAGATGCAGACTTGCCTCTTAAGCATGGTTGGGGTCATAGCACCATAGATCAGGTTGCTGAGCTTGCTATAAAAGCGAGTATTAAAAATGTGATTATTATTAGCCACGATCCATCAAGAACCGATGAACAGTTAGTCGCTATAGAAAAGTATTTACACACGCAGTACGCTCAACAGGTAAAAATAGAATGCGGCCGAGAAGGACGAGTTTTTGATTTTTAGTCTATCAAGGAGCGTTACTCATTAGCTTCTTAAAACCCATTACCTCAAAGCATTTTTTTATTGGCGCTGTTATTACATTATTAATTGCATCAATAGAGTTATTTTCAACTGGGTCGCTTGCAAAGTTAGTTAACCGTGTAGAAGGTATAATATACGACTCTCGGTTATTACTGACGCTTTCAGAGACGCCTAGGCGCATAGATGAAACCGTTGTAATAATTGATATCGATGAAAAGAGCATGCAAGAACAAGGACGCTTTCCTTGGAGTCGCTCAAAATTAGCAGACCTTGTTACAAAGCTTAGCGATGCAGGTGTTATTGTTATTGCATTCGATATATTTTTTTCTGAACAGGAAGAAAACCCTGTTACAAAAATTATGTCTGAAATTCCTGATTTATCAAAAAAGTACACCATCCCCTTTGCTGAAATTACTAAACAAGTCGATGCAGACACAAAACTAGCAAGCGCATTATCTAAAAATGATACTGTTCTTGGTTTTTTACTAATTGATGAACAACTGACTAATCAAAACTTGCCAGCTAAAAACAGTGTTGTATGGACAAGCGAAGAGCACACTAATTCACAAATAAACCAGTTTCCTGGTGCTATTGTAAATATTCCACAGTTACAAAATGCTGCAACGGGCACCGGCTTTATTAATGCACATATTGACGAAGATGGCTTTATACGTAAAGCAGCTCTTATAAATCGAGTTGGCGATAAGCTTTATCCTTCTTTAGCACTTGAAGTTGCTCGACTTTATACCCTTGCTGAAAACATAGAAACCCGTTCCAATAGGTTAGATGGTATAACCTTATTCGAAGGTATAAAGTTTCAAGATAAGTGGATTCAAACTGATGAGTATGGGCAAATATTAATTCCTTACAAAGGGCGTGCGCATAGCTTCCCCTATTATTCGGCTACCGATATTTTGACCAAAAAAATTGGTTTAGATGAATTAGAAGGCACAGTAGCCTTTATTGGTACTTCCGCCGTAGGGCTTGCTGATTTAAGATCAACACCTGTTGGTCTGCAATACCCTGGTGTGGAGGTTCATGCCAATATATTTGAAGGGTTAATGCACCCAGAGCTACTGCCATCTAAACCTAATTGGTCACAGGGAGCAAGCTTACTCATCATTGCATTGACGGGTTGCGTACTGTCGTTTTTTAGCCACGCTAAGAGCGCACGTTTTATTATTGTTTTGTCTCTTACAGTCACAAGTGTCGTTATATTTTTAAACGTTTATTTATGGTCAGTACAAAAAATTAGTTTACCTTTATTAATGCCTCTTTTACTCATCATTATATTAGCCGGTTATTACATCATTGTAGGCTCTATCGCTGAAATGAAACACAGCCGAAAAATAAAATCTATGTTTGACCAATATGTTCCTCCTGAGCGTATAAACCAAATGATACTGCAAGGTAAAAGTTTATCTCAAAAAAGTGAGCGAAAAAATATGACGGTGTTGTTTGCCGACATTCGTAGTTTCACTTCACTATCAGAAAGTATGTCGCCTCATCAGTTAAGTGAATATTTAAACGAATATCTTACAGCTATTACCAAAATCATATTTGATCATCACGGAACTATTGATAAGTACGTAGGCGATATGGTGATGGCATTTTGGAATGCCCCACTAAAAGATGAAAACCACGCTCGCCATGGTGTTGAAGCCGCGATGTCTATGATCAACGGGTTAACGAAAATAAATCAGTTATTTGCAGAAAACAACCAGCCTGCAATAAAAATAGGTATCGGTTTAAGTACTGGCGACATGAATGTAGGTGATATGGGTTCGGTTTACCGTAAAGCCTATACAGTTCTTGGTGATACTGTTAATTTAGGTGCTAGAGTAGAAAGCTTGACCAAATTTTATGGCGTAGCTATTCTTGTTACAGAAGAGACGATGAAAAAATGCCCTCATATTTCATTTCGTTTAATAGATAAAGTGCAAGTTGTTGGTAAAACAGCCGCTGTACAGTTGTTTGAACCTATAAACTTTACAGATAAGCTCGATGAAGAGCAGTTAAATGAAGTTAAAAAGTCGCAGCAGGCCATGACGCTTTTTTATAATAAAAACTGGCCACAAGCACTTAGCTTATTTAAAGAACTACGCAGTACAACCGTATTTAGCCCCAACATTTATGCCATTTTTATTGAACGTATTAAGGGCACTGATTTGCAAACACTAGCTAAGGATTGGAATGGTGCCTTCAAACATACTCAAAAGTAGTAAACATATGCGACAGCACATTAAAGACAAAACAAATCTTCAGCACTTTATCGATATTAGCATTAGACTAACAACCGAAAAAAACTCGTCTAAGTTACTTGATGAAATACTGCAAGTTGTAATGTCGATAGCACATTCTGATGCTGGCAGCATTTACTCTATTACCCCAAACAGACAACTCAAGTTTGAAACGGTAATAAACAAGTCATTAAATCTTTATTTAGGTGGCACGTTAGGTGGTCCTGTTGATTTTCCTAATATAGATCTTTTTATTGATGGCAAACCAAATGACACTGCTATTGTTGCGCATTCTGTTAATACAGGGGAAGTGATTAACATTCCTGACGTGTATGATGCCTTGCCTTTTGATATGAGCGCTGCACGCAAAATGGATGCTCGCACGGGTTATCGTTCTGAGTCCATGCTAACAATTCCTTTAAAAGATCATGAAGATGACATTATTGGCGTAATCCAGCTTATAAATGTAAAAGATGCGCAAAATAAAAACATTCCTTTTAGTGAAGAGCTCGTCACTCTAATTCGATCTTTTGCCTCTTTAGGCGCTATTTCGCTAACTAACTCAACACTAATTAAGGGAATGGAAGATCTCTTTTCGACCTTTGCTGAAACAATTGCGATGGCAATAGATGAAAAGTCTCCTCATACCGGTGGCCATTGTAAACGAGTGCCAGCACTCACGTTAATGCTAGCTGATGCCGTTAATGATATAAATATAGGTCCTTTGGCTTCATTTTCGATGACTGAAGCTGACCGACATGAGCTTGATATAGCTGGCTGGTTACATGACTGTGGGAAAATAGCGACTCCCGATCACATCATGGAAAAGTCGACAAAACTAGAAACTATTTTTGATCGAATAAAATATGTAGATGCTAAATTTGAAATAATTAGCCGAGATTTAAAAATAGCGTATCAGCAAAAGATCATCTGTGCGATGAAGCTGCAAAAGCCTATCGAAGTTCAACAATTTGAACGCCTACTTGATACCGAGCTTAAACAGTTGGCATTAGACCGTGCATTATTACAGCGTGTTAATGTAGGGGGCGAGTTTTTAGGTGATGCAGAACTTGAGCACATTGAACGCATTGCAAACAAATACCAACTCGTTATTAATGATATTAATACACCATTGCTCTCAGCTGATGAAGTTGAAAACTTAACAATACGAAGAGGCACGCTAACCGAAGCCGAACGTGAAGTAATGAAGCGTCATATGGATGTAACTAAAAATATTTTAGATGCCCTGCCGTTTCCTAAACACTTAAGCAATGTTACTGAATATGCTTTAGGTCATCATGAAAAACTTGATGGTACTGGTTACCCAAGAGGTTTAACCAAAGAGCAAATGTCGGTGCCTGCAAGGTTAATGGCTATTACGGATATTTTTGAAGCGCTATCTGCAGTAGACAGACCCTACAAAAAAGCAAAACCGGTCAGTGAGTGTTTATTTATTTTAGGGTCAATGGTTGCTAAAAACCATCTTGATGGTGATATTTTTGCTATTTTTATTGAGTCAGAGGTTTATAAAAATTATATCAACGAGTATGCAGATCCAGAGCAGTTAGATGAGATAGATTTTGATAATTTACCCGGTTACACACCTATAAGTTAGCACCTATAAGCCATGCCTTTATTCAAAATGCGCTTATTACAGTCTATAACTATTGAAACAAAAAAATGCCACCATACGGTGGCATTTACACACGGGGTTATTTCTACTTATAGAAATCCTTTTACTTTTTATTTGTTTTTTTATGTTGTTTTATTAACAAAAAATATGGCTCCAAAGGTAGCATTTAGTGCTCTGTGTAGCAACAGTAAAAGATAAAGTTCATATATCTGCCATATTAACGTCATAAAAAAGCGCGAAGTAAATTCGCGCTCATAAACTTAACGGGCGTTATATTTTAATACACACGTACTTTTCTTCTAAGTACTCATCAAGCCCTTGATGACCGCCTTCTCGGCCTAAACCAGATTGCTTAACACCACCAAATGGCGCTACTGGGTTTGATATAACACCTTCATTAACGCCGACCATACCAAATTCAAGCCCTTCACTAACTCGGTAAATTTGCTTAATATTTTGGCTGTAAAAATAGGCTGCTAGGCCAAATGGTACATCGTTAGCAAGCGCAAGCACTTCACTTTCTTCATCAAAAGGAATAACCGTCAATACCGGACCAAATACCTCTTCGTGGTAAATATCCATGTCTGTAGTTACGTTGTTTACTATTAATGGATTTTGAAAACTGCCACCTAAGTCACTATTATCGCCAATCAGCGTCGCGCCCTTATCGAGTGCGTCTTGTACTAACTGCTGTACTTTCTCTTTGGCTTTAGGGTAAATAAGCGGACCAATATCAACATCGTCTTCAAAACCATTTGCCACTTTTAACGCTGCAACCTTAGGCGTGATTTTTGACAGTACTTTGTCGAGAATATTACGCTGTATAAAAATACGGTTTGCAGCAACACATGCCTGCCCACTGTTTCTAAATTTAGCCGCCATTAGCCCTTCAACAGCTTCATCTAAGTCGGCATTATCAAAAATAACAAAAGGTGCATTACCGCCAAGCTCCATCGAGGTGCGTTTAATTGTGTCAGCACATTGCGATAGCAACTGCTTACCAACACCGGTAGAACCGGTAAATGTAAACTTACGCACGACTTCTGAGTCAGTCAGCATTTTACCTACTGTTTTGGCATCTTGAGAAACCAGTACATTAAATGCACCTTTAACAAAACCGGCTTGATCAGCTAAGTAAGCAAGTGCGATAGCACAAAGTGGCGTGTGTTCAGAAGGTTTAAGTATAAAGCTACAGCCCGCAGCGTAAGCTGGCGCTACTTTACGAGTAACCATAGCAATAGGAAAGTTCCACGGCGTTATACCAGCTACAACACCGACAGGCTGCTTAAAGCTAGTTAAACGATGCGAGTCATCTGTTGGCGGAATTACATCTCCGTAACTACGTTTGGCTTCTTCTGCAAACCATTTGATAAAACCTGCACCGTAATCAATCTCACCAAGAGATTCTTTGAGTGGCTTGCCTTGCTCTTTGGTCATTAGCTCTGCAAGTGTTTGCTTGTGTTTTATTACTAGCTCATACCAGCGCATCAAGGTTTCGCTTCGCTCAGTGGCATTTGTCGTTTTTAACTTAACAAAAGCCCCTTGAGCTGCGTTTATTGCGCTATTTACACCCTGCTCGTCAATATCACTTACTTCAACAATACTTTTTTCGGTAGCGGGATCGTTAACACTAAAGCGCGTATCGGTTTTATAAAATTCGCCGTTAATAAATGAGTCAGAAAAAATAAGATTACTCAAAATAAACCTCCAAAATTACGTTTTCAGGTGTTAGCTTTTAATGCGTGGCATAGAGCCAAGGCTAACATTTTAGGATCTTTGCTCACGTGAGAAGCGCAGCTTCTATATTTATAACCTAGAGTTAAAACACATAACGCCAGCAAGCTTTGCTTGCCTGCAAAATAACTTACGAGCTTTGCTTGTCACGCCTACAATTCACAAACAAAAAAGCCGCTGTATCAAACAGCGGCTTTTAATATATACATCGTTAAAAACTAGTGCTCTTCATTAACGATATTGAGATTGTACTTAGGTATTTCAACCACTAGGTCTTCATCTCTTATAATTGCTTGGCAACCAAGGCGTGACTCAGGCTCTAAGCCCCATGCTTTATCTAGCATGTCGTCTTCTAGCTCATCACTTTCTTCAAGTGAGTCAAATCCTTCACGAATCACTAAGTGACACGTAGTACATGCACAAGACTTTTCACAAGCATGCGCAATGCTAATACCATTTTTAAGCGCAGCGTCGAGTACCGTTTGACCTGTAGGAGCTTCAATTGCAGCGCCGTCAGGACATAATTCAGGATGTGGAAGAAAAACAATTTGTGGCATTCTAATCTCTCTTAAATGTTGTCTACTGACTGCCCTGTAAGGGCCTTTTTAATTGATGCATCCATTCTACGCGATGCAAAGTCGCTACTCGCATTATCGACTTTTTCGATAGCTGCTTTAATTTCGCCAGGCTCTTGTGCATTTTCGCGCACTTTTACCAGTTCTGCAATTTCAGCGCGTAAGTTAGCTAGTTGCATATCGTCAAGTAATGCACCATCGGCTTCAAGTGATGCGTTAAGCGCTTCTATTACGCGCAACGCTTCTACTTGTTGCTCTTTAAGCATACGCGCTTGCATGTCGCCTTTAGCGTTGCTCATCGACTCTTTTAGCATGTTAGCTACTTGGTCATCAGATAAACCAAACGAAGGCTTAACTTGAATCTCAGCTTGTACACCTGTTGATTTTTCCATAGCTGAAACACTTAATAGGCCATCAGCATCAACTTTAAAGGTTACACGAATATGCGCAGCGCCTGCCGCCATTGGTGGAATACCTTTTAAGCTAAACTTAGCAAGCGGTCGACAATCATCAACAAGCTCACGCTCACCTTGCAGCACATGTAATGACATGGCTGTTTGACCGTCTTTAAACGTTGTAAATTCTTGTGCGCGTGCTACCGGAATCGTTGTATTACGCGGAATGATTTTTTCAACCAAACCACCCATCGTTTCAAGGCCTAGCGATAACGGTAATACATCAAGCAATAACATGTCAGAATCGGGCTTATTGCCAATTAACACGTCGGCTTGAAGCGCGGCACCTAAGGCTACAACACGATCAGGATCGATTGAAGTTAGCGGCTCTTTATCAAAAAAGCTTTGTACTTGGCTACGTACCAATGGCATACGGGTTGAACCGCCTACCATAATAACTTGCAGCACTTCTTCATTTTCAATGCCAGCATCTTTTACAGCACGACGACACGAGCGCAGCGTTTTTTTAATTAGTGGCATAGCCATTTCATCAAACGTTTCGCGCGTTACTTCAACGGTGTATTTTTGATCGTCAAACTCAAGGCCCACGTTTACTTTAGCGTATTGGCTTAATGCTTCTTTACACGCTTTTGCTTTATTGATAAATAAACGTAAAACTGAAGGTGATAATGCTGACACACCTGTTTGCTGCTTAAAGTAATCAACAAGGAGCGAATCAAAGTCATCGCCGCCGAGGCTAGAGTCGCCACCGGTTGCCATTACTTCAAACACACCTTGGTGTAATCTAAGTACTGATATATCAAACGTACCACCGCCTAAATCATAAACAGCAATAATACCTTCTTGGCCAGAGTCTAAACCATAAGCGACTGCTGCTGCTGTTGGTTCATTTAATAAACGTAGTACGTTAATACCAGCAAGCTCTGCGGCATCTTTAGTACTTTGGCGCTGTGCGTCATCAAAGTACGCTGGTACTGTGATTACAGCCCCTAAAATTTCTTGGTTGCCAAAACTTTGCTCAGCTCGTGCTTTTAATGCAGCTAAAATATGGCTTGATGCTTTAATTGGACTAATTTTACCTGCCGCAGTTTCTATTGCTAGCGCACCATTGTGCTCACAAAATTCATACGGTAGTTGCCCATAACTTTGCTCTATTTCTGCCTGAGTTTTACCTAAAAAACGCTTAACCGAAATAAGTGTGTTAGCAGGGTCTTGCGTTGCTGCTTGTGCAGCTTCTGCGCCAACAGTAATACCGCCTGCTTGATAACGAACAACCGACGGTAACATAGCCGCGCCAAGATCATCAGTTAACGTGCGGGCTTCGCCGCTTTGCACTGTTGCAACTAATGAATTAGTTGTACCAAGGTCAATACCAATTGCTAGTTTATGTTCGTGTGGTGCCGCGCTTTGCCCCGGCTCAGCAATTTGCAATAATGCCATAATGCTCTTTAAACTCGTGTTGCTCGCTTTGCAGCAAGTAATTAATCGTCAAATAAACTGTCTTCGATACGCTCTAGTTCTTCACGTAACTTATAAACAAACTTCAGTTTACGAATATTATCTGCGGCAAGTTGATATTGCTGCTCATCATTACTTGCTAATTGCTCAGCAAGTTGTGCACTGTATTGCGCGTTTAATTGCTTAATTTGTTTTTCAAAATTTGCAATGGCGGTATCAGGATCGCTAGCTGATGTTAGCTCTTCAAGTTCTTCGCGAAGTTCCATTTGCTGCATTAAAAACATTGGATCTTGCAAAGTTTGCTGCTCTGCACGAATATCAACGCCTAGCTCGCTCAACATATATTCAGCACGTTTTACTGGGTGCTTTAATGTTTGTAGCGCATCGTTAATTTCGGCAGTGCTTTGCACAGCCATTAACTTATCGCGGCTGCTCGCATTCGCGTGGCGATCGGGATGTACAGTACGCTGTAATTCCAAGTAGTGCTTGTTAACCGTTGCTAAATCAATATTGTAATCAACGGGGACTGCAAATAATTCAAAGTAACGCATAACTTCAACCAATAATATTCAGATATAACAAAGCCCTACATTAACTGGCAGGGCTTATTTATACTACAAAGATATTTAAAGCTTAAACGGTAAAGCTTTCGCCACAACCACACTCATCTGCTTGATTCGGGTTATTAAATTTAAACCCTTCATTTAAGCCTTCTTTAGTGTAGTCGAGCTCTGTGCCGTCAATGTAAACTAAGCTTTTAGCGTCAACAATTAATGTAACACCTTTAGCCGCAAAAGTTTCATCGTCTTCGTTTAAATCGTCAACAAACTCAAGTACATAAGCAAGACCTGAACAGCCCGTCGTTTTAATGCCAACGCGCAGGCCTAAACCTTTACCGCGGTTTGCTAAAAATGATTGTACGCGGTTTGCTGCCGCATCTG
The DNA here is from genome assembly GCF_014163745.1 of Pseudoalteromonas sp. SR44-2. Lineage (NCBI taxonomy): Bacteria > Pseudomonadati > Pseudomonadota > Gammaproteobacteria > Alteromonadales > Pseudoalteromonadaceae > Pseudoalteromonas > Pseudoalteromonas sp. SR44-2. The sequence goes on along the minus strand of NZ_JACJDW010000006.1, from coordinate 149,156 downwards.
TCAATGTCACTGCCATGAGTTTCTCTTCTTACTTCGCTTGTTTGCTTTTGTAGTCTGCAATTGCTGCTTGAATTGCGTCTTCGGCTAAAATTGAACAGTGAATTTTCACTGGTGGCAACTCAAGCTCTGCACTGATATCAGTGTTTTTAATTGTCGCTGCTTCGTCTAGCGTTTTGCCTTTAACCCACTCTGTTACAAGTGAAGATGAAGCAATTGCGCTACCACAACCGTAGGTTTTGAATTTTGCATCTTCAATAACGCCAGTGGCAGATACTTTAATTTGCAGTTTCATTACGTCACCACATGCTGGTGCGCCTACCATACCCGTTGCCACTGACGGATCGTTCTTATCTAGAGTACCTACGTTACGTGGGTTTTCTACGTGGTCGATTACTTTATCACTATAAGCCATTATTCTATCCTCATTACCTGCTAGGGTATGTGCTCACACTATTAGTGGTGAGCCCATTCAACTGAATCTAAATCAATACCTTCTTGATGCATCTCCCAAAGTGGAGACATCTCACGTAGGCGACCGATAGAGTTTTTCATTAATTCGACGGTATAATCAATCTCTTCTTCGGTAGTAAAGCGACCAATACTAAAACGAATTGAGCTATGTGCTAATTCGTCGTTACGGCCAAGTGCACGTAATACATAAGAAGGCTCTAAGCTTGCAGATGTACAGGCTGAACCTGACGATACTGCAATGTCTTTTACTGCCATAAGTAACGACTCACCTTCAACAAAGTTAAAGCTGATGTTTACAATACCCGGTACTGATTGGTCTTGTGTGCCGTTAAAGTATACTTCGTCCATATCAGCCATAATGCCGTCGATTAAACGATTACGTAAGGCGCTGATGTGTGCGTGATCTTTTTCGAAATCTTGCTTAGCAATTTTAAACGCAGTACCCATACCCACTAATTGGTGAGTTGCTAGTGTACCAGAGCGCATACCGCGTTCATGTCCGCCACCGTGCATTTGCGCTTCAAGGCGAGCGCGTGGTTTACGACGAACGTAAAGTGCACCAATACCTTTAGGGCCATACACTTTATGTGCAGAGAACGACATAAAATCAACTTTAAGCTGTTGCACGTCGATTAATACTTTGCCCGCGCTTTGCGCTGCATCTACGTGGAACATAATTTTACGTTCGCGACACATTTCGCCAATAGTCGCGATATCTTGAATTACACCTAGCTCGTTATTAACGTGCATGATGCTTACAAGTACTGTGTCGTCACGCATTGTGTCGGCAAGTTTTTGTAAATCAAGTAGGCCGTTTTCTTCAACGTCCATGTAAGTTACTTCAAAACCTTGGCGCTCAAGCTCACGACATGTGTCGATTACAGCTTTATGCTCAGTTTTAGCGGTAATAACGTGCTTACCTTTTTTCTTGTAAAACTGTGCTGCACCTTTAATAGCAAGGTTATTTGATTCTGTTGCACCCGATGTGAAAACAATTTCACGTGGGTCTGCATTAATTAAATCAGCAATATCTGTACGCGCTTGGTCAACAGCTTCTTCTGCTTGCCAACCAAAACGGTGTGAGCGTGACGCAGGATTACCAAACTTACCGTCCATTGTCAGGCACTGCATCATTTCTTTAGCAACACGTTCATCAACAGGCGTGGTCGCTGCGTAATCTAAATAAATCGGTAACTTCATTTCTCTCTCCGCTGCAGGTCAACCTTAAAGTTGACAGCTTACTTGAATGTTTTCCAACTGCTTAATTGCATTATTGATACTGTTATCTTGGCGCGATGCTATTTCTTTCACATCTGATTTTTCCACCAATTCAGCAAGGGTAATATTATTCAAAAATTCTTCTATGCGTGCGCTTAAGTCTGACCACAAATTATGTGTTAAACAACGCATACCACTCTGACAGCCGGTATCGGCACCTTGGCAACGTGTTGCATCGACCGATTCGTCTACGGCGCTAATAATATCGCCAACAGAGATAACGCCCGCTTCACGTCCTAGTAAATAACCACCACCAGGTCCACGAACAGAACTTACTAGGCCATTTTTACGTAAACGAGCAAATAATTGTTCAAGGTAAGACAAAGAAATTTCTTGTCTTTGTGAAATATCAGCAAGGGCTACAGGACCTACACCTGTGTGTAGTGCAACATCCAGCATAGCTGTAACGGCATATCTGCCTTTTGATGTTAACTTCATAACGCCCCCTGCACAAAAGAGTGCAAATTTTAATTACCAGAGTAAATTAGTCAAGTATTATCACTTGATAAAAATTTGATTTATAAACTCTTACTTTTTAAATTGTAGAGTTAACAAACTTTCAATACTTGACCTCTTTGGTCAAGTATTACAGCCATTGTAATTACCTGAGTATTTTAGTCAAGTATTAGCTAGTTATTTACCCATTGGTTTTTATAACTAATAGCTATACCTAAGTTACTTAGGGATAGACTTATTAATTGAGGTGAGAATACCGCGTAAAATATTCATTTCGGCATCTTCTGGGTGAGCTCGGTTAAATAAACGACGTAATTTAGTCATAACTAAACCAGGGTGCTGTTTGATAATAAAGCCTGTTTTGAAAAGCGTCTCTTCAAGGTGCTCATAGAACAGCTCTGTTTGTTTTGAGCTTGGGTAAACAGCATCGTCTTCTTCAACCTTTTTAGGTTGTTGATTTAAAAATGCCATACGTGTTTCGTAACTAAGTGTTTGTACGGCCATAGCTAAATTAAGCGAGCTGTACTCTGGATTAGCAGGAATACATACGTGGTAATTACAAAGCTGTAATTCTTCATTAGTTAAGCCGCTGTTTTCACGACCAAATACTAGCGCTACAGGACCATTTACAGCTTCAGCAACGAGTTTTTCACCACATTCACGTGGTTCAACCATTGGCCACGAAAGCGTACGAGAACGCGCACTTGTGCCAATTGTTAATGTACAGTCAGCGATAGCTTCTTCAACAGTACCTACAATAACTGCATTGCCTAAAACATCAGTTGCGCCTGCAGCTAAAGCACTTGCTTGGCTGTCTATTTCACAAGCAGGATCAACTAAATAAAGCTTTGATAAACCCATGGTTTTCATGGCGCGAGCCGCCGAACCAATATTGCCCGAATGTGACGTGTTAACTAAAACAATGCGAATATCATCTAAGATCATTACTGTGCTACTTTGCTATGCCAAAAAATTGCGCAAATTCTAACATGAAAATGTAATAAGATCCTAGATTCAAAAGGCTAGATCCTAAGATCCAAGCCAATATAACGATTCTTACATGGGTAAATTGTCGCTGAAATCAAATGTCGCTGAAATCATAGTATATATCTATACCACCAATTTGTTTTGATGTTTAAACCATTGCCGCCTTTACATAAACATCAAAACGGTTCTTTTTGGTTTTAATTTGCATACTTGGGGTTTTTTCGTTTAAGAATGGCGCATAATCGGGGCGTTTTACAACGACACGCTTACTGGCAAGTGGATAGGCAAAATCAAGTAGGTCGTCTGCGTCGTTGTCTGCACCAACTAGCTCTTGAAATACGCGCATTTCTTTTTTAACTAATGCTGATTTTTCGCGATGCGGAAACATAGGATCTAAATAAACAACATCGGGCATGCTTTCGCACTGAGAGAGCAAGGTATGGCTTGAGCCAAATATTAGGCTCATGTTTTCTTTCATCCACACACCAATTTCAATATCGCTATAGGCTCGCTTTAACCCATCGTATAAAAGGGCTGCAACAACCGGATGACGTTCATGTAATATGACTTTGCACCCTAGCGAGGCAAGTACAAAGCCGTCTCGCCCAAGGCCTGCGGTAGCATCAAGCACAACAGGCGTTGCACCTTTATTTAAGCCAACTGCTTTGGCAATTGCTTGCCCTTTACCACCGCCAAACTTACGCCTATGGGCAGCAGCACCGGTTACAAAATCAACATTAATTGCACCTAGTTTAGGCTCGTCGGTTTTAAATAGGCTTAACCCTTTATCGTCATAATGTAAGCTAAAGCCACTGCAATTTTGCGCCCATTGGGCTAAACCAAAGCGTGTTTCTAATTCATTTAAATAAGGACGTAACTCTTTAAAAGCACACTGAATAACCACAATAAACTCCGACGATAAAATACGCCTGTAGTATATCAACCGCTTTACTTTAAAGCACTAAAATAGCTCTATATCACTGTGATGATTCGTATTGACATTTGCGGCTTCCGCTTTAGTGCGTAAATTAGATATAAGTTCATTGCGGCTTTCGGCAACTTGTTTTAGCTGATATTTGATAAAGGCTAAATCGCTATTAGCCGATACAAATAACTGCATTGTTTGATCTAATTGAGATATATATAAGGTGAGATCGGCAGGATTTGCTTGTGTTTGTTGTAGCTTAATAGCGCAGTCCAGCTCATGTAGCTGCTCTATAAACACTTTAGTACTTTTGTTTTGCTCTATATTTTGTGTAGTTAACTGCTTAACAATATCTTGAAGGGCTGTACTTATTTGAGCTGCCTGCTCATAACTGCTTTCGCTTCTTTCCATGGTAATAACCTTCTCGTTAGTTACTTCTAATATATGCGGGAACAGATCTTTATAGCGCCCGTACAAAGCATCGTTATCAACTGGCATATTTTTTATTAAAAGGGATACTTTGGGGTAATTAATTATAGTACTACTACCAATATCAACAAATCGTTGAGCTTGTCTGTGTTGCTCCAGCAGCTCTTGCTCTAACGGGCAAACACCGCTTTGCTGGCTGTAAAAAACACCTGTTCCTTGATACCAAAACACGACCACAACATCTAAATTTAAAGGAGCAAAAAAGGTAAAAAAGTGTTCACTCAACGATTGAAAGTTATTAGCATGATAACTTTGTCCAACGTAGCGCATTATACGGCCCATATCGCCCGACTCTGTCATCGCTATTTCCGCTGTTTTATTCGCTTTTGCTATATCCAGTTTTAGTTTTGTGCATTTTTGCCTATATTCGTAAAGTACCTTTATTCGCGCTATTAACTCTTCTGCATTAAAAGGTTTTGTAATGTAATCAGATGCGCCAACGCTATAACCTTTTACACGATCGCTTAGCTCTATTTTAGATGAGAGAAACATAACGGGAATATCTTGAGTGCTTTCACTGTGCTTTATCGTTTTACACACGTCATAGCCTGACATACCTGGCATTTCAATATCGAGTAAAATAATATCAGGGTTATATTTATTGGTTAGCCTTAATCCTTCATCGCCATCTTTTGCATGAATTATTTTACAAAACCCTGCTAAAGACTCTTCAATTATATGATGAACATACTTGTCGTCATCAATTGCCAATACCAACTTTGCCATGCCTTAATCCATTTTAATAGGTGTGCTAAAAGCATAGTACGGTAGGATGAAATTACTAAAAATTATTAGATAATAATTTACAAACAATAAAAAAGCGCCATTTAGGCGCTTTAATTTGGTTTGTGCTAAATATTAGCTTTTTAAGCTGCAATACCGCTGTGGCGTAATAACGCGTCAACGTTAGGCTCACGACCACGGAACTTTTTAAATAATTCCATTGGCTCTTCACTGCCGCCTTTTTCTAAAATATTTTGCATGAAGGATTGACCGGTTTGCGGGTTAAAAATACCTTCTTCTTCAAATTTAGAATAAGCATCAGCAGAGAGAACTTCAGCCCATTTATATGAGTAATAACCAGCGCTGTAACCGCCTGCAAAAATGTGGCTAAAGCCATGCTGAAAACGGTTAAATTCAGGTGGATTAACGACTGAGGTGCGGCTGCGCACGTCGTTTAGTACGGCTTGAATTTGACACTCTTCACCCGCTTTATAATCATTGTGGATTTTAAAGTCGAATAACGAGAACTCAATTTGACGTAGCATTTGCATGCCTGAGTTATAGTTTTTAGCCGCTAGTAGCTTATCAAGTAGCTCTTTAGGTAACGGCTCGCCCGTTTCATAATGGCCTGAAATAAAGCTCAATGCTTCTTCTTCATAACACCAGTTTTCTAAAAACTGACTAGGAAGCTCTACCGCATCCCACGCTACACCATTAATACCCGCAACAGGAGCAGCATCAACTTGTGTAAGCATATGGTGAATACCATGACCAAACTCGTGGAATAAGGTTGTCACCTCGTCATGAGTAAATAATGCAGGTTTATCGCCAACCGCTTTATTAAAATTACACACTAAATAAGCCACTGGAGTTTGTAGTTCGCCGTTAGCACGTACTTTACGACCCATACAGTCGTCCATCCACGCCCCGCCGCGTTTACGGTCGCGTGCATATAAATCGAGATAAAAACGTCCGCGTAGAGTATTGCTACTATCTACAATTTCAAAAAAACGTACATCTTTGTGATAAGTATCAAAGTCAGTAACTTCTTTTACGTTGATACCAAATAAGCGGTTAACGGTTTCGAATAAGCCACTTAATACTTTATTTGCTGGGAAGTAAGGACGTAGTACTTCATCTGAAATAGCGTACTTTTCTTGCTTAAGTTTTTCGCTGTAGTAACCAAAATCCCATGCCTGTAATTCAGAAATACCGTGTTTTTGCTCAGCATACGCTTTTAGCTCGGCCACTTCTTGCTCTGCTTGTGGTTTTGATTTAGCCGCTAGGTCTTCTAAAAACGAGAATACTTGCGCCGGTGTTTCGGCCATTTTAGTTGCCAGTGATTTTTCAGCGTAGCTGTTAAATCCTAGTAACTGTGCAAGTTCATGGCGAAGCGCAAGCTCCTCGCTCATAATACCAGAGTTATCAAATTCACCAGCGTTAGGGCCCTGATCTGACGCGCGCGTAGAAAACGCGGTGTAAGTTTCTCTGCGGAGTTCGCGGTTATCTGCATAAGTCATAATTGGTAAATACGATGGGAAATCAAGGGTAAATACCCAACCGTCTAACTCTTTACTTTTTGCCGTATCGGCTGCAAGTGCAAGAGCCGATTCTGGCAAGCCAGCTAAGTCGCTTTTATCAGTAATATGTTTGTGCCAAGCAAGTGTGGCATCCATTACGTTGTTGCCAAATTTTGAGGCAAGTTCTGATAAACGCGCGCTAATTTCGCCGTAGCGTTTTTGCTGCTTCGGTGCTAATGCAATACCCGATAATTTAAAGTCACGAAGCGCATTAGTAATTGTTTTTTGCTGTGCTGTAGTCAGCGTTTTAAATTCGTCGCTGTTATAAAGCGTATTATACGCGTTGTATAAACCTTGGTGTTGACCTACGAATGTTGAATATTCAGATATTAACGGTAAGCACTGCTCGTAAGCTTCACGTAATTCGTCGTTATTCATTACTGAATTTAAATGCGATACAGGGGAGAACATACGCGATAATTTGTCGTCCGCTTCTTCAAGGGGTAATACTAAGTCATCCCACGTGTACGAGCCTTTCGCTAGCACGTCATCAATGGCTTTACGACAAAGCTCAATACCGTCTTTTAGTGCTGGTACTATGTACTCAGGCTTTATTTTTGAAAATGGTGGTAAGCCTTCAAGGCCAATTAGTGGGTTGCTCATAAATACTCTCTTTGCGTTAATGCATTACGTTTTAAATTGGGTCTAAAAGTAAAAAAACAACTCAGCCGCTTCTAAGTTGTTTAATTTTAATAAGGTTGCTCTAAAGCAAAACACAAATAACCCATTAATGAGTCGGCCACTTTATAACGTTCTAACACCGTATCAACTAAATTATTGCTACATACTTGTTTTTGAGTAAGCGAGCTAATGGCTATAAAGTCTTTTCGCTTGAGCTCATCTATTAAGGGATGCTCTTTTTCAAAACCCCTTGGTGGGCGTTTTAGCGACTCTCCTGACATTTCAAAAATAGATTTAAATTGCTCATCATAAATTGCTTTTTTATAGCTATTTGGGTTTTCGTCTATGCAGGTTCTAATTGCATTAAGCGCCTTTGATTCTGGTCGCCAAATACCAGCACCTACAAAACATTCGTCATTTGCTAAGTGAAAATAAAAACCAGGGGCGTGTACGTCTTTTCCCATAAAATGGCGAAATTGAATCCCTACATTAATTTTATATGGGGTTTTATCTTTACTAAAACGCGCGTCTTTATGGATTCTCATTAAACTACCGCCGACTTTTTTATCTGATGCGACAAAATGGCTAGAAACCTCAGCAAGTGGTGCTTGCATTTGCCTAATGAAATCTAAAGCGGGCTCTCTTACGTATTCCTCATACTGTGATTTATGGTCGTTAAACCAGTCTCTATTATTGTTTTGATCAAGCTGAGCAAGAAATTCGAATGTTTTTTTACTAAACATAGGTCACCTAAACACTCTTTATTTTTAAAACTTAATGTTATGCTAATGCGCATAAAACTCAACGCCTAAGGACATAAAATGACACAACACTTTGATTATATTGCAATCGGTGGTGGCAGTGGTGGTATTGCCTCTGCAAATAGAGCGGCAATGCGTGGCGCTAAAGTAGCACTTATAGAAGCAAAACACATGGGCGGCACGTGTGTAAACGTGGGCTGCGTACCTAAAAAAGTAATGTGGCACGGTGCTCAGGTTGCTGAAGCAATTAATTTATATGCCCCAGATTACGGCTTTAATGTTGAAGTTAAAGGCTTTGATTGGAGCAAGTTAGTAGAAAGCCGTGAAGCCTACATAGGTCGAATTCATAAAGGTTACGACAGTGGCCTTGCTAGCAATGGCGTTACTGTAATTAAAGGCTTTGCTAAATTTGTAGATAATAAAACAGTTGAAGTAAACGGCGAGCACTACACAGCCGATCATATATTAATTGCAGTAGGTGGACGCCCAAGCATTCCGCATATTGAAGGTGCTGAACACGGTATCGATTCAAATGGCTTTTTTGAATTAAAAGAGCAACCTAAACGCGTTGCAGTAATAGGCGCAGGCTACATAGCCGTTGAGCTTGCTGGTGTATTACATGGTTTAGGTACTGAAACACATTTATTTGTTCGTAAGCATTCTCCACTTCGTAACTTTGACCCATACATAGTTGAAACACTTGTTGATGTTATGGCTGCTGAAGGCCCTACTCTTCATACAGAATCTGTACCTCATAAATTAGTTAAAGAAGATGATGGCTCTGTAACGCTACATTTAGATAATGGCAAAACTCATAACGTTGACCAAGTAATTTGGGCCATTGGCCGCCAGCCAACAACAGATGCAATTAATGTTGCCGCTGCCGGCGTAGAAGTTAACAGCGATGGTTTTGTTAAAGTTGATGAGTTTCAAAATACCACAGCTAAAAATGTATACGCGGTTGGCGATATTATCGAAAACGGTATTGAACTTACGCCTGTAGCAGTGAAAGCAGGGCGTACTTTATCAGAGCGTTTATTTAATAAAGAACTACCTGATGATTTAAAAATGGATTACAGCCTAGTTCCTACTGTTGTATTTAGTCACCCACCAATTGGTACTATTGGCCTTACTGAACAAGAAGCTATTTCTCAATATGGCGAAGAAAACGTTAAGATTTACCAATCTGGCTTTACGGCTATGTACACAGCGGTAACTAAACATCGCCAGCCTTGTAAAATGAAGCTTGTATGTGCCGGCCCAGACGAAAAAGTAGTTGGCCTACATGGTATTGGTTTTGCGGTTGATGAAATGATTCAAGGTTTTGCAGTTGCCATGAAAATGGGCGCTACTAAAGCTGATTTTGATGCCGTTGTTGCGATTCACCCAACAGGTTCTGAAGAGTTTGTTACTATGCGCTAGGCGCTAAACTCTAAGCGCTCAATTATAAAAAGCCCTTGTTAAGTAATTAGTAAGGGCTTTTTAATGCTTGTTATATTTTGCACAATAAACCACTTAAAACGTCACATTAAAAACATCCATTCAACATTAAAAAAACAACTAAGCCATTATTTTAACAGCAAAAATTTTAGACCGAAAAAAAGGTTAAAAGTTTAAATTTTGTTTTGGCTTTAAAGCATTTTAACGATTAGAATCCCGCGCATTTATAGTTTCTCTTGGTTAGTTATGTTTTTACTGCGATCTTTTATTTATTTATTATGCCTAGCGGGTGTTGCTCATTTAATTCAACTTGAAGGGTTTGAATTAAAACAGGATGCACTTTACAGTGAAGAAACTCTTACCGAACATATGCAAGATGTTTTAACTTTTTTAAGCTGTATTTTATTTTTTTACGCTTCGCGAATTAACTTTCAACTCAAAATACCGGCTGTATTACTAGCTGCGTTATCGGCAATGATGTTTGTGAGAGAGTTTGATACCTACCTCGACTTATACTTTTTTGATGGCGCTTGGCAAAGTATCGTCTATTCAATTTTAGCTGGCGTGTTTGTTTATTTAATAACAAACAGAGGAAGTATTTTTAACGCTTTAAAAGCCTATAGCTTCACTCCTAGTTATGGAATTTGCTTATCAGGCATGGTTACTTTACTCGCATTTTCGCGAATGATGGGCAAAGGCGCATTTTGGCATTCAGTAATGGGTAATGACTATGTACGTGCGGTAAAAAACATTGTTGAAGAAGGTATAGAAACGCTTGGCTATACTTTGATTTTTATTTCAGCCATTGAGCTTGTACTCATATGCCGAAAAAGAATGGCTAAAAATCACAAGCATTGCACTGATCAAGTAACTCAATAACGTAGCTACATTTTTTATTGGTTACTTTTTTACACTAAATTTGCTAATTGGTTTAATAAATCAATATACTGAGCCTGTTTTTATCAACTCACATTTAATTGGATACCATGACTAAAGATATATTGCTGCATCCGTTTCTTCTTTCAATTGTAATGATCACAATTGCATTTGTACTAAAAGTGCTTGTTGATAAGCTTGCTAAAAGTCGCGCAGAAAAAAAAGAAAAAGACATCCGTTACATCGCACACAATATTAAGCACTTTGTTAATTTTGTAATGATGATATCGCTGCTATTTGTGTGGTCTACTGAAATTCAAAACTTTGCACTTTCTATTGCTGCTTTTGCCGTGGCGATTGTACTTGCAACGCGTGAGTTTATTCAGTGTGTAATAGGCTTTTTTTACCTCGTAACAACTCGCCCGTTTAGAGTGGGTGATTGGATACAAGTAGGTGATTACTTTGGTGAAGTAGCTGAAACGGATTGGATAAAAACAACCATGCATGAAATTGATATACATACTTATCAATTTTCTAGAAAAACCATATACATACCTAATAATAAGCTGATTACCAGCTCTATTAAAAACTTAAACTTTGTAAAACGCTTTGTTACACATCATTTTATTATTGTCCGAAGAGAGAGCTTTAACCCGTACCCTATTCACGACACACTTACTGAGCAAGCTAAGCTATACTGCGAAGAGTTTCAAGAAGTAGCAAGCCGTTATAATTCGATGATTGAGCGTAAACTTGATGCAAAAATATCTGGCCCAGAACCAGTAATTCACTTTGGTACAACCGATTTAGGTGAATTTAAAGCAAGCTTTACCTTGTTTTGCCCGACAGAAAAAGCGCTTGAGATAGAGCACAAATTAACAGAGTGCTTTTTTGCGTTATGGTACAAAGAGGCTGAAAAAAATAAAGAAGGTGAAGGAGAGGCATAAACCTCGCCTACACAAAGTAAAAATACAAATCGTAGGTGCGAATTTATTTCGCGCTCTATTTCTGAGCCTATATTTAAAAAGCGAGGTATAAAACCTCACCTACAATAAACATCAAGCACGTAGGTGCGAATTCACTTCGCGCTTGAGTAATATTTAAGCTGTACCACCGACCGTTAACTGATCAATTTTAAGGCTTGGTTGGCCTACGCCTACCGGTACGCTTTGACCATTTTTACCACAAACACCAACACCTTTATCAAGTGCTAAGTCGTTACCAACCATAGATATTTGCTGCATTACTTCTGGTCCATTACCAATAAGCGTTGCGCCTTTAATTGGTTGGGTAATTTTACCGTTTTCGATTAAATACGCTTCTGATGCGCTAAATACAAACTTACCTGAGGTTATATCAACTTGCCCGCCGCCAAAGTTAGGCGCGAATACCCCTTTTTTAACACTACTGATAATATCGGCTTGGCTGTGCTCACCACCTAACATGTAGGTATTAGTCATGCGAGGCATTGGTAAATGTGCGTAAGACTCACGACGTGCGTTTCCGGTAGGATTTACACCCATTAAACGCGCGTTTAGCTTATCTTGCATATAGCCTTTTAAAATACCGTTTTCGATAAGTACGTTGTAAGCGGCTGGTGTGCCTTCATCATCAACATTAAGTGACCCACGGCGATCAGCCATGGTGCCATCATCAACAACAGTACACAGCTCAGATGCTACTTTTTGGCCCACTTTACCACTAAACGCAGACGCGCCTTTGCGGTTAAAGTCGCCTTCAAGTCCGTGCCCTACCGCTTCGTGTAAAAGCACGCCAGGCCAACCATTACCAAGTACCACTTCCATCGTGCCTGCAGGTGCATCAATAGCCTCAAGATTTACTTTAGCTTGGCGTACCGCTTCTTCTGCAAATTCCATCCAACGTGGTTTACCATCAACAAGCTCTTTAAAGTAACCATAATCTAAACGTGCACCACCACCTGCGCCACCGCGTTCACGGCGACCATTTTTTTCAAGCAGTACTGAGCAGTTTAAACGAATAAGCGGGCGAATATCGGTGGCAAACGTACCATCACTTGCTGCGATTAATACTTCTTCGTAAACCGCTGACATTGAACTAATTACTTGCTCTGCATCGGGTGCTAGCTCACGAATATAGTTTTCAAGTTCGCGTAATAAGCTCACCTTGTCGGTATCACTCATACTCGAAATTGGCTGGTGCGGTGCAAACTGCTCTTTAGCTTTAACATCACTAAATACTTTAATCGCTCTATCTTCGCCAGCATCTGCGATACTACGAGCCGCTGTAGCCGCTTTATTAAGTGCTTCAAGATTTATTGCATCAGAGTAAGAAAAACCTGTTTTTTCGCCGCTTACAGCACGTACACCAACGCCACGTTCAACGTTATAAGAGCCTTCTTTAACTAAGCCGTCTTCAAGCACCCATGATTCGTGGTGGCTTGATTGAAAATATAAATCGGCGTAATCCACTTTATGCTGATGTATGTAAGCGAGCGTTTTTTCGAGCTCTTCTCTATTTAGCTGGCTGTCTTGTAGTAAATGCTCTTCAACCGAATTCATAATAAATGCTCTCTAAATCGTTGATGAGATTGCACGGGCATATCTCGTCTAATTTTTTGTAATTGGTCTAAATCTGCGTTGCAGCTTATAAAACCGGTGCCTGTTGGCAATTCACTCAGGGTATTGCCCCAAGGCGAAATAATAATACTGTGGCCATATGTTTGTCGGCCATTTTCATGTGTACCGTACTGAGCTGCTGCAACTACATAACATTGTGTTTCTATTGCGCGAGCTGCTAATAGTGGTTGCCAATGCGCTTGCCCTGTGACGACTGTAAAAGCACTGGGTACTAAAATAATATCGGCGCCTTGGCGTACTAGTTCGTTAAATAAGCCACTAAAGCGCAGATCATAACATACTGTTAAACCAATTTTACCAAAGGGAGAATCAACAACCACTACATCGCGACCTGCTTGGGTAAAATCTGACTCTCGATAGCTACCTGTTTTATCATCTACGGTTACATCAAATAAATGTATTTTGTTATACGTTGCAACCAGCTCGCCTTGATTATTATATAAGTGCGATGCTGCGTAATACTTATGTTCGTTAAATGGCTCAGGCATTGTGCCTGCATTTAACCAAATATTATGGTGTTGGCACAATTCACTAAGTTGTAATTTGTATTGCTCAACTTGCTTAGCAACACGTAACGTATCGTTACCAGTTTTACTAAACACTAAAAAAGCCTCAGGCAAGCAAACAAGTAATGGCCTTGTGGCTGGCAGAGTTTTAAGTGCGCGCTTTAAGCTTGCTATATTGTCATCAGGGTTTAGCCCTGAACACATTTGTAGGGCAACTATTGTGGGTGTGCTTATGCTTGCTGTTTTGTTCATTGCGTTACTGTTACTTGTGCATCTTTAAGTTTTAAATCGACTGATGCTTGTGGCTGATTTTGCGCAGCTTGAGGTAGTGTAACTTCACGACTTTTTCTGTCTAGTTCTTGAACAATAGGATCGTTCATTTTACCCGTTACTTTAAAATTGATCTCTGAGATGACGCGCGCAGAATGAATAACTTTATCAAGTGCAAGCGCTGCAAGCCCTGTTACTGGATTAACCATCCATGCCACTATAACCGGAATGCTTGAGGTTACTTGTGGCGCTACAGCAAGGTCGTAATCTATATCTAGCGTATTTAAATTTGCGTAGCCTTTAATAGTTAAATCGGCAGGCACACCATCCATTTTAGTATCTTTAGTGTAAGCGATACCGTTTTCTAACTGCATAGAGCCTTGCATGCTGTTATAAAAAAAGCCCTTTGAAAATACATCTCTAAAATCAAGTTTCAGTTTGCGTACGAGTGAATCAAGGCTCAACAGCGAAAATACGCGTGCACCACCATCACTTATTTCAGTTAAGTGACCTTCCCCTAAATCCCAAGTAACCTCACCACTTAAAGTTTTCACATCAAAATCATAAGGTGCTGCTTGCCAAGTAAGATCATAATTTAGATCAGCTTTAGAATCTTTAATTGCAGAGGTAATATCAAACTCGCCAAACAATGCGCCTATATCATCACTTTTAAGCTCACCACTTAGCGTTGTTAAACCATTTTGCCACTGCCCTTTAGTGCGCAGTACATGATCTCCTTTATCGATTACAAGTTCTGATATCGATAAGCGCTCGCCATCACCTAATAATGACGCACTCACTTTATCAAGCTGGTAGCGATCAATTTTGCAGTCACTACATTCAAACTCAATGGCAGGTATTTTAGTAAGCCAGCTCAAGTCTTCCTCAGGAAGTACATCTGTTATTTCAATTAATTGCTCGCTAGGCTGTGCAAAATTAAGCCTTAAGTAATCGGCATTAATTCGTATAGGCTGGCTAGGCTGTGATGTAGGAATAAAAACCCCAGCTCTAAGTTCTTTAGCATTTAGCTTTAGGTATAAATCGTCTTTTGATGGTGCTAAACGCATTTCAAAATCATTAAAGATGATGTTACTCGCATCAAGCATACCTATATTTGCGACCACCTCATTAAGCGGTGGCATAATCCCTTTTGATTTTTTATCTGGGTTTGATTTACCTGCTTTAATTATTTGATCTATCAGATCAAACCAAGGCACTAATTCACTCTGCTCAAGATTTATATTTACGCTTAAGTCTTTTTGGTTTAATCCTAAGTCTTGTTTTCCGAGCACAAAATGGACATTACTAAACTGTGATTTTCCATTTTCTAAAATAGCATTAAAGTAAAACTGTTGATTAGCGTTTGCTGTAATGAGATTAGAAATATCATCACCTTGAACTACTGCATCAAGCGCCCACATTTGTTCGCTATTTTTATTATAAGGTGCGGGTAAGTTACTCGTTAAGCCAAGTAGTTCTGAGTTTACCTGTGCACGGTAATTAAAGCCTTGTTCGGTAAAATTAAGTACTAAACCAATATCAACATCGCTTTGCCCGCTTAAATAATTTTTTAATATACCTTGTCCACTGTCAATTAATGTATCGGCGTCAATTTTAGCGTTTATATCTATGTTTGCTTGGTAATTTTTAGCATCACTTTTGCTGCTGTAATTAATATTTAGCGACATGCCCAACCACTTCGCAGTCGCATTTTTAAGTGTGATGTTGTCGTTTTTAAAATTAAGCTCGCCAGTTAAGTTTTTAAGCTCAATACCTGGCGTTGCTATAAATACTGGCAAGTCATTTAAATTAACTTTGCCGCTAACACTGGCTCCGCCTTTAAACTTAGAGCCTACTAAAAGCTCAATACTGGCATCGGCTTCGCCTTTGCCCTGTACAACTTTAAAAATTTCAGCAAGAGGTTTGGCAATAGGTGTCGCTGCAAAAAAGTCATGTAACTTTTCCATCTCTGCTTTTTTATCAATTTGCACAATAAGTTCATCAGCATTCATTAAATCTGCAATGCTCACCTGTACACTATTACCAATATCTAAATTAACCAACTTGCCTTGCTGGCTATATATGTCCATCCGCTCATTAGCAAAATGTAGCTGTACATCAGCATTAGTGACCGCAGGCCAACTAGGGTCAAACTCATAGGTTGCATTGTCTATTTGTGCTAATACATCAAACTGACCACTACCATCAGTAAATGGGAAACCAGACAAGGGCCCTGCAAATAAGACCTGTGCTTTAGATACTTCTCCGCCTTTAATTGCACCATTTAAATAGCTAACAAGTTCAGGGCTCATCGCTTTTAATGGGAAGTAATGGCCTGCAATATTGGCATCTGGAGCGAATGCTTCTGCGTAAAGATCTAATCGAGGATCATCTGTTAGACTAATTTGTAATTCTGCAGCAAGAGTAACTTCATCATTATCAAACCAGATATTGTCACTACTTATATGCCAGCCATCATCTCGCTTAGCTAAATCTAGCTCTACATTTAGCTGATTATAATTTATGTCGTTACTAAAGCTTTCGCCTGTAACTAATGTGCCATTTTCACCAAATAAATTTATTCGACCACTACTTTGGGTAAGTAAACCATTTACTCTAAGTCCTTGCGCTGCTGGTACAGATCTTAATTCTTGCCAGCCAATATTGTTAGCCTCAAACCATAATTGCCATTGCTGTGCATTAGAAAAACTTAAATAAGCTTGATCTATTTGCCCACTAGGTTGGCGTTCTAAAAATGGTTCAAGTGCATTAAAATTACTTAGCCCGGCTAGGTTACTCAGTAATTCAAAATCAACTTGATGCAGCCACACTTTATTTTGCAGCCCTAGTTGGGCTTCAAACTCTAAACTTGGCCATGCTTTATCGTTACTATTAAATGTTAAACCGGTGCTTTTTAAGTGCCAGCTATTTTGTTCTGGATATAGATGGAATCCACCTTCACTCAAACTAACTTGGTGGCTTTGCTCTTCTCGCTGCCAGCGTACAAAGCTTGGTAACCACTGCATTTTCACATCGCTTACAAAACCTTTATCTAGTTTTAGCCATGCTTGTAAATTAATATCGCTATGCAGTTGTTGTTTTTGCGTATTTATATATTGCGCTAACCAGTTAGATACATCGACCTTATTAGCCTGCACATAAATGTCGCCCGCAACCTGCTCTAGAGTATCCCCGGTAAGTGCTATGCGCGCGTCAAAGTCTCCGACCGAAATACCCGGCAGTGCCAGGCTTCCACTACCAAGGTGCTGCTCATCTTCATTTTGCCAAACAATGTTTTGAAGTAGTAATTTACGTTCTTTACCATCTTCTAAAATAAAGTTAATACTGGAATTTTCTATTGCAAAATGACCCGTTTTACCCAAAAACAGTTCTTCAATTAGCTCTTTTTGCTCAAAAGAAACTTCGTCGTTGTCACCGGTTTTAAATAAGTTGGTGATATTTACACTGGTATGAAAACCATTAATAACAAAATAATTAGATCTAAGTTGCAGTGCTTTTAAGCTTTCCCATAGGTTTAGCTCTAAGCTGGTTTTAGCAATGGTGAGTGATATTGGTGCGGTTTCGTTATCTTTAAACGATAAATTTTCTAGCACTAATGCAGGACCACTGCCCTGCCAACTAGCTGATATTTCGCCGATAGATAAGCTTATTTCAAACTTTTCGTGTAAATAGCTTTCTATGTCACCTTTGTATTCGTTTGCATACGGGAGGGTATATTTTAAAATTGAAACAATAACGGCCAGTAATACCAAAATTATGGCGCAGGTCTGCCATAACTTTCTAAAACAAAAAAAACAGACCGCTTTTGCTTTCATTACATCATTACCACATCAAACTGTTCTTGGCTGTATAAGCTCTCTGTTTGAATATTGACTTGCTTACCAATAAATAGTTCAAGCTCAGCAAGGTTATGATACTCATCGTTTAGTAGGGCCTCACTTACAGCAGGCGCTGCATACACCATAAACTTGTCCGCTGCGTATGCTCGGTTAACACGCACTATTTCACGTAGTATTTCGTAGCAAACCGTTTCAACTGTTTTTTGTGAACCACGACCGGAACATGCAGGGCATACATCACATAAAATATGCTCTAAGCTTTCGCGTGTCCGTTTACGCGTCATTTCAACAAGACCAAGCGCTGAAAGCCCATTAATATTTATTTTAGTGCGATCTTTTGCAAGGGCTGATTCAAGTGAATGTAATACTCGGCGCTTATGATCCTCACTTACCATATCGATAAAGTCGATAATGATAATACCGCCTAAGTTACGCAACCTAAGCTGGCGGGCAATTGCAGAAGTTGCTTCTACGTTGGTATTAAAAATTGTTTCTTCTAAATTACGATGCCCTACAAATGCACCAGTATTAACATCAACAGTCGTCATTGCTTCTGTTTGGTCAATAATTATATAACCACCCGATTTTAGCGTAACTTTACGATGTAGTGCTTTTTGAATTTCGTTTTCAACATCAAACAAATCAAATATAGGTCGCTCGCCTGGGTAGTATTCAAGTACTTGAGAAAGCTGTGGAACAAACTCTTCAGTAAATAACTTTAGTTCTTCATAGCTGAGTTTAGAGTCAACGCGAATGCGCTCCATATCTTCGCCTACGTAGTCACGCAGGGTTCTAAAGGCAAGCGTTAAATCTTCGTGTAGGATACTGGCTTTACTCGTTTTTCTACGACGTGATGTTATTTTTTCCCATAATTTTCTTAAAAAGCCGGCATCGTGTCGTAATTCAGCTTCGCTAGCGCCTTCGGCTGCTGTACGTACAATAAAGCTGCCATTTTCATCGCCATATTCTGCGACTATTTTTTTAAGACGTGAGCGCTCTTCTTCAGTTTCTATACGCTGACTAACCCCTACATGGGTCGCATCAGGCATAAACACTAAATAGCGAGAAGGGATAGTTATATCAGTGGTGAGCCTTGCGCCTTTAGTGCCTAGCGGATCTTTTACCACTTGCACCATAATGTATTGGCCTTGACGAACTAACTCTCTAATATCTTGTACTTTTTTTATTGGTACGTCGTCTACGCCTTCAACAATAGAAGCACTATTTACAATATCGGATGCATGCAAAAATGCAGCCTTTTCAAGGCCGATATCAACAAAAGCAGCCTGCATCCCCGGAAGTACACGGCTTATTTTTCCTAAGTAAATATTGCCTACAATACCTAGATTACCGATTCGCTCTAGCTGTATTTCTTGCAGTACACCGTTTTCTATTAGGGCAACGCGACTTTCGCTCGGTGTGACATTGATCAGTAATTCTGTACTCATGTTACCTTCTTAAGAATGTTTTTAATAATTGTTCGGTTTCATATAAAGGTAAGCCTACAACAGAAAAATAGCTACCCGCAATGTGAGTTACAAAGCGGCCGCCTAAACCTTGGATACCGTAGCCACCGGCTTTATCTTGTGGCTCACCTGACTCCCAATAAGCATTAATTTCTTCATCTGTTAAGGTTTTAAAAGTAACATCTGTGCTTACAACACAGCTAAGCACATCATTTTGCGTCGCAAATGCAACTGCGGTAAGAACTTGATGCGTGTTACCCGATAGGCGTTTTAACGTGTGTGTAAAATCGTTTTTATCGCGAGGTTTACCCAATGACTCGTTATCTATAACAACCACGGTATCACTACCAAGTACAGGGCGATCGGTATATCCAAGCTCTACACCGCTTTGGGCTTTCAAGCGCGCTAAACGCTCAACAAGTGCTCTAGGTTGCTCGTTTGGAAGTGGGCTTTCATCTGCATCGACACTAAACTGTGTAAATTCGACACCTAATTGGCTTAATAACTCTTTACGACGGGGAGAGGCTGATGCCAAATATACTGCGGTAGTCATTACCTGATCCTAAAATGTCTGCGATATTTACGAAGTAGTAAAAAGACCCAAAACCAGCTAACCATTCCGGTTGCCACTGGCCATAAGTACTGTGGATTAAAATAAACCCCTAACAAAAAGTGATTTAGCCAAAACTGCATTAAGTGATACAGCGTTAAAAATAAACCAATTAGTAGGCTTTGTTGCCAAAGCGAAAAGTTACGAATTTTTTGAAAGTTGCTCGCGGTTACAAAAATACATACCGAGAATGTAAGCGAGTTCACGCCCAGCGGTGAGCCAGACGCTAAATCGATTAATAAACCAACAACCCAAGCAGTACCAATATTTAAACGATGCGGTACTGCTAGCGACCAATACATAAGTACAAGTAAAACCCAGTCAGGTCTAAATGGCTCAAACGAAAATGGAAGTGGCATTAGTGCCATTATTAACGCAAAAAAGATGCTTAGCGCAATTAACAATGAATAACGGTTAATCATCGCTGATTTGCTCCTGTTGATTACGCCATAAAATAACCAGTAAGCGAATGCGATCTAATTGCGCAATAGGTTCTGCAAAAACTTGTGCAAACGGTCGCCCTTCATCACGATTTATTTCAGTTACTACTGCCACCGGGTATCCTTCAGGGAATGTGCCCCCTAAACCCGATGTAACAAGTACATCGCCAATTCGCACATCTAAACTGTGTGGAACGTGAGAGAGCTTAACGACGTTAATTTTACCTATGCCTTCAACAACCGTTCGTACATCGTTACGAAGTATACGCACAGGTGTGGCATGTGTGGTGTCGGTCATTAGTAGCACGCGTGAAGTTGTTGAACCAACCTTTGTAAGCTGCCCTACTACACCCATTTCATCAATTACAGCTTGGCCTTCACTAAGCCCGTCAGTAGTACCACGGTTAATAACAACCTGATGACTATACGGGTTTGAATGTACAGAAAGTACTTGAGCAATAATTTTACGATTTGATTGCTTTGCAGATGAGCCTAATAAGGCGCGCAATTTTTGATTTTCTCTGGCTAGAAATTGATACTGCTGAAGTTGCTCGCTTTGTAGCATTTGCTTTTTTTTCAGCGCTTCGTTTTCAGTAAGAAGTTGATCCCGCGTATGCAGGCTTTTAGCACTTAAGCTAAATAATTCGTAGGGTAAATTAGCAACATAGATTAGTGGGCTAACTAGAGTATTAAGGCTGGTACGAACAACGGTACCACCTTGCGTATATCTGTCTCCAACTATGAGTACGATACTCAAAAGCACTGCGACAAAAAGTCGCAGTTGCAAAGAGACTGTGCGTCCAAACATTAATTTCATTAGTCGTAGCTAAAAACGTCACCACCATGAACATCGATCATTTCTAATGCTTTACCACCACCACGCGCAACACACGTAAGTGGATCATCAGCTACAACAACCGGAATACCCGTTTCTTCCATTAATAAACGGTCTAAATCTTTTAACAATGCACCACCGCCAGTAAGTACCATGCCGTGCGCAGATATATCTGATGCCAGCTCTGGTGGTGATTGCTCAAGTGCAACCATTACTGCACTCACAATACCCATTAACGGCTCTTGTAGAGCTTCTAGGATTTCGTGTGAGTTAAGCGTGAATGAACGCGGAACACCTTCGGCAAGGTTACGACCGCGCACTTCAATTTCGATTGGCTCATCAGTTTTGAACGCAGAGCCAATTTGATGTTTAATATTTTCAGCTGTCGCTTCACCAATTAAGCTACCAAAGTTACGGCGTACATAATTAATAATAGCTTCGTCAAACTTATCACCACCAATACGAACAGATGATGAGTAAACAACACCGTTAAGTGAAATAATAGCCACTTCAGTTGTACCACCACCAATATCAACAACCATAGAACCTGTTGCTTCTGATACTGGTAAACCTGCGCCAATAGCTGCTGCCATTGGTTCTTCAATTAAGTATACTTCACGAGCACCAGCACCCATTGCAGATTCACGTATTGCACGTTTTTCTACTTGAGTAGCACCACACGGTACACAAATTAGTACACGCGGGCTTGGGCGCATAAAGTTATTGTTATGCACTTGCTTGATGAAGTGTTGTAACATTTTTTCAGTTACATAAAAATCAGCAATTACACCGTCTTTCATTGGACGGATTGCTTTAATATTTCCCGGTGTACGACCTAGCATTTGTTTTGCTTCTGTACCTACAGATGCAACACTTTTAGGTCCACCAGCGCGTTCTTGGCGAATAGCAACAACAGAAGGTTCGTTTAATACTATACCTTCTTCTTTTACATAAATTAGGGTATTGGCTGTACCCAAGTCGATCGATAGATCGTTAGAAAAAATACCACGGAGTTTTTTAAACATGAGGCTGGATGACCTTTGAAATACGTTCTTATATTAGCTGCCTCACTTTAACATGCTCAACTATATGAGCAATATAAAGCGCAGCGCCTTTGTGAATTTGTGAAAAAAGGAAGCAAAGCTTCCTTAATTGAGTTTATCGTTCGCGAACTAAGCGAAAACCAATGTAGTTAGATCTAAAATCAGGCGCTAAAATTAAACGCGTAGATGCACGAGCAAGGCTTGGTGCAAAATTCCACGCTCCGCCTCTTACTGCTACATCAGACTCACCTGATTCTTTATCGGTCCATTCCCATACATTGCCTACGGTATCGTATAATCCAAATGCATTTGGAGAAAAAGAACCTACTGGTGATGCACGTCTATTTGACCATTCACTACCACACCAACCACAGTTAGCTAGGTTTTTACCAATTTCGTTACCCCAAGGGTATTCTGTTTCGGTTCCTGCACGTGCTGCGTATTCCCACTCAACTTCGTTAGGTAAACGAAATTGCTGCCCTGTTTGACCCGATAACCACTCAGCGTAAGCTTTTGCATCGTTATAAGTTAAACATACAGCAGGAAAGTCACTGCCTTGCTCAAAACCAGGATTACGCCAATTTAAATTTGCTTCCCATACTGGTTCGCCATTTAAATAATACGCACACCCTTTATTTTTTTCCGCTTGAGTTTTATAACCTGTATTTGCTACAAATTTTTCGTAGGCACCTACGGTTACTTCTTTACTTTGCATAGCGAAAGAATTTGCTATTACTTTTTCAATTACTGGACGTTCATTAGCTAAACCATTGCCATTGATATCGCCCATTTTAAATTTGCCTGCAGGAATAACGACAACCGGCGTTTCAACGTTTGCATTTAATACATTAACGTTTTCACTAACCTGGCGTGTTGTTACTTCTGGTTGCTCTCGAGTATAGGTCGGTGCAGCAATCGACTTAGGCTTTTTTACCAAATTTGCATTAATTGTTTGTGCTTTATTTAAATCAACACGAACTTGATAAGGCTTATAGCCAAGTTTACGTATTTCAATGTTGTGAATACCCGGCGGTAAACGTGTGATCAAGCGTGTTGAGCCAAAGCTTACACCATCGATAAACACTTCATCGTCGTATACGTTTGATCGTAATGTTAGCTCTATTGATTGATCCTTCTTCTTATTAAGGATAGAAGGGTAATCTTTTTTCACCGATGCAGGTTTAACTGAATAATCACGTACTGGCTGCTTTTCTAAACGAGAAACCGACACCGTGTTGCTATTATCCGCGCTATTACTGAATGTTAACTGACTATCAGTAAATGTATTGTTATACGCTGGTTGATAAGCAGCCGTAAGTGGCGTGCCGTACTCAGAACAATAACGGTTATCAATGCTTAATAAGCTACATAAACGGCTACTGTTTACTTCGCCGCGCATGGTTACGCTTAAGTTGACGTTGTAGTTACCTTGGCCGCTAAATGCACTGTTAACTACATGGCTACTTAATATTTGTACTTGAGCGCCCGCCAAATTACGTTTTGGCTCAACAATGCGCTCTTCTGTTAAGTTTGCAAATATTTGATCTACAAAGCGTTTAGTTGCTTTTTGTAGACCCATTTGTTGACCGCGTTGCTCACACGCTGCTAGCGTTTCTGTTCGCTTACAGTTAATAGTATGGTTAACTTCAAGCGTGCCTTCACGTGTAAACTCGTTACGTAAACGCTCTACTCTGGCTGTAGTTAACTGCTCTTTTAAACTTTCTAAAGTATTTAAGAGCGTATGCTTAGCAACACGAATTTGCTCTATATCTTTACGGTGGGATGCAATTGCCGCCAACTGCATAGAAATATCATCTTTGTTTTGCTTATGATCAGTCACCGCTTTTTGATAGCGTGATTGAGCCGCACTAATATTAATAGTGGGATCGTCAATTAAACGACGGTACATTTCGTTCATCGCATCGAGCGCTTGGTTTTTTTCTTTATCTAGCTCTGTAGAACGAGAACGAAGTAGCTCTAGTTGATTTTGTAACTGACTTTCTTCTTTAAGATGTTTTTCAAGTATTCTTGTCGAGTTATCGTATTCTGTCTGTTTAACACTAATCTCTGACTCAATTCCAGTTACTGTAGCTGTGTCTTGTGCAAATGCACTACTAGCTAACAAACTAGCTGAAATTAACAGAGATAAAGGAGTAATTCGCATATATTCCAGTCCCAAAAAGCGGCAATTATTTGGTCGTTATTATTTATTATAATTAAAGCCTTATGCTATGTACTTGCAGCACAAAACACAAGCTTTGTTCAATTATTATCTTAGTTTACAACTATTCGCGTGTTTCACGCCAGTAAATAACCCGATCATTTCCTCTAAAGCGTCCAAATTGTAAAATAGTACGAGGATCAAGCTGTGTTTCATCCCCCTGCCAATCCCACTGTAACCAATCATAAGTATTATATTCTAGGATAAATTCACCCAAACCATTTGGCTGTGCATAAATACCATTGTTTGCAGGATACACTCCCGCCTCTAACTGGCCAGATACACCCGTTCCATATTCATAGGCTAATTGCGGGCTGCTAGGTGATATTTGAGTGATTTGGGTATGATCAAATACACTACAGTTATCTTCAGCGTTATTTACAAATCCACTGCCGTTGTAATACTGAGCCTGCATAGGAATAAGTAAAGGGTCGAGATCGGAGCCTGCGTTATTACCAAGTACTAAACGTCCAAACCTAAACTCTATTGGCAATGTATTTAGTCGTACACTATTACAGCCACCCGAACATGCTGTTTGTGTGTTTGGTTTATCATTTGCATCAATGAGCGTTGCTCCTTCTATGTTAGAAAGCGTTGCCATTAAACTGACCATAGCGAACGGTCCGTCTGCTTGCCCTACACCTAATCTTTGAAGTGTGGTGTTTATTTGACTCATTTGCCATTGGCCGTCGCTTATATCTCCCCAGTTATTATTCCCTAGGTTTACTAAACGGCTAGCAAAATTAGTTGCGGGTACATAGTTACCTACTTCATTATTTTCAGCATTAATGGCTACACTGGACTTATCATAGCCCTTTTTATAATTAGCCATTAGCTCACCATTTTGATTTTGTGCCTGTACTGTAAAGCCAAGTTCAAAAGGTTGATCGAGGTAAGTTAAATTACTGCCGTATTGCATGCATTGCGCGGCAGCTTGAACACCTAATATTTGAAACTGTGAAGGTGCAAAACGGCCAATGTTATATAATTCACCTTTAACATCCCCCGCACCAAAGTAATCAGCATCTTGAAGACCTGCTGTTAAATCAATTATGCCAACTTGGTCGTAATTATACTGCGATATAGATTCACTCAAACTGCCTGTATCACTAAAGGCAACAGTGCTCATCGCTTCAAGCGTACCTTGAACGCCTGGCGTAGGCGCTTTAAGTAATGCCTCTAAAAGAGGTTGCTCTGCAATAAAGTGCTTGGCAATGGTGTTATTTGTTATATTGCTGTAGTTGTCTGGGTAACCATCGTTGTTAGTGTCTTGTCCTGTTTGCCATTGCACCGCATTCATTTTTAAATCAAATGCTTCGCCAGTTAATCTAAATAAACTTCCATCAGCGTCTGCTGCATAACCATCACTTGCAACTTCCATCGCTAATCCAAATGGCTTTACAACATATTCATTTGAACTACCCGTTAAATTGACTGATAAATTAGTAATTGGGTCTAAGATTAAGTTGGTTTTTACATTTAAACTCAACTTTCCTGCATCGGGATAATTTATAACAATCGGAGCTTTAGACTCACTATCAAAGTTTAGCGTGAACGATTTAGCTGCTTGCTCGACCGCAAAGGTATTATTGTTGTTACTAAGTGAAACCGTATCAGAGCAACTTGCACCCGCACTGCATGTATAGGATAAATCTAAGCTTACATCGCCACCAGCAGGAAATGCAGCTTCGCATACGCCCGTAGTGGTATTTGTTTTTACCGCTTGAATAGATAGCGCTTTTGCATTAAATCCAGTATTTGAAGGCTTTGCTGATAACTGAGTAGGAATTGTAGTATTTCCATCTGTATCATTATTAAAAATAAATCCAGCATCAGAAAACGTAACTTTACAGCCACTCAAACCAACATTGTTACCACCGATATAACAACGAAGAGGTGCGGAAGGCTCTGCAGTGTTATATCCAAATGTAACACTGCCTGTGGTGCGTTTCGCAAACTCAACAGTTGTTGAGCCTGTAAAATTAATATTCTCCCCCGTAACCCAGCTTTGTTGCCCACTATTATCTGGAGAAAGATTTAAACTAGACGGCTCTGCAAATAATAAATCGCAGGCATCATTAGCGCAGGCTGTGAGTGTCATCTCTTTAGCTTCACACGTTAGAGCATTGTTATCGCTGATTGTTAAACGATAATGATCCAGTGTTTCTGGTGTATAAATACCACAAAAACCAGGGATACTTTCGGGTACTGGTAGAGCGTCAAACGTTGAGCTCCCTTCGGTAATAATTTGAGTAGCCGATGTAATTGATCCCTGATACGTTACATTTTGAGCGATTCTTACCTCACCAGTGGCAACAATATAGCCCGCAATATTTGCATCAGCTGCAATAGCAACCGCACCATCCACATAAATAGCCAAGTACGCGCCAGTTTCTACTACTATATTTGTTTTACCTATATTCAAAAATGAAGTTGATAGAAGTGAGGTTGTGTCTTTTAAAAAAATACGTGTAGGCGCTGTTACTCTGTACTGTGTTTCCAGCATACTTAACTGCAACTCATCGTAATAATAGTCGCCAGCTAAAGAAGTAGGTACGGGCCCTATTGAGCTGCCATCGTTTGTAACCGTTGGCACCTGTGCCGCTTGATTTGGCTCTAAAGAGTTATAGCCACCAGCAACACACGCCTGACCATTACACAAAGGAGGGCTTGTCAGCGCTGTAGAAATTAAGTTTGTGGTGGTGACAAACTGCGCATTACCATCGGTTATTTCTACCCCCTGAACTAACTGCACTTCACCATTGTTATAAGTAGAAATAGCGCCCGGGAATAACGTATCACAATCTAAAATATCACCATTAAATACAAAGGTACTGGTCATGGCGAGTATTGATGCTTCCTCGTTTACGTGACGGCGCTCGTTATCGCCATCACGATCTTCGTCAACAACAAGCCCTAGCCTGTCGGTCCTTAGATTACAGCTGCGTAACCACCCACCATCATCTTCTTGGCGTGAGTTTTTACTTGCTACAACTAGCGGAGCCACACTAAAATTATTAGTAAAACTAAAGTAATTACAGCCATTGCTCCAGCCGTCGACTTCAAAGCCTGTGAAAAAAGTTTCCCACGATACCTCAACGCCATTATCGTCAGAAAATATGCGATTACTTCCAGGCTCTACAGCCATATAAGCAACAGTTTCGGTTTCTATTAGCCCAAGTGCTGTTTCAGATGCTTCTAAAGCAATATTAACGCTGCTGGCAGATAGAGAACCACTTTCTACTGCAACGGTTAAAAACGGGATTAACGCCTGCGAAGGTGGATTGCTGTCTAAGCTATTGAGTGTTTGTAAGGAGTGAAAGAAATTTGGCCTTTGAGTAAATGGCTGAGCAAATGTCAGTGATTTATATCCCTTAGGTGTTAGTGGAGCAAAGCCAGATTTAGAGCCGTACTGTAATTCGAGTAATAAGTCTGTACTGCCAACCTCCATAATTGTTCCATCAGGAAACTCATGCACGCCATATTCAACGGCTAAGTAGTGCGCACCCATACTAATATGTCCGCCGTCCTCTCCTGAAGGTTCAAGCGGTAAGGCCTCAAAGCTAGTTGTGGTTATATTACGTATTCTTATTATTGCAGGGTTTCCGCCTTGGTTTGTTGAGAGCATAAAAACAGCAGGAGGCGTTATGTATTGCTGTTGAAAATTAACTTTTGTCCAAACAGGCGATGTATATGTATCTTGCAGCTCTATATAACGCCCTTCGATTTTTGGAGGCACTGCATTTGCGTAATTACAAAGTAACACGCAGCTAAAAAATATAATGACCAATACATTTTTCATCATGGTAAGGTTTTAGCCTCCACACTGAGCGTTCTTTGTGTTTGCCAATAATCTTTTCTGCAGCTACTCCCTGCAGGGCAATCAATTGCGGCGCACGTTGCACTGCTTTGTAAGTAATATATATTTACAAGCCCGTTTGTTGTACTGCTATCTGGTAGGTCTATATATTCATTGCAACTTACCACTACTTTACAATTAGCTAAATATGCAGTTTGGAAGGTTAAATCAGTAGTAACTGATGTACAGCTTTTAACTGAGCTATTTATTGGAAATAGTTGTGTTAAGCTACTTTCTAATCCACTTTGCGCCGCCATAAAAGCGCGAGCGCCGTAATACTCAATGGTATTTTGTTGAGATGCACCAGAAAGCACTTTAACTAATGCTAATCCTAGTGCTAATAAAGCAACAATAATGACTAAAGAAACTATTATTAAGTTTCCTTTTTGCTTACTGGGTAAGGCTTTTCCGTGAAGGTTTTTTTTAAGGTACATTAGGAATATGTACCTCATGGTTAAAGCTCATTACTTCAGTATTGTTAAATTGCATTTGCGCATTCACATTAAGCACTGCGTTTCTTTGTAAGGAGAGTGCATCAAGAGTAAAAAATGAATCGCTCGCTAAATTGTTAGCAATATAAATACCTAATAAATCACGTTTAACACCACTGCTTATTTGTAAGCTCACGGCATCTAATTGATTAACTGTAAAACCGTAATCGGTATATCTATATAAATACTGCCCTTCAACGCAAAAACTTACAGGTTGAGAGAGTAAATAAAGGCGCTTACTTGGCGACTCTTGGGCAAACGCTTTACTAAATTGCCACTCATCAATTGCACTAGTGGTGGAGCTATTAAATGCTGATAGTTTTAAACGCTTATTATTATTCTCATCGTATATATCAGCGCTGCTTAACGGGTAAGTTGTTGCCCAATCTCCAACTTGCGGCTGCGTTAAATTATTAAGTTCAAAATCAACAGCGCTAACATTAAAAGGTGCTACGGTTGGTAAGTAATTTGTATAGTGAGTGGCCGATAAAAACGGCGTAAATTCTAAGCACTGCTGAGCACCACATGCTCCGCTAGTACTGTTATCGCAAGAAAGCCTTAATGAATTTGGTGTGGCGTGGCGTAACTCTTTACTAAGTCGCGTTATTAAAAAGCGGGCCTGGGCTACAGCTTCTTGGCGTTCAGCCCCTTGCGAATAAATACTGACTCCAGCACCAATAAACGAAAATGCACTTACGGCTAAAATACCAATAATAACCATAACAAGTAATAGCTCTATAAGGGTAAATGCATTTTGATATTTGGCTCTTTGCATTAGTAATTCCCTTTATATGCACTAAATCCGTAAACTTCGCCTAAGGGTGATGTTACTTCTATAGTAATACGCTTAAAGGTTGTGCCATCGTTAATGGTCAATTCGTTAAAGTCGCTATCGTACTGGACTGTAATAACTAAGTTAAAGTCACTGTATTGGCTTAACACCTCACCTAGGCTATTAGTAATAGGCTGGTTAGACAGTGCAATATAGTCATCTACATCGTTATAACTGGTTCTGGTTTCTGAGTTATCTACTCCTAAGTCAGCAGGTGCGGTACAAGCCTCAGCACCTATAGATATTTCGTCACACCGCTTAAAAGGAGAGCTTCTGTCGCTGTGTTCATCAAATGATTTACTTTGAATTTCGTTCATTAGTGATTGACCAAATTCAGAGGCTCTTAAAGCCACAATCGGCTCTGCACTTTTTTTGGCTTGTGGGGCAATTAAAGCTGTAATAATACTCAATGCAATCGCAAACATGACTATGCCAATAATAAGCTCAATTAAAGTAAAACCTTTTACTTTAAGGGCACGCATATATTAGCCCTTCTCCACTTATGCATACGCCAGCTAATCCAACATCGATTCGGCATTGCGTAGTGCAGGTTTGATTTGATTTGCCTAAAGGATCAAAACTAATTTGGGTAAAAATATTCGCGTTACTATCTAAAGCACTAAATGTTATATCACTTCTTTGTGTGTCTATTTGCACCACTAAATGATCGGTGTTGTTTACATCAGCGCCACCGTTACATGTATCAGGTGTGGGGGGAGCAATAAGTGTGGAGGTTATATAAAGGGTATGGCAACTTGTTGTTGCTGTATTTTGCATTGCACGTAGCTGCACTGTCCTAAGTGCATTTAAAGTACGGTCTCGATACGAATAGGCGTCTTCTGTTGAGCTGCCCAGAAATTTGGGAACTGCCGTTACCGACAGTATTCCCAATATCACTAGAGTAATAATTAACTCAATGAGTGTGAAGCCACGCAATCGTTGCCTACTACTGCTTATCATTTATGTAATTAACAGCCCGTAGTAACAAGTGTAATCACTGGAGGAGTTACAACTACAGGGCCTGTCGTCGCAGTAGCTTGCTTATAATCAATACGGCAATCATCTCCTTTTACATAACTGTTAGGGTAAATGATTAAAGTACCATCGGCTGCTGAATCATCTAGATTAAAATCCGCAGAATCATCAGTAGCGAAACTAACATCTAAAAATGCTTCAAAGGCTTCTTCGGTTGCTGCAGGGTACCCATAAACGGTAGGCACACCAACATCAATCTCACCACCACTAGCGTCAGTATCAGTACCTAAAACAACTGTAGCTGTTGCCTTTTTGTGATCACTAGCAATAATAGATTTACCATTCACAATATTCATACCACTGCGAATAGAGCCCTGTAGGCCTTCAAGTGTTGAAGCATTGGCATCACCTTGCAAGTTTAAAAATCGAGGTGCTGCGGTAACAGCTAAAATGCCTAAAATAACAATTACGATGATCAATTCAACAAGTGTAAAACCTGCTTGTTTATTTATTGGTAAACTTTTTAACGATTGCGTTTTCATAAATAAGCCTCTTTTTAATTACTTAGTTTTTAAATATTTTTACTTTGCCTGTTTTAGCAAAGTATGAAAAACCTGTTAGACCTGATATTTCCCCCGTATTGGTAGGTATACTTTTAACATCAATGGTGTGAGTTAAATAATAGACGCATTGCGTATTTTCTGCATTGTACCTAACTAAAAAACTTACACTTTTTATTATCGATAATTCATTACTTAACGTACTACTGGGTGCATCTTGTAAAATTATATTTAAAACTTGGCGGCATTTATTCGCATTTATAACTTCTGCACGAGTATCTTTTTTTTCTGTTTCATCGCTTGTTGGTGTACCTAACGTCCCATCAACACCAACTATTACCCCTGCATAGTTAACAAATGTTTTGTTTGACCTGCTGTTTGGCCTACCTTCTAACTCCCATTGTCCTCTAACCATGCCAACAGCTGATGAAAAACTACCTGCTATAGCGTCAACGCTTGCATTATGCGCTTGATTTTTAATACCTATATATTGAGGTATAGCAAAGCTCAAAATGACTGCCAGTAAAATAACAACAATAACTAACTCAAATAATGAGAAACCTTTTGAGAAAGTTATTGTTGTGTTCACTTTAATTCCCTTTGATTGCCGACATCATGTTCCACATAGGCATAAAAATACCCAATGCTAAAATCAGCACCATAATGGCAACAAACACAGTTAAAATAGGTTCTATTTTTGCGGTTAAACTTCGTAAGTCATAATCAACTTCACGCTCATAATAATCAGCAGCTTCTTGAAGTAGCTCATCAACCCGGCCCGTTTCTTCACCTACCGCTACCATCTGTAATACAAGCTGAGAAAACAGCTGAGAACTTTTTGAGGCCCTAAGCAAACTATCGCCCTTTTCTATATCTTGGCGCATAGTAATAATCGCTTTTTCCATATAGCTGTTATCTACGGCATGCGCTGTTAGTGATAAACCAGTGGTCATAGGCACACCGGAGCGCAATACCATAGCTAAACTTTGACTGTAGCGCGCAAGCAATGTCCGTTTTAAAATATCCCCAATAAATGGAATTTTTAATTTATATTGATCCCACTTAAAGCGTCCAGGCTCTGTATTTAAATAACGCCTCCAAGCAAAAACAGAACCAATACCCATTACCAACAATAACCACCAGTAGTTAACAAAAAAGCTGCTAGTGCCAATTAATATTTGCGTCATTAATGGCAATTCGGCATCAAATTTTTCGAACATACTGGCAAAGGTAGGAATAACAAAAATATTCAAAATAATCATAGCCGCTACTAGAGCCAAAATAACAAAAGTAGGGTAGCGCATAGCTGCTTTTATACGCTTTCGGGTTTCTTGTTCTTTCTCAAAATAAATAGCGAGTTGATAAAACGCATCTTCTAATCGTCCAGAGCCTTCACCAACCATTACCATTGATACTGTTAAACGGCTAAATACCTCGTTATGTATCGCCATTGCACTGGATAAGTCGCGGCCTTGTTCGAGCTGCTTGGTAACTTCTATTAGTACATTTTTAAATTTTTTATTTTGTGTTGTATCTGCCAACCCAACCATTGCTCGTATAATTGGTATACCTGCTTTTAATAGCGAATACATTTGCCTAGAAAACATAATCATGTCGTCTAGCGTTATTTTTTCGACAAATAAATTATCAAAAATTTTGATGTTATTTTTTGTTTCAACTAAAGAGATTGATATTGGTATAAATTGACGCTTCATTAAACTATCAGCTACGCCAGCTTGGTTACTCGCTTCCAATTGGCCTTTAACCAACATACCTTTGCTGTCTTTAGCTTTGTAGCTATATAGTTGCATCAATATCCCCTACTATTTCTGGGATATATTCAGCCACTTTAAATACTTCATCTAAAGAGGTAACACCTTGCTTGGCATAGTTTAATGCCATTGTTGAGAGCGGCGAAAAATTCGCGCTATTTTTAGCGGCTTTTGCAAAACCTTGCGTGTCGTTAACTCGTAATGCATCCATCATTGCATCATCCATTTCGAGCAACTCAAAAATACCTACACGCCCTTTATAACCACTATGGTTACATGCTGTGCAACCTTGCCCTTTAGAGAATTGAGCTTCAGTAACATCTTCGCCTAAATATTTTAGCCAGCTTATTTCTTGATGATCTGGCAAGTACGGTACTCTACAGTCATTACATATTCGTCTTACTAATCGTTGGGCAATAATAGCGCGCAGTGAACTTGCCACTAAGTAAGCCGGTGCCCCCATATCAATTAGCCGCATAGCACTAGTGATTGCATCATTAGTATGTAGCGTTGATAACACAAGATGACCTGTTAAAGCGGCTCTTAACCCGATATCTACGGTTTCTTGGTCCCGCATTTCGCCAACCATTATAATGTCAGGATCTTGCCTTAAAGCGGTTCGTAGAATACTGGCAAAGCTCAGCCCTATTTTATTATTTATTTGTACCTGGTTAATACGACCGATACGATACTCAACAGGATCCTCTACTGTAATAATTTTACTTTCTTGTTGATTCAGCTCACTTAGTGCACCGTATAGTGTGGTTGTTTTACCCGAACCTGTTGGCCCGGTAACTAAAACCATGCCATGTGGACGTTTTATAATGCTGCGCACACGTTTTAATATGTGTACAGGCATACCCGTTTCATCTAACGATAGTAATCCTGCGGATTGATCAAGCAGGCGCATTACAACTGATTCACCATGCTGGACCGGCATGGTAGATAAGCGAACATCAATACTATGACTGCGCACTTTTATATTAAACCGGCCATCTTGAGGAAGACGTTTTTCAGATATATCTAATCCCGACATAAGCTTTAAACGAAGCACCAATGCCGATGCTATTTTTACTTGGTTAAGAGTGTGCTCTTGTAATATGCCATCTACACGCTGGCGAATACGTAATAAGCCTTCATCTGGCTCTATGTGAATATCGGATGCGCGAACTTGCACAGCATCCTCAAAGATTGATTGCAGTAACTTTACAACAGTTGCATCTGATGTCTCATCAGCTAAAGAATTTAAATCAAATTCTTCTACGTCTTGATATTCTTCCTGAAGCTGTGCCGCAAAGTTGGTAATTTCATCTGTGCGGCGATATACGTTGTCAAACGCAGCCATGATTTGGCTTTCTTGAACAACGGCTAAATCAATTCGTTTAGGAGCGAGCATAGTCGCAAGTTGATCAAGGCTCCTTAAATCAGCAGGATCGCTCATCCCGAGCAAAACAGAGTCACCATTGTCTTCAATTACTAATGCTCTGTAACGACGCGCATATACTTCAGATAAAAGCTTAGATACATCGTGTGATATTTTTCGCTGTGATATATCTAAAAAAGGTACCTGTAATTGCTGCGCTAAAAAGCGTAATAGTTGTGGCTCACTAATAAACTCAAGGGTAATAAGTGTCGAACCTAATTTACGACCCGTCGCTGCTTGAACATTTAATGCTTCACTTAGTTGCGCTTCGGTGATCATGTGTTCATGAACAAGTAAATCGCCTAAGCGCATTTTTAAACTAGGTCTCATACGGCCTCCTTTAGCGCAACTAAACGCTGTAATGCATGCTGAGTCATAGCTGTATTTAATCCACCTAAATCTAGAGCTACTTTGTAAAGCTGTTTAGCATCCAAATATTCTCCCAGTGCATCTTTTGAGGTTGCAAGTGCCAACCACCACTTAGCCTGGCTAGGCTGGAGCTTTGTAAGATGTTTAAAACTTTCAAGTGCTTTATGGTGCTTACTTGCACTTTGCGCGGCAGTCCCTTGCAGCACCCAAAAATCAAGATTCGCTTGAGGCTCAAATTCATCACTTAAAAGCAGCAATACCCCTTCATACTGTTGTTGCATAATAAGTATTTTGCTTAGCATTACACGCCATTCAAGTACGTTAGGATTTTGGCGTATACCCGCTTGCAAAACCTGCTGTGCAGAATTTATATCTTGTTGTTTAAAGTAAGTTGCAGCCAGTAAGTTTCGAGCCTCAACATGTAAAGGCGATTGCGCTAAAATCACGTTTAAATCACTTATAGCTTCGTTGTATAAGCCAAACTGTATTGCTTGCTTAGCTGCCGCTAATTGCTCAAGCAATAAATCCTGTGGCGACTTAGCTTCTGCCACACTTTTAATCATCGTATTTTGAGGCTTCGCTTTAGTCACTGACGTAATTTTTAGCTTACTCACAGTAACTTCACTAGCGGTTAACTCTTTATTATTAGCTAGTGCAGAGCTTTGTTTAACCTCGGCAATTACAACCGGCTCAACTATTGGCTGAGAAACCAATAATGTAGCTTCACTCAACTTGGGTTCAGCTACATCATTCACTTTTGGCTTTATTTGCTCAATAGGCATAACTGCCTTTACAGCTTCTTGCTCAACCATAGGTTCTGCAGGACTTTTTTCATCTTGGGAGTCAGATAAATTAGAGGTTATAACCGCGACCATTTTTTGCTTTGGTAACACAGCCTCACGTTGGGTCTCTTTTTTGTCGGCGATAGGTAAATACAGGTATGCTAAAAAAATGACACTTAGCATAATAAGTAAAATTACGGCTTTAAATACAATGTTTCTTACATCATATATTGGCTTTACGCTTACACCTTCTTGAATACTTACTTGCTTAGCTTCACGTTGCTCAATATTTTTAAGCATATTATTTATAACGCTCATAACCACTGCCTCCAAACCCATATGGCAGCAACAACTAAAACACTAAACATTAACGCGCTGTAACTCCAATATTGGCCTGTCCGGTATTTTGCGCAGTCTTCAGTATCTTTTATGGCAAGCTGAATATGGCGATTTGTTATTGTATTTAATCCTTCACCGAACGCTTGTAATAGTGCTTTGTGGCATAAAATATTAACTAATCTAGGAATACCACGGCTTGCTCTGGCAATCTTAAGCCCCATACTATTATTAAATAAAGGAGGCCGATTAAACCCTGCAATTTGTAAGCGATGATTAATATAATAAACAACCTCTGCGCCAGTCATCGCCCTTAATTTATACGAAAAACTGATACGCTGGCGTAACTGCCTTACTTTATTATTTGCCAGTTTTTCATCAAGTTCTGGTTGTCCAAATAGCACTACTTGAATCAGCTTTTCGCTTTCTGTTTCTAAGTTTGTAAATAATCTAAGCGCTTCTAGAGTCTCCCAGCTCAAGCATTGCGCTTCATCTATCAAAAGTACTACGCGCTCATTGTCTTCTTGTAAGTCGAGTAAATGATGATTTATAAGCTGCCCTAGTGCTTGTTGGTCCAATGCTTTATCTACATCCATGCCCAGCTCAATTGCAATCGCCCATCTAAGCTCTTCTGGGCTTAAATAAGAGTTAGGTAAATAGGCCACAATGTAATCTGGCTCAAGTTGATTTAATAACTTTCTACAAAGCAACGTTTTACCTGTCCCAACCTCACCGGTAACCTTAATAAACCCCTCCCCCATTTCAATGGCTGTTGTTAGCACTTGCATCGCTTCGTGGTGCGGCTCAAGTGCACAAAAAAATTGTGTGTTAGGGGTTAACGTGAAAGGCATTTCACTTAAATTAAAAAAGCTTAAATACATAGTTAGTTTTCATACCATGTTTTTAAAAGCTGAC
Source organism: Pseudoalteromonas sp. SR44-2 (assembly GCF_014163745.1). Classification (NCBI taxonomy): domain Bacteria; kingdom Pseudomonadati; phylum Pseudomonadota; class Gammaproteobacteria; order Alteromonadales; family Pseudoalteromonadaceae; genus Pseudoalteromonas; species Pseudoalteromonas sp. SR44-2. The sequence goes on along the minus strand of NZ_JACJDW010000006.1, from coordinate 112,366 downwards.
GGCTTTCACCTTGTTGTTTTTTCCAAGTGTCGGGCATAACAACGGTTGGTTTGATTAAGATAATCAGTTCTTTTTTCTCTTGGCGTTTACGAATACTTTTGAATAAATTGCCAAATAGCGGGATATCACCCAGCACCGGTGTTTTAGATTCTTCATCCTGAGTTGACGTTTGCATCAAGCCACCAATAACCACTATTTCGCCACTTTGAGCGCGAATAACGGTATCTGACTCTCGAATGTTGCTTTGCGCTAGAGGTAACTCAAAACGTTGATCGTCTAAAGTAATTACCTTTAGTTGCTCCTCTGTCTCAGTTACTGAAGGGTGAACATGCAAAATGACTGAGCCATACTTATCAATCTGCGGCGTTACATCAAGGGCAATACCAGAAAAGAACGGCGTTAAATCTATCTCAGGCGAGGTAGTTGTAGCAGTACCTGTTACCGTCGTACTTGATACGTTAGTAACAAAATATTCGTCCTGCCCTACTTTTATAACTGCTTTTTGATTGTTTGTAGCCGTAACCCGAGGGTTAGATAACATTTGCACATCGCCTTGAGTTTCTAGCAAATTAATAACCCCGTTAAAGTCACCTTTTTGAATGGTTAGCGATGATGCTCCGCCAATTGCAGCAGAAATACTGTTACTAATTGTAGAACCCGCTGTTGTAGCAAACGAAATCCCACCTTCTAAACCACTGGCTATACGCTCCCAGTTAACTCCTTGTTGATACTCATCTTTTAAAGTTACTTCTATTATTTTTGCTTCTAGAATAACTTGGCGTTGCAGGTTTTCTTGGCTTTGACGTAAAAATTCTTTGAGCTGACTAATTTCACTGGGCAATGCATTTACTGTAACCAAACTAGCTTGTGGGCTTGCAACAACATAGCGCCCATCGCTTGCGCCAATTAAGGACTTAAGAGCAACTTCTAATTCTTGCCAAAAATCATTTTTATTAATTGTTTGGATTCGAGAGCCATTTAAATCTAAGCTTTGGTTGTCACCACCAGAGCTACTATTTTGTTGGTTACCACTGCCTGAATTTGAACCACTCGATCCATTGCCACTTTGTGCAAACTGACTAACCCCACCAGCAACAACACTCACTGTAGATTGACCATGACGTTGCATCATCAAATAATTTACAGGTATCGTTTCTGTGCGCATTTTGGCTGGTAATACTTGTACAATTCGCCCTTCATTTACAATATCTAAAGGGTACATACGCTTAATAACAGCAATGACTTCGTTAAACGTAACGCTTTTTAGGTTTAAACTAATTGTGCCATTTACTTCTGGGTGTACAGCAACACTAAAAGGAGTACCGTCTGTTAAGCCTGCAAAAAAAGCGCCTATTTCAACATCATTTGCAGCAACATCAAAACGCTTGATAGATAAATCATCACTTATCGTTTGCTCATTATTTATAGATGACAATAAGCTTTGTGTAAGTTCGCTTGGCATTTGTAGAGGCGCAATGACTTTAGGCTTTGTTGGTTTTTCTGCTAACTCTTGCTCTATATGCGTTTTAATCTCTTTACCTGGTTTAAAGCTATGGCAAGCCGTTAAAAACGTAGGCAACAAAAAGAGAACAAGCCACGGGTGAGATAAATTATTTTTTAATTTCATAGTCATATAATTCTAATTTTATTTGTTTATCATCATTTGCTAGCACAACGTGTTTTGAGTTAATGCTTAGCACCCGAAAATCGTCTACAACATCACCCACTCGATAAATATGGCCAGAAATAATAGCCTTAAATGCTGTACTGTTTTTAATAATAGATTGCAATTTAAGTTCTGTACTTTGCTTAGTGGGACTATTGTTACTCACGAACATATTTGGCTGAGTCGGATCGCGAAGTTGCGCAAGCGCACTCGGCGCAATAATGTAAAGAGCCAAAGTACAAATACTATAACGCGATAAATTTTTCATTAGCGCTCACTGTAGCTATATGTAGGACGAGTTCAGCTTGAGGGTACTCTAGTACCTGATAACTAAACTCTTGTATTAATAACTTATTTTGATTGTTTTTTAATGCAGCTAAATATTTTTGTAAGTTGAAATAACTGCCTTGTAAAGTAACCACCATTTGATGCTCAAAAAATAATGTTTGCGTATCATGCTCACCGAGCTTTTCTACATCGATAGCTCGTGCTGGTTTGACATTAAAGCTACTTACTTTCACATCGCTACTATCTACGAGCAAATCTTTTAAAACGGCAGGTACATTTTTAGCAGCAACAAAGCCTTGGCTAAAACTATTAAGTTGATTATTTATTTCGGCTAATTCGTCTCTAGTTTGTGCAATTTGCCCGCGTAAAACCTTAGTGTAGTCGTAGTTTAGTGCTTGATTTAACATAGAAAGCTGCGTATTAATCTGCTGCAACTCTTGCAGCATTATATTGTGCTTTGAACGTATATTGGCAACTTCATCTTGTTGTGGAAAAATAACAAACCAGAGACCGAGGTAAATCACTATAAACAAACCAACAAATAAGGTGGAATACTTCTCACGTTTTTGTAGCGATGCAAACTGTGTTTTATATTTGACCCATAATGGCCAACCTTTATTTTTATTATTCTGGCTACTTGTTGTTTGGCTCATGGTCTATCGCCCTCATCACTAAGGTCTGTCGCTACATTAAATTTACTCACACCGTCTTGCGTCGAAAGCTCTAAAACTGAAAACTCTTTATCAATAAAAAATGACGATTGTTTTAAATTACTAAACCAAATAGGTAAAAACTTTGACTGCGATACTTGCCCTTGAAGCGTCACACTTTTCCCTGAAAACTTAATGTGGGTCAGCCAAATGTTAGGTTCGTGATACTTTGCTAAATCTTGCATTACCTGAGAATAATCGGTTGCAGATTGATCTGTGCTTAGTTCTAAATAGCTGAATATTTGCTGCTTATGCAAAACCTCTTGCTGAAGTGTTTTTAGCTCATTAATAAATAGTGCTTTATTTTGCTTCTCTGCTAACTGCTGTTTTACAACTTCTAACTGAGCTTTTCCTTGCTTGAGGTATTCCTTATTTTGCTCTAAATCAAGCTCACTAGAATATGTTTTATAACTGTAAAAAGCCCACGTGATTGCAATAATTAATAGCGCACCTAACCACAACGTGATCATTCCAGACAAAGGGACTGGGTCTCGCCGTACGCGTAAGGTTTTTTGATAAAAGTTAATCCGGGTTTTCATAGCACAGACTCAGGATCTGTTAATTGATAGGCTGCCCCAAGCGCATAATAAAAATTTGGCTCTAATTGCTGCGCTAATTCTAAGTTAGGCTCAAAATCTACAACTTTTACTTGTAAAAACTCTGCAAGCCCTGCTCTAAGAGTTAATGAAGATAAATCATCGCACTGTAACTGAATGCTGCGAATTGGTGGTTGCTTGAGCTGGCTTTCAAAAAAGTCCATAGAACGCTGAATTTCTAATCCTAACGCTTCTACCAATTCTTGATTTTGATCTTTATCAGCAATGCCTAAAAAACCATTTAATCGCCTAGCTAATACTAATTGCCCATCACGAATAATTAAGATACGAGGCTCATGACTAGCATGCTGCACAATCAGCATGTGTGCCTCTTTATGCGTACCAAACAAGGTGACTAACACCATCTCCTCAGAGGTCATTGCACGTAAAACGGGCTTGGTTTGTTCAAAGCTGTCTATAAACGGAAGCAGCTGCAGCTTATTAGTAATAAATACATTCATTTTGCTGCTTTGCATTGTGAGTGTTATTGGGTAATCAATAAAATCAGCCACAATATTTTCAGGGGCTATATCAACTAAATCTTTTGTAGTCCAAGGGAGTGACTGAATTATTTCCTCATCGCTGAGATTTGGTTTATCCATTTGCACTATTTGATAAAAATAGTGCGGTATAACTAAATTAACTGCACAAATATCAGTAGAAACCTCATTTGTACAAGCAACAATTGCAGCGGTATAATCAGTTTGCTCAGACACATTAACACTGTGAGAACTGTGAACCATCCATTGGTCGCTTCGTTTTTTTAAACATACTGCGTTAACAGTATCTGCGTAAGTTGCAACACCAATAGCTGTATTTGGATCTAAACTACGATTTAACCACGAAAACAGCTTTTCTTTCATATAGCTACTAATGTTAATTATGTATGAAATAAGTGTCGTACATTTTAACTACTTTGCCAAATTGAAAACCAAAAAAAATGCATGAAACATTCAAAATAGATGAAAATAACCAAATACAACAAATAGATAGCTCGTTTCTAAAAAAGAGAAATATTTATTTAGGTATAAAACGTGATGATTTGCTTCATCCGTTAATAAGTGGCAATAAATGGCGTAAATTAAAATATAATTTAGCGTACATGCAAAAGATAAATAAGACAGAACTTCTGACTTTTGGTGGTGCATTTTCAAACCATATTCACGCCTGCGCAGCTGCGGGAAAAGAATTTAATATAAAAACTCACGCGATTATCCGCGGACCAGAACTTGATAACAACAATCCAACAATTCAGTTTGCAAAACATTGTGGTATGAACCTACATGTTGTTAATCGTATAGAATATCGAAAACGTCACGACACCGAATACCTTAATGCTCTGCAAGAGCGTTTTCCAAACGCTTATATCATCCCTGAAGGTGGTACAAATGAACATGCTTTATTGGGGTGTCAAGAGTTAGTACAAAGCTTACCCGAACATAGCTACTTAGTTTGTCCTACAGGTAGTGGTGGCACGCTTGCTGGACTAATAGAAGGCAGTGCTTCAACAACACAAGTTATCGGTATAGCGGTATTAAAACAAGCTGAATACTTAAATGAAGAAATAAAAAAGCTGAGCGCTAAAGCTAATAGCCAAACTAACTGGCAGTTACTCACAGAGTTTCATGATGGGGGTTATGGTAAGTTTTCATCTGAGTTATGGCAGTTTTGCCAAGATATGAGTCACACTTATAATCTGCCACTTGAGCCTATTTATAGCGGAAAAATGATGTATGCATTGTGGCAGCTTATTGAGCAAGATTATTTCCCATCTGGGAGTAAAATTATTGCTGTTCATACCGGCGGGCTTCAAGGCTTAAATGGGCTTAAATATAGAGGGTTAATTTAGACCTTAATTAAATACCGCTTGCGTAAACTCTTGAAGCGGCTCTGAAAAGTAAAAACCTTGAGCCCCTACCACTCCCAATTTGGTAAGCGTAAGTAGCTCTTTTTGAGTCTCTACGCCCACCGCGTATACGGGTAGATTTAAAAGACTAGCGGCTTCGACTATCTTTTTTATTTTCTTTTGATTTTGAGTTTTTTCATTTAATAAATGAACCAGTTCGTATGATAACTTAAGCCCACATACTTGGTTATAATCAACTAGCATGGCTACTTTCTCACTGCTTTTTACATTATCAATCACAATATGTGAATGCCCTTTTTTAATAACATTAAGCGCATTAGTTATCGACTCCCTATAAGTAAAAAATTCTGCCTCACTTATTTCAAATTGTAATTTAGTATTTAACTTAAGCTCTGCCATTTGATTGGCTAACCACTCCCAAAATACAGTATTAAACCAATTTTTAGGGTGTAGATTTACACTAACGGTTAAAGCCGAAGACTCACTGTGCATTAGCTTTTTGACTTGTGTTATTACAGTTTTATCTAATATTAAAGCGTCTTGATCACTATAAACCTGTTTAATAAAATAACGAGCGGCCAGTAAACCAAGTTGGCTATGCCTAACCCGAATAAGAGCTTCATGCTGCAGGATATCTCCACTAGAGAGTTCAAATACAGGCTGAAAGAATAATATAAATTTATTCTTTTTAATGTTTTCTATAACCTGTTTGCTAGAGAGGTGTTTTTCTTGGCAGTTATTTAACGTTAAACGGTGGCAATGCTGCAATAGGCTGCTTTGTGATAGCGCGAGTGCTGATTTTGCTAACTTATAAACCGCCACTTGATCAGCGCCTAATTGATAATCACACGCACCTATTTTAATATTTTTATGAGTAATATTTTGTTGATGATTTTGACATATAAAAAACACATTTTTATGAAGCTTTTCAACGTAGCTATTCAACTCGCTAATAGAAATGTTTGGTAAGGTAACCGCTAAGTAATTAGAGTTTAGTATTTTTACCGACACACCTTTAAGTTCGGCTAATTTTTTAGTAATTAAGACTTTAAAATTGGCTTCTATATCCGTTTTTTTATTAAAGCTACAATCACACTTAATAAGTAAAAATAAGTTATGTGATGCAGTATTAACTCCATACAAAGAACTTAAATCACATTTTTTTGTCTGTGCGATTAGTTGAGTATTTTTATGCCTTTGTTGAATAATTTTAGTCGGCTGTATAACTGTATTTTTAAGCATTACTTTACGGTTTACTTTTAACAGGCTCCACCAGCGATAAGACCAATTAGCAGCGCCTAATATAATCAAATTTAAAAATATAAATAAGTAGCTTTGTGTTACCCACACTGGATAGTGATAAAGGCTCAAACTTAACGTTTTAAAAGTAAAAACTTCGCGTTCTAAATTGACTAAGTTCCTAAAGTGATCTGAAGAATTTTGCACCTCTAACTTAAAGCCTTCATTTTTAGCTAATGCGACCAACACTTCATTATTTATAGAGGGGGATAAATTTAATTCGTAAACACGCTTAACAAACTGCTGCCCAGAAACATGTGCTTTTTGATGTAATGCATCATTTAAAATGAAATTAAAACTAATAAGTATCACCAGAAACAGAACAAAAGAGATACCTTTGAAGTACTTTAAAAGCCAGAGTTTACTCTTTTGCATAGCCTGCCACTCGTTATATTAATAACTAAAGTGTTGTTCAATATCTATAGAAGCACAAGGTTGCAAACAAAGTTTAAACTTTTATTAATAGCACTAAACAAAAAACACTCAAATAAACGAGAGCTTACAAAAATAAACAGCTATGCCCTTTATTCTGTAAATAGATGAAAGCCATCGACAAAGCATTAAATCTCGTAACTCTTGTACTTTAGGGTGTGATTCATCTTCACTATCAGTTTGAGGTAAACCTTCAGGATTAAAAATTTTAACCTCAGCACCAAAATACGTTAATAAACGTGCACTCTCCTCTATTACCAACTTGCTATAAGAACGCGCTCTTAATGATCCATATAACAATAAAATTTTAGGTTTGTGCTCAGAAAAACTAACATTAAAATTTTTAGTGTATGGAACAACACTGTGTGTTTTATTTGTATTTGGTAACCCATTAACTTCTAACATTTATAACTCAATCTTTGCCAAGTGAATATACGAAAAATCGAATATATGAAATTTCACATACAAAGACGTTAGTCAAATTCTATTTTATAAATTTTTTTAAGTTATTAAAAAATCGGCTCAAGCCAATGGAAGAGATTGCGGTAGGTATTTGATAAAAATATTAAATTATATGTATAGCGCAACTATTTATTTAAACAGCGAATTATAGTTTCACGTAGTTTTTGTGTTTTAATGGGTTTTGCAACATGAGCATTCATGCCAATAGATAAGTATCGTGTAATATCATCTTTCATAACATTAGCTGTTAAGGCAATTATTGGAATATTTGCGATAGTTTCATCACTATCATTACGAATAATTTGAGTCGCCTCAACACCGTCCATGATAGGCATATGAATATCCATTAAAATTATATCAAACGGCTCTAATTTTACTGTTTGGATGCACTCTAATCCATTATCAACTAAGTAAACCTGAGCGCCGCTATTTTCTAGTATGTTGGTAACTATGAGTCGATTGATTGAATTATCTTCCACAACTAATACTTTAATACCCGCCAGCGACTGTTCACTCACAGCATTTACTTTAGGCACTTCATTAAAAAAACCTAATACTCTACTTTTCACCTCCTCATACAAGACACTCGAATAAACAGGTTTTTGCAAAATTGTGTTTATATTTATTTTGTTAGCCACATCATTAAGTAAAACCTCATGATCCCTTGTAAGTACAATTATATTATTGCAAAGCTGGGGATTAATATTATAAATACGCGTTAAAAATGTTTCACTACTCATTGCTGGCATTATCCAATCTACAATAATGACTTTAAATTGTTCTTTATTCTGTCCAATAATATCAATAGCTTGCTTAGCAGACGAGCACGCCGTACATGCTAAACCCATAGCTGTAAGCTGATTTTCAATTACTTTAAGGTCATCTTCATTATCATCTATAATTAATACATCAAACGGATCAGTAAAGATTAGGTTAGGCGTATCATCAATCAACGCTTGGTTGTTCAATTTAACTTCCACCGAAGCTACAAACTCACTACCCACACCTTGAGTGCTGTGTACCGTTATATCACCACCCATCAATTGGCATAAACGCTTACTAATTGTTAAACCTAACCCTGTACCACCAAACTTCCTAGTTGTAGAACTATCAGCCTGAGTAAATGATTCAAATAAATTGCTAAGATTATCCTCTGCGATGCCAATACCTGAGTCTTTAACCGTAAAATATAAGCAAACACTTTGCGGAGCGTCTAATAACTTTCTTGACTCAATTAAAACCGATACAGTGCCGTGAGTGGTGAATTTAATTGCGTTAGAGCATAAATTTAGCAGCACCTGATTTATTCGCACTACATCGCCGATTAAGTCCAGTTTAACTGCCTCATCAATGACAATATCAAATGTGACCCCTTTACTTTGGGCCAATTCATTGAAGGTTGCTTTAATGTAATCAACAATCGAATTTACAGAAAAAGGAAATTCTTCAAGGTTAATGTTTCCAGACTCAATTTTTGAAAAGTCTAAAATATCGTTAATAACCACCAGGAGTTGATCTGAGGAATATTTAATTTTATCTAAATAATGCCCATACTCACCAGGTAAACCTTTTTCAAGCAGAATATTAGTCAAACCAATAATCCCACTCATAGGGGTTCTAATCTCATGACTCATATTTGCTAAAAACTCAGACTTAGCGGATGTCAGATGCTCTGCTTCCTCCTTGGCGTGCAAAAGCTCTTCAGTGCGCTCTTCAACGCGCGACTCTAATCTTTGCTTTTCTTCATCAAGCTCTTTTAAAAGTTGAATGCGGCGTTGGTTTAAAAACAAAACAAAAACTAAAAAACTGCTAAGAATAAAAATAATTGCAGTAGCGCTGTAAATTAATATTTTATTTTTCTCAAAGTAAGTTGGCTCGTAATAAGAGATAATTGACTCTTCTGGCAAGCTCTGCAGAGCAATATTAAACTTACTTAATTGTCGCCAATCATATGAGTATGTACTAAGCCCTTCACCACTAATTTCATTTAAAGCTTTATTTTCATTATAAAAAACTATTGAATCAGCAATACGTTTACCTATTTTTTCACCCGACAAAACATACCCACCAACAACACCTGAGCCTAATAGTACTTCCCAATAGCTAAACACTGGCGCCGGACTTTCTTTTGTTAATCGCTCTACTAGCTGATAAGGACTAAGTGATTTATTATCGTAACGCCTAAAAATGGGGGTAAATAAAATAATCGAATCCGCTGGGGCATTTCTTACTCTGGTGAGTAATTCTGGTAATGGAAGATCAAACCACTTTTCTACATTTAAATACGAAAAATCACGGTTAATAACCGAAAATAGTCCTCGATGAAAGCTCATACCAATATCGTTTTTTGTATCTAAAATTACGATCAATTTTTTAGGTTTCATTAAATTAACAGCATTTGCTGTTGCTTGCGCATAATCTAATTTAGCTTGGATCACAGCTCCGCTGGTCTTTTTTGGTAGATTAAACTGGGCGCCTGGCTCTAAGTATATTCGTGAAGCATTTATAAAAAAATCGTCTAATTGAGATAGTAACGTCGCTGCAGAAGGCGACTGAGTAACGATGATATCGATGTGCTTATTTTTATATTTTTGTTTGAGGTAGTCTTTCATTAACTGCTTTTGATTAACTTCATCAAAGCGATTTACATCCATATTTTCGACAAATAGTTCATAACTAAAAGAACGTTTTTTAAGCTCTGTACGCAGTCCAAGCTCAACACTTTTATACCAAGGCATATCTTGATTTGTTGAATTTATAAATAAAATATGAGTAACGTCTGAAGGAGTTTGAGCGTGTGAACTAGGGCTCAAGAATTGAAAAACAAGAAATAAAAATAAGATATTAGTTTTCATGTTTCTCATTGTGTAATCAGGGGAAAGTAGTTTAATGGTAAGTATTAACGATATATATATCAATTAAATACAAGATAAAATTTACTGAAATTTAACATTACCAACAATACTATTTCACTTTACAGCCTAATGAGGTCTTATATTGATAGTTTTTGGATTATCATCACAGCGCAATACGCATAAAAAACCCAGTACGAATACTGGGTTTAGAGTAAAAAGTGTAAAGAATCTAATTATATTTACACTAATAACTTTATATCATTTAAAATGGGATATCGTCATCAAAATCAATGGTTGGTTCCATTGGGTTTGATGCACCACCTTGCGGAGCACTTTGTGGTTTAGGAGCGAAACCACCTTGCTGCTGCGGTGCACTATTTTGTTGTGGTGCAAAGCCGCCTTGCGGCTGGTATTGATTACTTTGCTGCTGTGGTGCTGGAGCCGGTTTTGGCTGCGCTGCAGGTGCTGCTTGCTGTTGTGGAGCATAACCACCTTGTTGCTGGTTATTTTGGCCTTGATTATTTTGACCGTAACCACCGCTTTGTTGAGCACTTTGCGCTTGATTACCTTGGTAACCTCCACCTTGTTGCCCACCTTGTGATTGATTACCTTGGTAACCACCACTTTGTTGATCGCCACCACGTGCGCCTAACATTTGCATTTGACCAGTAAAGCCATCTACAACTATTTCTGTAGTGTATTTTTCTTGGCCTTGTTGATCGGTCCACTTACGAGTTTGAAGTTTACCTTCAACATAAATTTGTGAACCTTTACGACAATATTCACCAACAATTTCAGCTAACTTGCCAAAAAATACAACACGGTGCCACTCAGTTTTATCAACCATTTGGCCAGTGTTCTTATCTTTATAGCTATCCGAAGTTGCTAGGGTAATATTTGCTACACCGTTACCGTTAGGCATATAACGAACCTCAGGATCTTGCCCTAAATTACCAACCAAAATTACTTTGTTCACACCGCGTGCCATGGAACCATCTCCTATAAATGTTAGATTAAACCAGCAACTTTACGCGCTTGGTCTAGGTCAAATTCTTTATCATTAATCTTTAAATAGCTGCGACTTTCATCGCGAACTACAGTTGCTTCTATTACACCTGGTAAAGCAACTAACTGAGAAGCAAGTACTTGAGCATGCTCTTCAGAATCTAATTTGGTCATTAAACTAATAACTTTACTTTTGGGTGGGACTTGCATTTTCCACGCAATAATAAGCCATATTAACCCAACAAGTGCTGCTGCCGCAAACACAGCTTGCGTCGTTGTAGTTTGTGCTACATAGCCGCCTAACATACCGCCTAAAAAGGCGCCTAAAAACTGACTAGATGAGTAGCCACCCATTGCTGAGCCTTTTTGGCTTGCTGGTGCTATTCGCGATACAAGCGCAGGCATAGTGGCTTCTAAAAAGTTAAACGCCACAAAATAAAGCAGCATACACACAGCAATACCTACTACACTATTAACCCATACCGACATTGCTAACATACTAATAGTTAACAAGGCTACTGAGCCAATAAACGCTTGTTTTTCTTTCTCTTTTTTAATGGCCACAATCATTATTGGTACCATTAATAAAAATGCTAAAAATAGCACTGGAATATATAAATACCAGTGATGGTCGGCAACTAAGCCATCTTTAATTAATTGACTCGGCAGTACCACAAAAATTGTGGTTAGCGTTAAATGCAATAACAATACACCTGCATTTAATCGTGCTAACTGAGGGTGTTTAATTAATTTTTTAATGTCGCTAAAGCTTGCTAATGTATCGCCTTTGGGCGCTTTATTTACCGCCTTTGGCACTAGCATGGTTACTATAAATATACCAAAAACAGCTAAAATAGCAGTCAACCAAAATACACCAGCAATACCCCACGAAGCTGCAACAATTGGCCCAAGTAACATAGCAAAGGCAAAGCTCATTCCTATACTCATGCCAATAACGGCCATTACCTTTGGTCGTTGCTCATCGCGGCTTAAATCTGAAGCAAACGCGAGTAGTGCACTGGCGATTGCGCCCATACCTTGTAAAGCGCGCCCTACAGTAACCATTTGAATAGAATCAGCTAATGCAGCAACTACAGAGCCAATAGCAAATACAACTAAGCCACCCACAATAACTTTTTTACGACCAATTTTATCGGATAATCGGCCCATAGGTATTTGCAGTACGGCTTGCGTTAAACCATACGCACCAATGGCAAAACCAATCCAAATAGGCGAAAAACCTTCAAGCGATTGTCCATAAATAGCCAATACAGGCATCAGCATAAACAAGCCGAGCATTCTAAATGCAAACACACTCGCCAGCGATACTGCGGCGCGTTTTTCTCGTGAATTAAGTGAAGATGCGGTCATTATCTGCGTGATCTTACTCTATGAAAAATTGAGGTTGGGATTCTACCATAAGCTTGGCAATAATTAATCGCCTATAAGTAAGGATTTTTCATTGATCAAGGATTAATATTACTTCGTATTATGCGATACTGAGTAAATAATTTTGGCAATAAACGAGATAGCATGGAAAACATTGAAGTCCGAGGCGCCCGCACGCACAATTTAAAAGACATCAGCCTAACCATTCCACGTGATAAATTAATAGTTATTACTGGTCTATCTGGTTCGGGGAAGTCATCACTTGCATTTGATACACTTTATGCAGAAGGGCAACGCCGGTATGTTGAATCACTCTCTGCGTATGCAAGACAATTTTTATCGCTCATGGAAAAGCCTGATGTAGATCACATCGAAGGCCTCTCTCCTGCCATTTCTATTGAGCAAAAGTCAACGTCTCACAACCCGCGTTCAACCGTAGGTACTATTACCGAAATTTACGATTATTTACGACTTATGTTCGCCCGCGTTGGCGAACCACGATGTCCTACACATGATTTACCACTTGCCGCGCAAACCGTTAGCCAAATGGTAGATACTGTTTTGGCACTGCCTGAGGGCAGTAAATTAATGCTGCTTGCTCCAATAGTAAAAGAGCGTAAAGGTGAGCATGTTAAGTTATTAGAACAGCTATCCAGCCAAGGTTATATTCGCGCCCGTATAGACGGTGAAGTATGTGACTTGTCTGATCCTCCAACACTTGAGCTTCATAAAAAACATACAATAGAAGTTGTTGTAGACAGATTTAAAGTAAAAGATGGCTTACAACAACGCTTAGCAGAATCGTTCGAAACAGCACTTGAAATGTCTAATGGCGTTGCACATGTAGCATACATGGATGATAGCAGCGCTGAAGAGATTCTATTTTCAGCAAATTTTGCCTGCCCTACTTGTGGCTATGCAATGACTGAACTTGAACCGCGTTTGTTTTCGTTTAATAACCCAGCTGGTGCTTGTCAAACCTGTGATGGCTTAGGTATTCGTCAATATTTTGATCCTAATCGCGTAGTGCATAACGCAGAATTAAGCCTTGCTGGCGGTGCAATTAAAGGCTGGGATAAACGCAGCTTTTATTACTATCAAATGCTGCAAGCGGTTGCGGATCATTACAACTTTGATTTAGACGTGCCTTATCAAGATTTAGATAGCGAATCGAAAAAAATTATTTTAGATGGCTCTGGTAGCACTAAAATTGCGTTTAATTACCGTAACGACCGTGGCGATTTAATTACGCGTAACCATGAGTTTGAAGGCGTTTTAAACAACATGAATCGCCGCTACCGCGAGACCGAGTCAAACTCTGTACGCGAAGAACTTGCTAAATACCAAACAAGCCAAGCGTGTCCTAGCTGTCATGGCTCGCGCTTACGCGAAGAGTCTCGAAATGTATTTATTGGACAAACCAACTTACCTGCAATCACATGCATGAGTATTGGTGAAGCCATGGAATTTTTTGAAGGTTTAGAGTTAACCGGACAAAAAGGCCAAATAGCTGAAAAAATATTAAAAGAAATTCGCGACCGTTTATCGTTTTTAATTAACGTTGGCCTAAATTACTTATCACTTGAGCGCAGCGCCGATACATTATCAGGTGGTGAGGCTCAACGTATCCGCTTAGCCAGTCAAATTGGTGCCGGTCTTGTAGGTGTAATGTACGTACTAGATGAGCCATCTATTGGGCTGCATCAACGCGATAACGACCGCTTACTACAAACACTAATCCATTTACGCGACTTAGGTAACACCGTTATTGTGGTAGAGCACGATGAAGATGCAATTCGAGCCGCTGATCATATTATTGATATTGGTCCAGGTGCGGGTGTTCATGGTGGGCATATTATTGCACAAGGTACGCGCGACGATATTTTAGCAAGCAAAGAGTCTGTTACGGGCCAATTTTTATCAGGCGTACGTAAAATAGAAATACCAAAAGAGCGTCACCCAACGAACGACAAATGGCTAGAGCTATTTGGCGCAACGGGTAATAACCTTAAAAATGTGGATTTAAAAATCCCATTTGGTTTAATGACCTGTGTGACAGGTGTATCGGGCTCAGGTAAATCAACGCTAATAAACGATACTTTATTTAAACTTGCTCATACAGAGCTAAATGGCGCAACCACTGCCGAAGCGGCACCGTATAAATCAATTAGTGGTTTAGATCATTTTGATAAAGTGATCGATATTGATCAAAGCCCAATTGGTCGTACTCCTCGTTCAAATCCGGCAACCTACACAGGTATATTTACCGGCATTCGTGAATTATTTGCAGGTACACAAGAAGCGCGCTCACGTGGCTACAAAGTAGGTCGCTTTAGCTTTAACGTTAAAGGCGGACGCTGTGAAGCGTGCCAAGGTGACGGCTTAATTAAAGTTGAAATGCACTTTTTACCTGATGTGTATGTACCGTGTGATGTGTGTAAGAGCAAACGCTATAACCGTGAAACGCTCGAAGTCCAATACAAAGGTAAAAACATACACCAAGTACTTGAGATGACTGTTGAAGACGCGCATGAGTATTTTGACAAAATACCGGCTATTGCCCGCAAGCTTAAAACCCTAATGGACGTTGGTTTATCGTATGTCCGCTTAGGTCAAGCCGCTACCACGCTTTCAGGTGGTGAAGCTCAGCGTGTAAAACTTGCCCGTGAGCTTTCTAAACGCGATACAGGTAAAACACTCTACATATTAGATGAGCCCACAACCGGCCTACATTTTGCCGATATTGAACAACTGCTTGTTGTATTACATCGCCTGCGCGATCACGGTAACACCATTGTGGTTATTGAGCACAACCTCGATGTAATTAAAACAGCAGATTGGGTGATCGATTTAGGACCTGAAGGCGGAGCTGGCGGTGGTGAAATACTCATTGCAGGTACGCCAGAAGAAGTAGCTGAGTGTGAGCGTTCACATACTGGGCATTACTTAAAACCTCTATTAAATAAATAGAGGTTCAGTTGTGACAAATTAATCGGCACTAAAGTTATTTAACCCTAGAGATTGCACTTAATTAAAAATGGCGAGAAGATTCACTTCTCGCTATTTTTTGGCTCTAATTTTTGGCTCTAATTTTTCTTTTATCAACATAATACCAATCCGCAATAATACTTAATCATTTTGCGGGGCTAAACGTGTCGCTACCTGTGTTAAAAAATTCTCATTTACGACTGCATGAATGCAGAAGGTAGAGCAATGCAGGAGCTATTGCCGAGAACAACTAAATAGCGAATTTTTTGCCTAGCTACCAACACGTTTTTCCAGCCTCAAAATAGCTTATTTAATTAAGCGAATTGGTATAACAATCGAAAATGTTATTAAAGAAAAACAACACACTGCTGCAAATTTAACCTTGAAAGATCAACAGACCCTAGTTATTCCAACTTATCTGTATTATTTGCATGTCTTTATATTTTGATTCTGTAAAGAAAATTTGATTGTTATCACTAATAAAAAATGCGATGGGTTTAAAATCCACGTGCACATCTTTTACTGTTTTATCTTCTAAATTAAGCCGAGCAACTCTTGAAATCGTATCAGAGTAGTAAAGGTAATTACCATTAATAGCAAAAAGTTGTGCTTGTCGCGCGTCTTTGGGTAATTCCCAACTCTGTTTATTTGATAGTTTAATTAACTGATTATTAGTAGTTGCATAATTAGTACCGTCAGCGCCTGAAATTAATTTGTTGGCTTTAATATCCTCTAATATAGTTGTGTCTCGCGTTAATAAATTAAACTGAGCAAATAGGTTTTCTGAACCACTTCGCTCTAAATAAATTATACTTTCATTATCTTTAGACCATACATAGTTTAGTATTTTTCGCCCTTTAAACTCAGCTATGGTATAGAGTTTGTTCGACATAACGTCAAAAAATGCAATATCGCTATTAACTCTTAATAAAACACGATCTTGCTTACTCGATACTCTTAGCCCGCCAATAGCAAAGGTAGATTTCCCTTCATAAGTAAAGTTACTAAGTTGCTTTGTAAGTCCATTTTGAGATAACCACAACTGACTGCTGCCAGAGCGCTCGGATACAAAAATATGCGCTGGCCCTTTCTCATTAATGACTTCTACAATGTGGTAGTCGTCTTCATCACTTTTGTAGAGTGCTTCATACTCAGGAACATCGCTAAAAAGATTAGTCGCTTTAATTAACGAAAATGCTTGTGTTTTATTTGCTGAGTAAAAGAGGCTATTAGCAGATTGAACTGCAATATAATAAGGTGAAATTGCTGGGGTAACCGTTAGTGTGCGTTTAATAATATTATTTTCATCAAACACAATGGTTGAAAGGTCAGAGTCTTCAAAAACAATCACGCCTTTATCGTCTGCAAGCCAGTCAAACGCGAAGCTAATTATACTTTTGTTTGCTTTAAATAACCGCTTAGTCTCACGCGTAGAAAAGTCGTAGCTGAACACCGAAAAAGGCTGACCTTTTTGACTAAGTATATATGCTATTTTATTACCTGAAGAAGATAAGCGCGGCATTATTACGCCATACATTACACCTGGTGGTGGAATAACAATGGACTCTTTTTGTAACTCTAAATCAAATTTATATAAACCTGAGCCATCTTGCTCATTTTTATATTCAGTGTAATAAATATATTCACTATTTTCGTCTACTTGTGCGTAGCCGGTGTATCTAAGGTCACACTTTTTAATTAATGTAGCCTCACCAACAATAGGAAACTGGCTTAAATCAACCAGTACCATTTCGCACTGCTGTTGTTTTAAGTTTGTAGCTTGTATAAGCACTGCGTGCTGATTTAACTGCCACGATAAAATAGATACTTGAAAGCCAGGATAGGTAATTTCAACCTCCCTTTGATCAGATAGTCGCTTTACAAATGCATGCATTATGTCATTTTCAGGTTCAACATTTGTATAAGCTAAATATTGTTTATCTGAGGACATCTCAGGGTGAACCTCACTGCCTATATTCCACGTGCTTGCTACCTTATTAACCGTGATCTTTTTAATCTTTTCGCTAGAAGGTGCATTAATAAAAAACAACCCAAACCATACTAAAGAGCACAGGCAAATAATGACGAGTAAAGAATAAATCAAAAAATTTTTACTATTCTTTTTTTGAACTGGTTGAGAAGTAGTTGCAGTAGCTATCTCTTCATTTTTGGCAGAAATACCTGGTGAGTCGGGCAAAATGTTTGCAGGCTCATTAGAAACGTTTGCTTGCGTTAAACGCTCAGGTATTACTGTTAGGCTATATCCTTTACGGTAATGCGTTTTTAAAAGCGGCGCTTTTTCAATTGGGTGGGCAAGCTGCTTTCTTAACTCTGAGATTGCACGGTTAATCGCATTATCATCAACAAAGCTCTGTTGCCACACACTCTCAATAAGATCTTGGCGGGAAACAATTTGTTGAGGCTTGTCTATAAAGTGAAGTAATAGCTTTACTAAAAGTGGATCTAATTCCCTTTCTAAATGGTTTGAAGTAATCACACAGCGATTACTAATAAATTGCCAAGGTCCGATTTGATAATTCATAGTCTTTACGTATTTTTATTTTTATAAACCGTATCACATCTACACTTTATTTTATAGAAAAAGCATTTTAAACCTTATATTAGCATTATAAGGTTTAAGGCTAACCCTCTAAATTAAAACAATTATTTAATTTAAAAACCTTATCTATTAATTGCTCATAACTAGATAAGCGACTCTCAATAAATTCAGCGATATTCTTTAAACCGTCATCAACAAGCAGCTTAGTAAAAAATCATTTGTGATTCTAAATTGGCTGCAATTAAAAATATAAAAGGTTTAATTATGAATAGCACAATGAAAAAAGTACTACCGGCTTTACTACTAGCAACTGCTTTTAATACAACTTCAGTTATTGCAGCTGACGCTAAACAACACACCGTTCAAAGTAATTTTAATCAATGCATAATTGGTGAAAGCGTAAAGGCGATTAACCCAGTTAATAAAAAGCAGCAAGAAACAAACAACATAGACGCCACTGAGTCTTTAAAAAGTAATGTTGATACACAAACGTTACTTTCTTCGATAGATGAAAAAATATCAGCTGAGCTTGACTCTTCAATGAGCAAAATAAACTCGCAAATTGATAAAAACCTTTCAAAGGTAACATCCTCAATCACTGCATATTTCAGCACTGTGTTATAGAACTAAAAACAATAAAATTAAAAGTTACATAAAGGAATTATCATGAAAAAATTCACAAAAAAATTAGTATCTGCCAGCGTATTACTTAGTTGTAGTCTTTTAGCAAATACAGCACAGGCCCAAAGCTCTGTATGGCAAGTAAGCAATGGTAATGACTCACTATTTATTGGCGGTACAGTTCACATACTACCTAAAGCCGAAATGCCACTACCCGCTGAGTTTAACCATGCTTATGAACAAGCGGATACAATTATTTTAGAAGCACCGTTATCTGACCCAGCCGACACTAATGCGCAAATGCAAATGTTAGGCGCACTATCGTATACAAATAACGAAACGTTAAGTCAAAAACTAGAACCCGAGATTAAGGCATCACTTGAAAATAAGCTTAACGAGTTTGGCGCTAATCTCGCTAAGTTAGATGGCTTTCGCCCTGCTATGGTTGGTATTGTTTTAATGTCGATGGAGCTTCAAAAGCAAAATTTAATGGGTGAAGGTGTTGATGCTTACTTTACTAAAAAAGCGACTGAAGATAACAAAACAAAAAATTACTTAGAAACAATCGAATTTCAGTTAGAGCTTTTTAAAAAAATGGGTCAAGGCAATGAAAACGACTTCATTAAACATAACTTAGCCGAGCTGCACAACTATGGCGATATGTTTAAAGGACTTTTAGCTGCCTGGCGCAAAGGTGATACAGACACACTGAATAAAGTGGCACTTGAAGATATGCAGAAAAATGATCCGAATAGTTATAAACAACTCATTACAGATAGAAATAATGATTGGTTACCAAAGGTAGAAGCCATGTTTAACAACGACAAAAATGAGTTTGTACTTGTTGGAGTTGCCCATCTTGCAGGACAAGATAGTTTACTTACCTTACTTGAAAACAAGGGCTATAAAGTTTCTCTAGTTGATATTGATAGCACGGCAGATATAACAGTAAGAGGGGCTGAATAATGGATAAAACAGACAAACTAGCTATATCGCTACTGTTTCTATTTGGGTCTATCATGTTGATATGTGCTATATAAAAAATGCCGCTAACAAGCGGCATTTTTTTATTTTAATAAACTTACCCGCGAGGAATAAAACCAAGCGCATCGTATACCGATTTCAATGTTTTCTCAGCGCGTACACTTGCTTTTTCAGCACCTGACTTCATTATGCCATCAAGTAGGTTTTGATCTTCTCTGATCTCTTTAAAGCGTGCTTGAATAGGCTCAATCATATTTACAACTGCATCTGCTGTATCTTTCTTTAAATGGCCATACATTTTATCTTCATATTCAGGAACTAGGTCTTCAATTGAGCGCTTAGTTGCAACACTCAATAAAGTAAGCAAGTTTGATACGCCAGGCTTTTCTGTGCGATCAAAATAAATACGTGCTTGTTCATCTGAATCAGTTACTGCTTTTTTAAGCTTTTTCACAATTTGCTTAGGCTCATCTAATAACATGATGTAACCATTTGGGTTTTCGTCAGACTTAGACATTTTTTTAAGTGGATCTTGTAAGCTCATTACGCGTGCACCAAACTCAGGGATGTACGGCTCTGGTAATTTAAATACGTCGCCATATAAATTATTAAAGCGTGTGGCTATATCGCGAGTCAGCTCTAAGTGTTGCTTTTGATCATCCCCTACTGGTACTAGATCAGCTTGGTATAATAAAATATCTGCAGCTTGCAATACCGGATATGAAAATAAGCCCACGTTTACGTTATTTGCGTGCTTAGATGACTTGTCTTTAAACTGAGTCATTCGATTAAGCTCACCCATTTGCGCGTAACAATTTAATACCCACGCTAATTGTGCGTGTTCAGGTACTTGCGATTGTACAAATAACGCAGATTTTTCAGGATCAATGCCACATGCCGCGTAAAGAGCAATACCATCTAACACTCGAGAGCGCAGTAATTCAGGCTCTTGGCGAACCGTAATAGCGTGTAAGTCTACTAACATAAAGAAACTTTCGTGGTCTTCCTGTAACTTTAGCCACTGGTTAATAGCGCCAACATAGTTGCCTATTGTCATACCACCGGTTGGCTGAATGCCGCTTAAAACTACTGGTTTACTCATGATTTTCCTTTATTTTGCTTAATGAATAATATTTAACGCTGCGTTAGAACAGGTATTATATCTAAGAAGTTATCGCATAGGTACTGCGGATTATAATCCTCAAGACTTTCACCTTGGTTATAGCCATAACTAAGTGCAATTACGTCTATATTAGCGGCTTTAGCTGCAAGTATATCGCTTTTAGAATCACCTATCATTATTGCTTTATTAGGCTCCGCATTTAGTTTTTTGCAGGCAAATAGCAATGGTTCTGGCGATGGTTTTTTTGCCATGTCGTCACCGCATACAACCACATCAAAATGACTCGTTAGTGCCAATTTTTCGAGTAGTTTCTCTGTAAAAATTCGAGACTTATTAGTGATTAATGCTTTAGGCATACCGCGAAGTGCTGCAAGCCCTGTTTCTACATGTTGGTACAAAACACTATACTCACCAACTTGCTGTTCATAATACTTATAGAACTGTAATATTGCTTTGCCACTAAGTGACTCATCTAAATTTTCACTCACTTGCATATCGCCACTCAAAGCGCGTTTAACAAGGACTTCAACCCCATTACCAATCCAACTTTCAACCAAGCGTTGACTAACAATAGGAAAAGCAAAATCGCTCAAGGTTAGGTTAATTGCAATATACAAGTCGTAAACGCTATCAACCAAAGTACCATCTAAATCAAATAAGGCGACATCGTACTTCATTACTTAACACTTCCAAGCTGCTCACGCATTTGATCAATCACCACTTTGTAATCAGGTTGATTAAAAATAGCTGAACCTGCAACAAACATATCAGCACCCGCTCGAGCCGCTGCTGCAATATTATCGACTTTAATACCACCATCAACCTCTAAGCGAATATTTCGGCCTGATTCAATAATACGCTGTTTTGCTTGGCGTAATTTTTCAAGCGTATGAGGGATAAAGCTTTGCCCGCCAAACCCAGGATTTACCGACATTAGTAAAATAGTATCTAGCTTATCAATAACATGGTCTAAATAACTTAGGCTTGTTGCTGGGTTAAACACTAAGCCTGCTTTACAACCGTGATCTTTAATTAACTGTATTGTACGATCGACGTGCTCGCTGGCTTCAGGATGAAAAGTAATAATAGAAGCACCAGCCTCAGCAAATAAAGGTATTATGCTATCTACAGGCTTAACCATTAAATGTACGTCGATAGGTGCTGTAATACCGTAATCTCTTAGTGCTTTACACACCATAGGACCAATTGTGAGATTAGGTACATAGTGATTATCCATTACATCAAAGTGAACCACATCAGCACCCGCTTCGAGAACTTTATCAACATCTTCGCCTAGCTTTGCAAAATCAGCAGACAAAATAGAAGGGGCTATTAAATATTTTTGCTCTGGGTTAAACATGATTAACTCCATCAATAAATAGTGTATTGCGTTAATGTAACTTAATTGAAGATGTTACCCAAGTAATATGGCGTAATAGCCCCCATTTTAGGTAACTTTAAGTTTGATATTTAACCAGTATTTGCTATGATTAAAAAAGTAACAAATTATTGGATTTCATCATGCGTGCTTTTAAAATTGGGATATTAATTGCGTCGGCATTACTGCTTATCGGGGCGTTTAGATTTGGTTCAAGCTCTGAGCAAGAATTAAGCTCAGTGAGTAATTGTCATAATACACAAGTGGTAAGTGCTCAAAACACTTTAACTGCGTGTATTAAAGCTGAAGAAGAGTC
Source organism: Pseudoalteromonas sp. SR44-2 (assembly GCF_014163745.1). Classification (NCBI taxonomy): domain Bacteria; kingdom Pseudomonadati; phylum Pseudomonadota; class Gammaproteobacteria; order Alteromonadales; family Pseudoalteromonadaceae; genus Pseudoalteromonas; species Pseudoalteromonas sp. SR44-2. The sequence continues at coordinate 89,827 of NZ_JACJDW010000006.1, read as the reverse complement.
ATCATGGTTTTCGTGGTTAACTGGCGATAGCCGTAGTGCTCAGTTTCATTACCTTGATTTACTGGAACTACTTACTAGTTCTGAAGATTCTAAAAACGCTCCTTCTTTAAAACCTTTATTTTAAATAATGCTACAATTTTTTAGCGCGTTGCAAAGTGTGCTAGCTGCATTTTTTGGTGTTCAGTCTGAAAATAAACGCCAAATCGATTTTAAACAACACTCCCCTTTATCCATCATTTTAATTGCGATTGTACTATTTGTTGCTTTTGTTATCGCAATTTACGCAGTGGTTGCTTGGGTGCTAAATACATAGCCATCAACTCGTCAACTTTATTTCTAGAGCCACCTTTGGGGCTAATAGTGCGCTTTACTTGAATTTGTTCAAGCGATGCTTGGCTATAAATTTTACGCGTCCAAACGGTATCGTGGTTTGAAATAAGCACAGGCGTGTTATTTTCAAATGCGGCTTGTTCTGCCAAATTAGCTAAGTTAGCCTGATCATCTAAATTAAACCCCCCTTTTGCGTAAGACGTAAAAGAAGCCGTTTTACTTAATGGTACATAAGGTGGGTCGCAATAAATAACAGCATTGTTAGGCACTAACTTAAAAACGTCATCGTAATCTAAACAAGTGAACGTTGCTTTTTGTGCTTTTTCAGCAAAAAAATACATTTCTTTTTCAGGAAAGTAAGGCTTTTTATACTTACCAAAAGGCACATTAAAAATGCCTTTTAAATTATACCTACACAGTCCGTTGTAACCATGGCGGTTCATGTATAAAAACAAGATTGAACGTTCGTATACATCACGGCTTTGATTAAACTGCACACGATATTCGTAATACGCATCTGCGTGATTATTCAAATCAACAAATAGCTTTTTAGCGTCACTAATAAGCTCATCTGGAGAGCTTTTAAGCTCTTTATATAAGTTAATTAAGTCTGCATTGATATCGTTGAGGATATAGTGCTTAAAGTCACTATTTAAAAACACAGAGCCTGCACCAACAAAAGGTTCAACCAAAGTATCAGCATGCTTGCTAGCTTGGTTTAATCGCGCATTAATGTTTTCAACTAGGCTGTATTTTCCGCCGGCCCATTTAAGGAAGGCTCTACTTTTTTGCTGCATTGGCTCTTTACTTCAATCTGGTGTTGCGCGATTTTACACTAAAGCAGTGTGTTTTACTGATCAACGACTGCTATTTCTTGCTTTATTTTACTAATTTTTTTATAGAAAGGTTTATTTTTTCTAACCCCAGGGGGTAAAGTATCCATTGCTGATTTTGCCTCGTTTATACTCTTAAAGCTGCCAAATGTAACAACCCACCATATTTGATTATTTCGCTTCGTTTGGTAAGAATGTGCTTGCTGCTGTAGATTGAATTGAGCAATGAAATTATCGCGAACTTCCTGCTGAGTTACCGCTAATAATTGAATAACACTATTTGTATCTGCTTGCTGCATGTACCAAATATTATCTTGGCTGATCTGAGTTTGCTCTGCTGTATTTACTTTCTCTACTTCTAGAGCTTTAGATACAACGTCACCTGCTTCACGGCTTTTGTTTTTAACGCTATTATCAATAACATTGTCTAATACCTTGACGGTATTTGCAGGTTCGCTAAGACTTTGCATGATAGCAGGCACATCATTAATGTGTACGCTCTCTGGCTCAATATCTGGCTCAACTACTTCAGGGTCATTTAAGGTAACTACTGAGTCATTTTGCTTTATAACCGGCTCACTTACTTGCTCTACAGATATTGCTGTATTTAGGACTTGTGCTTCTTCCTGCTGATAATATTGTTGCCACCACTGCGTCATATCAGACTTATAAAGCAGACCAATAATTAAAAGCATAATTAACAACATCAAAATCAATAAGTGCAATCGCCAAGATACTTTATCTTTAACGATAATATCGGCTATGTGCTCACTAGGTTGCCAAGCAAGCAATAAACTGGGGTTACCATGAGCCTCGGCTAAAAAAGTACTAAAAACAGGGTCTTCATCATAAGGTAAATCAGTATAGTACCACTGCAATAACATCTTGCTTTCTCGAAGCGTTAGTGGCTCCAAGTAAATTTCGACAGCGTCATTTAAAGCAAGTTTAGACTGTGATGCAATTATGATATACAACGTATTAGGGCTATTTTTAGAAAGCAGCTCAAGCTCAATTAGTATCTCTTCAGATAGTTGCCTACCGCCATCAAGCACCCATAAACAAGGTCCGCACTGCTGTTGCTCAAGCAGCTGGTAATAGTTTTCAGGTAAACTTAAATTATGATCAACCAAAGGGGAATTAAAGCTTTGCTCTAATAAATCGCTCATTAGCTGAGCGTCAGTCATTTGTGCACTTACTTGCACAAACGCTTTATTAAAGTCATTGTATTTATCTGTAATGAAGGTTTCGAGCATATAACTTTTACCTAGCCCCGATGTGCCAAGTAAAACTATTAAATTTTGTCCGTACTCAAATTGCAGTGCGATTCTATCCACCAAAGCCGCACGGCTTGGTAAAATTTGTGACTGCATTTACTGCTCGATTAAGTCTCTAACTTGGTCATCAGAGACATCATCAACTAATGCACACTGGCCAAATTGGGTAGGTAGAATAAAGCGTATAGTGCCTCTTTTATTCTTTTTGTCTTTACGCATATGCGTTAGGAACTGCTCGCTAGTCATTTGCTTTGGAATTTCTGTTGGTAAATTATATAGCTCAAGCAGCTTAATAATTCGATCAACTTCACTTGCGCTTAAATCTTGGCGTGTCTTGGCAAGTTTAGCTGCTAATACCATGCCTGTTGCAACAGCTTCGCCATGTAACCAAACGCCGTAGCCCATTTCTGCCTCAATTGCATGGGCAAATGTATGACCTAAGTTTAATAAAGCACGTAAACCATGCTCTTTTTCATCTTGCGCAACTATAAGTGCTTTTATTTCACAACATCTAAAAATAATATGCTGTAAACATGTTTCATCTAGTTGCTGCAAATTAGCTACATTTCGCTCTAAGTATGCAAATAATTCGGTATCGTAAATCAGACCATACTTAATTACTTCAGCCATACCTGCTGCAAACTCTCTTGCTGGTAGGGTGTGTAATGTTTGTGTATCAATAAAAACCGCTTGAGGCTGATAAAATGCCCCTATCATATTTTTACCTAAAGGATGATTTACTGCTGTTTTACCACCTACCGATGAGTCAACCTGTGAAAGCACTGTCGTTGGTATTTGAATAAACGGTACGCCGCGCTGATAACACGCCGCTACAAAACCAGTTAGATCACCTATAACACCGCCACCTAACGCAATTAAGCACGTATCTCGGCCACAGTTATTTTGGAGTAAAAATGCTGATATTTTTTCAAACCATTCAAGTGATTTATATTGTTCACCGTCAGGAATAATAAAAGATAGCGGATTTTGATCTGCTAATGAGTCAAGTAACGCTTGTAAATATAAAGGCGCTATTGTGTCATTAGTAATGATGATAGGCCGACAATCACCAATGTGGTGAACCAGGCGGCCATTATCTTGAAGTGCAGATTGCCCAATATAAATAGGATAACTTCGCTCGTCCAAATTAACTGTTAATTTAAGCATGCTTAGTTATTTCCTTATTATTGGTTTTTAAAAATCTAATTTCTCGATGATTTGGTTAGCAACAACTTTAGCGCTTTGCTCATCGGTACGTACAACAAAATCGGCAACTTCTTTGTATAGGGGCTCGCGTTCTTCTGCTAAGCGCTCTAGTACGTTACGAGGTGCTTCTTCAGTTTGCAGTAATGGGCGACGCTTGTCGCGTTGCGTGCGTGCAACTTGCTTTTCTATAGGTGTCTCTAGGTATACAACGATACCGCGAGCCGAAAGCTTGTTTCGAACTTCTTTGCTCATTACTGAACCACCACCGGTAGCAAGTACAATACCTTGCATCTCGGTTAAATCGCCAATAACAGACTCTTCTCGAAGTCTAAAGCCTTCTTCACCTTCAAGATCGAATACCCATGCAATATCTGCACCTGTGCGGCGTTCGATTTCTTGATCAGAATCAACAAATTCAAGGTGTAATTGGTCAGCGATGTGACGACCAATCGTGCTTTTGCCAGCCCCCATGGGGCCAACTAGAAATATATTACGTTTCTCAGCCATATCTTTTAGTACAAACAAACTCTAAAATTTGAAATAAAACCCCGCCTAACGACCTGGCCCCAAAATTAAGGAGGGGATTATCTCAGTAATTGCAGGGGTATTTCAAGTCAATTAGAATAAAAAGCCATATAACGAGCAATTAATCTAAATAATCACCCGTTGGTTAACATAAAACCACTGTATTTTAATCAATTTGTATTTTCGGTGTCACGAAAATAAGTAATTCACGCTTTTCATTAAACTCACTTGTGGTTTTAAATAGTCTTCCTACGTAAGGAATGTCACCTAAAATTGGCACTTTACTCGTAGTATTAATGATCTGCTGTTGGAAAATACCACCGAGTACTACGGTTTGGCCATTCTCGACTAACACTTGTGTTTGAATTTCTTGAGTATCAATAGACACCGCTTCACCTGTACCTGTTTGTACAGTATCACCACGTGTATCTTGAGTAATAATTAAATCTAGAATTACTTTATTATCAGGTGTGATATGAGGTGTAACTTCTAAGCTCAGTACCGCTTTTTTAAAGCTTACGGTAGTAGCACCACTTGAAGCTGACTCAGTATAAGGAATTTCAGTACCTTGCTCTATTCGGGCTTTTTGCTGATTAGCCGCTATGATACGTGGACTAGCAATAATCTCGCCTTTATTCTCTTCCTCAAGCGCACTTAGTTCTAAATCAATCAGCGTACCATTAGCCAGTTTTGCTATGTGTAAGCCAATGCTAGCAGCAGGATTAGTGATAGGTAAATTTACATTTAATCGGTCTGAAATACTTGGTGCATTTGAAGTAGATGTCGCATTATAAATACCTTCTGCGCCTTCAAGAGAGCCTGAAATGCCAACACTACTGCCCTGATCACTAAAGCCCCAACGCACGCCTAAGTCTTCGGTAACGTTATCGCGTACCGTTACCATTCGAGATTCTATTACAACCTGCTGCACTGGAATATCGAGCGTTTCTATCATGCGACGAATATTTTCTATACTCTTAACCGTATCTTTTACCAACAAAGTATTTGTACGTTGATCAACAGATACACTACCACGGGCAGTTATAATACTGTTTGTATCTGTTTTTAATAAGTCAGCAAAATTTTCGGCTTTAGCGTAGTTTAATCGGATGTATTCACTATATAGAGGCTCTAAATCTTCAACTTGCTGTTTGGCTTTTAAATCTTTGGCTTCACGTGCTGCAAGTTCTTCAGCAGGCGCTACCATTAATATAGAGCCATCCATGCGCTTATCTAGCCCTTTAATACGTAGTACTACGTCAAGTGCTTGATCCCACGGTACACCATCTAAGCGCAGCGTTATATTACCCGTTACTGAATCACTGGTTACTAAGTTAAAGTCGTTGTAACCTGCGATAATTTGCAGTGCTGCACGCACAGAGATATCTTGAAAATTTAAGGTCATAGGGCGACCTTGATACTCAACCCCACCATCTAAGTACGCATTTTGCGTTTCATCTTTTTCTACTGTCAACGTTAAAATATTATCTATTTGCTGATACATAAACGTGAACTGAGCATTAGGTTCAATAACAACACGACTTAAACTATCTTCTTTAAAAGTCTCGATATTACTTACAACAGTACCAAAATCTAATACATCTAATTCATAAAGTAGATCGTCTAAAATATCGGTGTGATGAAAGTCAGCGTAAATTTTACCGCCACTTTCATGGACTTCAATTGCAGCTTGAGTGTCTTGTAAAAATACAAGTACTTTTGCTTCACCCTTCTCACCACGTCTAAAATCAATTGACTGGATACGGTTAATGTAATTTCCACTTACATCTCCTGAGTCCATCACTACATCTTCATTTTCAGATTCTGTTAGAGGGTTATCAGAGACACGTATCGATACTAAATTGTTATGAACTTCAGTCTCATAAATTTTTAATCTATCTAAATTTACCGTTACCTTTAAACCACTGCTAGTTAAAACATTAGTAACACTGCTAATCCCAGCTTGATTGACTTCAACATCATTTAAACCAACCTCTAACTCTGCAGTATCAAAAAACATTTCGATTCGGGCTGGGCTATTAAACACTTGAACTTTTGGTTCAAAGGTTAACTCTTCATCAAAAACAAGCTGTAATTCAGTTTCGCCTTTAAGTAATGGATTATAACGAACATCATAAAGCAATGGCCCAGCTATGGCTGAGTTTACAGTGACTAAAGCAACAGCAGCCAGTAATGTCCGTGAAATACGATGAAGCCAAAGTACATCCTTATGCATCCTATTTTTACCTTTTTTATTATTAATTTGCGCCATCTGTTGCCGCCTCTAACATTTCTAATTTCGTCAGGCGCTCTTTCCAACAGCCAGACCCATCAGGGATTAATTCCACTAATTCTATATAGTCGTTGCTTACTCTTTTTACTTTGCCATCATAACTACCAAGATAATTCCCTACTGTTACGCGGTGCAAAGTGTCATCTGTTGCTGTAATTAATGCCCATATTTGTCCACTAGAACCAATTGTGCCTTTCATTGCTAAATTATCTAGCGGGTATTTCTCTAACGGTTCGCGGCGACGCTCTTGATCTGGATGCAAACAGTTTTTTACTTGCGTTAGTTTATTTTGAATAATCTCAGGCTGCGGCGCTACAAACGGGCTGCGTAGCTGACCAGCACTGTACTCAAATATTTCAAACTTTGTCAGCTCAGGAATCGACTCAACCTTTGGTGTGGTGCTTGCTTTTACCTGATCTATAAATTCTTTTTGCTCAGAAGTGTCATCATTACAACCAGCTAAAACAAATGCTATAGCTAAAGGCACTACGCGAAGGAGTTTCATTTTTTAACCCCTTCTTCATAGCGATATGTTTTTGCAACAACACTGAATGTTAACTGTTTATCGCCCGATGATAAAATAGAAAAGTCATGTAAGCTTACAATTCGGGGTAGCTGGGCCACTTTACCTACAAATTCACCAAACTCATGATAGCTACCTATTACTTCGATTTTAATCGGCAGCTCGGTATAAAATTCTTTCTCAACTTCTGGCAGCCAACCTATTTTTAAAAAAGTCAGGCCACTCGTTGTCCCAACATACGACAAATCATCAAGTAAACCAGGAGTTTCGTTCGAAGTGGGTAGACGCTTTAATAGCTGTGAAAACTTGTCTTCCATTTCAACCATTTGTTGACGATATATTTCAAGTTTGCTCGCTACTGCATACTTAGTTCGATAAGTTGTTCGTAGTTCAACTTCTTTTGCCACGGCGCTATGGTAACTGTCAATTTCATCAGAAACTAATAGGCTATAACTAAAAAACAATACAAGGCCCGCAACAAATGTGCAGCAAATTGCTTTAACAGCAACTGGCCAATCACCAATGTTATCGAGCTCTATTTCATTCCAATCAATTTCACTCAGTGCTTTAAAATCAAGGTTCATCGCTAACCTCACCAATTTTATCAAATGGCTTTACATAAAATTCCATATTAAAATCACTAAGTAAACGCGAAGATTGATCGCCTGCAACAATGCCCTGCATTGAAGGATTCTCTAGTAAATATGAGCTTTGTACCTGGCGGAGCATTGTTGATAGACGATTATTAGATTCACTACGTCCTAAAACATGTATTTGGCTGCCTTTGCGCTCCAGTTTTGTTAAATAAACACCACCTGGCACTATTTTGGCAACTTCATCCATTATTTGCGTACCCAAATTACGGCTGCTTTGCAATTCTTCAATGAGCCTCATACGCTGTTGTAAATTTTCCTTTCTTTTATCTAAGCTTCGTATTTCACTTATTTTTTTATCTAGCATGCTAATTTCTGAGCTTAAATAATTATTCTTTAAGTTTTGACCGTCTTTTAAAGCACTATAAAAAGAGCTTAATAAATACATACTTGCAAAACAAAGTATAACGACACCAACAAGTATAGTTACAAATTTCTTTTTCGATTCTTCGCGTTGTGATTCACGCCAAGGCAGTAGATTTATATGTGGCATGTTGAAAAACTCCTTAATGCCAACCCTGTTGCAATTGCAAACTGCGTTTTGTGACGCTGCATTATATTACGGTCTACCTTTGGGGAAATTTCCATATTTACAAAAGGCTCTGCAACAACTGAGTGGATACCGAGTTCTTCAATAAGCAATCGGTCGATACCTTTTATCATCGATGTACCGCCCGTTAATACAATATAATCTATTTGCTCTTTACCGCTGGTTGTTAAAAACATTTGCACAGCTCTGCGAACTTGTTGAAGTAACGAAGTTTGAAAAGGGGCTAATACTTCAAAGGTATAGTTTGGCGGTAAATCACCTGATGTTTTGCCTATTTCGGCTTCATCAAAGCCTTTATTATAATAAGCAACAATACTATTTGTATATTGATCGCCACCAAAAACTTGGTCACGGGTATAAATGGTTTCCCCAGCTTGCACAACACTCACAAGCATTAAAACTGCGCCAATATCGACCACAGCCACACACTTATTAAATGCATCGCTAGGTAATTGTTGATAGTAAACGTCCATAGCACGGCTCAATGCGTAGCTTTCTACATCTACTATTTTGGCTTCTAAATTTGCGGCTTCTAAAGCGCCCACCCGTGCTTCAACACTCTCAGTACGAGCAGCCGAAAGCAAAACATTCATTTTGCTAGGATCGGCCTCGTTCGTCGAAAGCTTCTCAAAATCGAGGCTCACTTCATCAAGTGGGTAAGGGATTAAACTATCAGCTTCAATTTCAATTTGCGATTCAAGTTCAGCATCTGTTAACGATACATCCATGAAGATCACTTTTGTAATAACTGTTTGGCCAGAAACAGCCACTGCAGCAGATTTTAACGACTTCGGTAATTTTTTTCTTAATTTTGTAATAACGTTACCAATCGCTTCAATATCTTGAATTGTGCGCTCACTCATCGCACCTTTTGGCATCGGCTCAATTGCAAGTGCTTCTAGTCGAAATCCAGTTTCAATTTCACGTAAAAGCACCGCTTTGATAGAGTGCGATCCAATATCAATTCCTACCATCATCGGGGACGGTTTTTGAAATAGTTGACTTAGCATGTTTCAACTTGGCCTTTGTTTTAATAATAAACAAGTTATAATTTTTATCTGAAAAAATATTATTCATTTTTTAATCAATATATACTAGCAGTCAAAACTCGCAATTGGGAGTCCATTTAGGGAAATATAAGTGATTTTATTAAAACGAACTTTACAATTTTTTATCATTTGTGTGTTAATTGGTCTGATCACTTTGGTCAGTCTTTATTACTACGTTAAACCTGATATCCCCAGTGTGCAAGTTTTAAAAGACGTGCAATTACAAACTCCTATGCAAGTATTCACAAAAGATGGGCTTTTAATCAATCAATTTGGTGAAAAGCGTCGTATTCCAGTGACTATTGATGAAATTCCTCAAACCCTCATTAATGCATTTTTAGCGACAGAAGATAATCGATTTTACGATCATATAGGCATAGATCCTATAGGTATTGTACGTTCGGCTATTGTTCTTATATCTACCGGCGAGAAAAAACAAGGCGCAAGTACTATTACTATGCAGCTTGCTCGTAATTTCTTTTTAACTCGCGAAAAAGCATATATTCGTAAAGTTAAAGAAATATTTATAGCGCTACATATTGAAGGTGTATTAACAAAAGACGAAATTTTAGAGCTTTACCTTAATAAAATAGAATTAGGTAATCGCGCTTTTGGTATTGGTGCTGCAGCACAGGTTTATTACGGTAAGGAGTTAAAAGATTTAACACTTGCACAAATGGCGATGATTGCAGGTTTACCGAAGGCCCCTTCAGCTTTAAACCCAATTCGTAACCCAACGCGTGCAAAAGCACGCCGAAATGTTGTTTTAGGGCGTTTATTAACTGAAAATTATATTACTCAAGAAGAGTATAACGAAGCAACGAGCCAACCTATCACCGCTTATTTTCATGGTGCTGAAATAAATTTATACGCCCCGTATATTTCTGAAATGGTGCGCGCTGAAATGGTTTCGCGTTATGGAATAGATAAAGCTTACAACTCAGGTTTTAAAATTTTCACCTCAGTAGAGTCAAAAGTTCAAAAAGCAGCGCAAAACGCACTTGTAAACAACTTACATAATTACGATATGCGCCATGGTTTTAGAGGACCAACAGATGTTTTATGGGACCCTGAAACACAACCTGCTTTAACTGAGCAACAAATACTCAATAAATTACAGAGCGTAAATGAGTTAGGTACTTTAAAAGCAGCAGCCGTGCTTAGTGTTAATGATAAAACAGCGTCGGTATTACTTAAAAGTGGCGAGCGCACAACTCTTACTTGGGATAACTTAAAATGGGCGCGTAAATATATTACTCGTTACCGCCAAAGTTTTGCTCCAAAAGCAGCTACAGATATTTTAACGCCAGGAATGCAAATATGGGTGCGTAAAAATGAAGATGACAGCTTCTTACTAAGCCAAATACCAGAAGCATCAAGTGCTATTGTGTCACTCGACCCACAAGATGGCAGAATTAAAGCTATTGTAGGTGGTTACAGCTTTGAGCAAAGTCAATATAACCGAGCGGTACAAGCAAAGCGTCAAGTAGGTTCTAATATAAAACCTTTTATATATTCAGCAGCACTTGAAAAAGGTTACACGCTTGCGTCTATATTAAACGACGCTCCTATAAACCAATGGGATAAAAGCCAAGGCGTAGCATGGCGTCCTAAAAACAGCCCTGCTGTATATAATGGTCCGATAAGAATTCGCCGTGCCTTAGCACAGTCTAAAAACGTTATTTCGGTGCGCTTACTACGCGGCGTTGGATTACAACGTACAGCTGATCATTTATTAAAGTTTGGCTTTAAAGATTCAGACATTAATCGCAGTGAATCACTAGCACTGGGTAGTGCTTCCATTACTCCACTTGAACTTGCCCGTGGCATGAGTGCATTTGCCAATGGTGGCCACTTAATTGAACCTTACTTTATTTCAGAAATTCAAGATGCTTACGGTAATGTATTGTTCAAAGCAAACCCTGCCCTAGCCTGTGACGAAGAGTCTTTACCAACACATAATGAATTCTCACTTCATAATAGTAGTGATGGAGTGGAGCCAACAAAAAAATGTGCACCGAGAATTATTTCTAAGCAGAATGCTTTTTTAATTGCTGATGCAATGCACAGTGGTATTTGGGGCGGCGGTAGTTGGGCCCATAAAACAGGTTGGAGTGGTACAGGTTGGCGCGCACAAGCTTTAGAACGTCGTGATCTTTCGGGTAAAACAGGCACAACTAACGATTCTGTAGACACCTGGTTTAGTGGTTTTAACAGTAAAGTAATGACTTCTGTGTGGGTGGGCTTTGATAACCCAGGTAACGCTCTTGGTCGTTCTACGTACAATAACAACTTAGATAGCAGCCAAATATCTGGTGCTGAATCGGGGGCTAAAACAGCGCAGCCTGCATGGATTGAATTTATGAAAGCCGCACTTGAGGGAACACCTGAAGCGCCAATTGAGCCACCTGAGGGGCTTGTTTCGATTCGTATTGATTTAGCCACTGGTTTGCTAAGCCACAAAAATGACTACACCAGCCGCTTTGAATACTTCGAAAAAGGCACTGCACCGACAAAGTATGTGCTATCTCAGCCAAACGATATATTTGAAGAAGACACAAAAACCGAAGAAGAGCTATTTTAATAATATCTCTGTAATACAAAAACGGCAGCTTATTTAAGCTGCCGTTTTAATTTAAATAATCGCTTATTTTAAGTTTTGAACAAGCCAATATAAGTCAGAGTGTACACCCGCAGCGGTTACTTCTTTCCCAGCCCCAGGCCCCTGAATCACAAGCGCGTTATCACTATACCATTTGCTATTAATTACAAAAATATTATCGCCAGGTGTAAGGTTTGCTAACGCATTCCCATTGGGCACATACGTAACTCCTACTTTAGCGATAACTTCAGTTTTTGTTATATCTAATAGGCCTGTGTATCTCAGTACTGAGTTATTAGCTTTTGCTGTATCAGCATGCTCTTCAATGAACGCATCTAGCTGGGCTTTATTGTTTAGAAAGTCTTCCCAACTTCCTAGCGCAAGCTCACCGGGCATTAATGCCGATAAGCTAATATCATCAAGCTCAAGCTCTATACCTAACTCTCGGGCTAAAATAAGTAACTTACGCTGCATATCTCGTCCAGATAAATCCTCGCGAGGGTCAGGCTCTGTGAACCCCATTTTCTGTGCTTCTAATACCAACTCAGAAAAAGCAGTGGTACCATCATACTTACTACATAACCACGAAAGTGTACCCGAGAACACGCCTTCAATACGCGTAATTTTATCACCACTATTTTGCAAATCAGCCAAAGCAAAATTGATAGGTAAGCCTGCGCCTACACTTGTATTATATCGCCAATGTAAATTACGTTCGCCAAGGTTACTACGAAGTGCTTTATACCAAGAAGTAGGTGCTGTACCTGCATATTTGTTAGCACTAATTAAATGACAATCTCTGTCTACAAAATCTATATATAAAAAGCTAAACTGCTCACTTGCAGTAATATCAATTAACACTTTATGTTCGTAGTCAAGCTCGCTTATCGCATTAAGTAAATCCGCAGCTTCATAGCTATTCGCCTCATGCTGCCATTGAGTTTTCCATTGCGATATATTTATGCCACTTGCATTAAATAACATATGTTTAGAGCGAACCAGCGCTACCAATTTAATACTAAAGTCGTCTGATAAACGCTCAAATTGTGCCGATAACTGCTCAATAAAAGCATCGCCTACATTGCCAAGGCCCGCAACTATAACGGCTATTTCTTGGCCTTTATTGATTAGCTTATCGTGTAAGGCGCTTTGTATATCGCTATCTATAAATTGGTCTGTTAGTAATAAAACATAACCATTATCTTGATGCACAAAACGCGGTTTTATAGTCTGCTCAGCTAATACTTCTAAAGCTTGCAGTTTAAGTACGCTAACGTCTTGCTCAGGGGCAATAATTGCACAGCCATTTAAATTTGACTCACTAATATTAGCTCTACCAGCAAAGTAATTAATAACTTGATATGTTTGTGCAGCCGGTACTACTAAATACACTTCACCATTATGGTTAAAATGATGAAGGCTATGCTGAATAAGCTGACTAACGCTTGCGACCTCACCTTCACTTAATCCTTCAACCATTAACAAATCAACATTTTGCAGCGTGGTTATAAAACGCTTTTTCTTTGCTGAACCTTCTTTTACTATATCTGTTGGGCTTGCTTGCACATCAAAACTACTACGAACAGCTAGCTTAATATCTGTGTTTTTAAGTGGCGATAGTGTTTTTGCATGTAATACAGGGTTACCCAAACGAGCTAATATATTAGCTTGTCCGCGACAAATTTTGCCGTACTTAATCGCTTTTTTTACCTTACGAGGATCAGTGCTAAACACTCCCTGTGTATCGGTCCAAATACATACTTGCTTAGCATTACAGTAATTTGCAAGTAGTGTTGCACTATAATCGCTACCGTTGCGTCCAAGTGTTACGGTCTCACCTTTCGTATCAGCGGCAATAAACCCAGTAACAACATTTATCTTATTAGGTAAAATTGACTGTCGACATTGCTGCGCATTTTGCGCATGCATTAATTCACCATCGCTTAAAGTAAAAAGACTACGGGCATCTTGAGCACACGCCTCAATATTTAGCTGCTGTAAATAAGTAGCGAGTAAACGTGCTGACCACAGTTCCCCATGCGCAAGTAACGCAGCCTCTTTTAGCTGCTCAGCTTGAGCAAGTTCTGCAATATTACTAAGCTCGGTATTTAGTGTTTTAAGTGCGCAGCGCTTTAAATCAGCTTGTAATAACTGCTCAATTAAATCGCTTTGATGGTTATTTAACTGCAGTAAAATATCAGCGACAGCTTGCGTGTCTTGCAGCTGATAACTTTGCCACAACGACACAAGTGTATCTGTAGTTTTACCTGCAGCAGACACCACAACACAGTCGCCCGGCTGAGTATGCCCAATAATTATTTTAGCTACGCTTTGATAGCGCTCACTAGAGCTTAAGCTTGAACCACCAAATTTATGTACACAATTGACCATATTTATACCAATTCGCTTAATTAAGTTGTCTATTTTGAGGTAAGAAAACCGTATCGATAACAAGGCAAAAATTTCGTTATTTAGTTGTTCCTGGCAATTGCTCCTGCATTGCTCTACCTCCTGCATCCATGCAGTCGTATATCAGAAACTTTTAACGATGTTAGCGTGCGGTTTAATCCCTCAAATTGATTAGGTATTATTGCGGATTGGTATTACTTACCAAAGCGCTGGACGGGCTGCACTTAATTTAACGTTTCCACCAGAAGTGCCAGCACCTTTGCCTACACGGCCAACATTTTTATTTTGCCCTGGTTTTACAAGTTCAAATACTCGTTCAAAGTCAGCTATTAAATCGTGTATATCTTCAATCCCAACCGAAATACGAATAAGCGTATCGCCCACACCCGCCTCTAAACGTGCCTTTGCCTCCATGCCTGCGTGCGTCATAGTTGCGGGGTGACAAATTAAACTCTCTACGCCACCTAGTGACTCAGCTAAACTAAACGTTTTAAGACTAGTTAAAAATGCCGCAGCGTCATTTATATCGCCTTTAATATCAAAACTAACCATGCCACCAAAGCCAAGTTGTTGTGCTTTAGCAAGCTCATGTTGAGGATGCGACTCAAGTCCTGGATAGTAAACTTGGCTTACAAAATTGGAGCTTTCAAGGTACTTAGCTATTGCTAGCGCATTTTCTTGGTGCTGCCTTAAGCGCACATTTAAAGTACGTAGACCACGAAGCGTTAAATAACTATCAAAAGGGGCGCCCGTAATACCAATATTATTTGCCCACCAAGCAAGCTCATCACCAAGCGCTTGTGTTGCAGCAATAAGAGCGCCGCCCACTACATCTGAGTGCCCGTTAATATATTTAGTAGTTGAATGCACCACAATATCTACACCAAACTTAATAGGGTTTTGTAAGGCAGGAGACAAAAATGTGTTATCTGCGGCAACCAATGCACCACATTGCTTAGCAACATCGGTAACCGCTTTAATATCGGTTAAACGAAGTACTGGGTTACTTGGAGTCTCTATCCAAATAAGCTTAGGTTTAATTGCTAAAATTTGTTGAAGGCTTTCTTCTTTTGTTAAATCTAATACTTCAAGCTTCAATAGTCCGCGTTTTTGTAACGATGTAAATAAACGATAGCTACCACCATAACAATCATGTGGAATTACTAATGTGTCGTCACTGTTAAGTAGCTGAGTAGCTAAATGCACGGCTGCCATACCAGTGGCCGTAATTATGCCACGAGCGCCGCCTTCAAGCTTAGCAAGCGTCTCTGCTAAAATATCACGATTAGGGTTACCACTGCGGCCATAATCATACTCACGCTTAGTATCAAAGTCGGCAAACGAATAAGTCGTTGATAAATAAATTGGCGGCACCACTGCACCATGATGTTTATCAGCATCAACGCCGTTACGTACAGCAATGGTCGCTTTGTTTTTTTCGCTCATATTCGTCACCTGATTAATTTGGATGTTTAGACGTCTAAAAGAGTAAGTTATCCGTTTTAATAAGTCAAAGGATTTTAAAGCTCTAGATGGCTAAAGTTAGGAAAGGCGTTTGCAAGTATCACATTTTAGCTCACAAAAGTGAGCTTATTTTTACATCCCAAATAGGCTTATTAAGATAGATCGGTATCTATTATTTGACTATCTTTTTTAAATCGATAGAATTTCACGCATATTTACACGCTTTTTATACCGTGTGAGAAATTAATAATCTGAGGCAACGATACATCTTATGGCTAAATGGAATGGTGAGTATATTCACCCATACGCAGAACACGGGAAAAAATCAGAGCAAGTTAAAAAGATCACCGTTTCGATCCCGCTAAATGTATTAAAAGTTTTAACGGATGAGCGTACGCGTCGTCAAATCAACAACCTTCGCCATGCAACAAATAGTGAATTGCTATGTGAAGCGTTTTTGCATGCCTTTACTGGTCAACCTTTACCAAATGACGATGACCTACGTAAAGACAACGCAGAAAAAGTACCAGAAGAAGTTAAAAAGATAATGCAAGAAATGGGTTTAGAAGTGCCTATTTTAAACGAAGAATAAATCGTTACCTTTTTAATCAAAAAACCTCAGCATTGCTGAGGTTTTTTTGTTTAAGCGTTATATATTACGCCATATAATTTTCAGGCAAATCAATTTGCGCAACACCCGACTCTACCGCAGCAAGTGCTACAGCTTTAGCTATACGCGGTAGTAAACGCGGATCCATTGGTTTTGGAATAATATACTGCGCACCAAACTCTAGTTTATCCACGCCTGCGGCTTTTAAAACTTCTGCAGGTACAGGCTCTTTGGCAATACTACGAATAGCCTCAACTGCAGCAATTTTCATTTCATCGTTAATCGCGCTTGCACGTACATCAAGTGCACCACGGAAAATAAACGGGAAACATAAAACATTGTTAACCTGGTTAGGGTAATCAGAGCGCCCTGTTGCCATAATTAAATCGTTGCGTGCGCCGTGAGCAAGTGCAGGATCGATCTCTGGATCTGGGTTTGAACAGGCAAACACGACCGGCTTTTCTGCCATTAGTTTTAAATCTTCGGCAGCTAACAAGTTAGGACCCGAAACACCAACAAACACATCAGCATCTGCAATTACATCTTGCAATGTGCGTTTATCGGTATTGTTAGCAAAAAGCTGTTTATATTCGTTTAAATCATCGCGACGAGTATGAATAACACCTTTGCGGTCAAGCATATAAATGTGTTCACGCAGTGCACCACACTTAATTAACAGTTCCATACACGCAACTGCAGCAGCGCCTGCACCTAAACATACAATTATTGCATCTTCAATTGATTTACCTTGTACTTCTAGCGCATTTAACATGCCGGCAGCCGTAACAATGGCGGTGCCGTGTTGGTCGTCATGAAAAACAGGAATGCTACAACGCTCTATTAATGCTTTTTCAATTTCAAAACACTCTGGTGCTTTAATATCTTCAAGGTTAATACCACCGAATGTGTCAGCAATATTGGCAACCGTGTTAATAAAGTCTTCTGTTGTTTTGTGCTTTACTTCAATATCAATAGAATCAAGCCCTGCAAAACGTTTAAACAATAACGCCTTGCCTTCCATTACGGGCTTAGACGCTAAAGGACCTAAATTACCCAAGCCCAAAATTGCAGTACCATTAGTGATAACCGCAACCATGTTACCCTTACCGGTATATTTATATGCATTTGCAGGATCTGTGGCAATTTCACGTACAGGCTCAGCGACACCTGGGCTATAAGCTAGGGCTAAGTCTTGAACTGTTTCAGCTGGTTTTGTTAGCTCAATGCTAATTTTACCAGGTACGGGATGTGAGTGATAATGTAGTGCTTGTTCACGAAAGTCAGACATAACGCGATGGTATCCTGCAATTTAAGTTAAAGTGAGAGGTGGAGTCTTGGGGTACGATACCCTTATTATTTTTAAATTCCAAGCAATATCAGGTCTATCCTGTTATATGCTATATCCTTTAATTTTAAGAGGTTTTTCAGTAACTTTGCAGGATTATATAAACATTTGATAAATAAAAATTCACCAAAAAAGTAAGTTTTGAGGTGCGTTTATGTCTATTACAATATTAAAAAAATGTATGTTTAACGCATCATCATAAACTTAAAATAACAGCCTACTACACTACTTTAAAAACAGATAAGCCCACGTTAGCTACTTTTATCAACCTAGTTAAAATTTGTACTATTTAAAATATAGAGAATATCTATCGATTTGTCTGTAAAGGTTTATGCATACTCAGAATAAGAATAGGAAATAGTTATGCAAGGTGTGATGTAGCTCGAGCAAGCTAAATAAGATAAGAAGTGGTAAATTTTAGACACAAAAAAAGCACCCTAAGGTGCTTTTTTTAACTAAACAGCAGTAATTACTTCTTGCTGCTAAGTGCACCGAAGCGCTTGTTGAAGCGATCAACACGGCCGCCAGTATCTAAAATCTTTTGCTTACCAGTGTAAAACGGGTGACACGCAGAACATACGTCTAAGTGAATGTCTTTACAAAGAGTTGAACTAGTTTCGAATTTGTTTCCGCATGAACATGTTGCAGAAATTACTTCGTACTTAGGGTGAATACCTTCTTTCATAGGAACCTCTAGTTAAGGCCGCATCGCTCTCCAAACCCGAAGTCTGGCACCATACGTCGTTAAAACAAATTTGTTGGTGGCGGATTTTATCCAACAACCTTCCCCTGCACAAGTATTTATTTATCTTTTCGCTAAAAAAGTGAACAATCTCTTTCTCAAGTACTATTGCTAGTAGGTTTTTAGCGGTATTTTTAGTACATTACAGCATTAATTTTACGGGTTGAGTTGTTATGAGTTTTGTTGAAGTTGCTATTAAAGTCCCGCTTCCACGCACCTTTGATTATAAAATAGAAGAGCAGCTCAGTGGCTTATCAACACCCATACTACCGGGCATGCGGGTTTTAGTACCTTTTGGTAATCAAAAAAAAGTAGCTGTTGTTCTGGGTATTAAAAACAGTACCGACGTCCCTTTAGATAAAATTAAGAATATTATAGAGGTAATAGACGATACCCCTATTTTAAGCGCCCAACATTTAGAACTCCTTAGCTTTACTGCCCGCTATTATTGCTATCCCTTAGGCGAAACTATTCACATAGCGCTACCGAGTGTACTTCGCCAAGGTGAATCGCCAGATAAAACCAGTATTAAC
The DNA here is from genome assembly GCF_014163745.1 of Pseudoalteromonas sp. SR44-2. Classification (NCBI taxonomy): domain Bacteria; kingdom Pseudomonadati; phylum Pseudomonadota; class Gammaproteobacteria; order Alteromonadales; family Pseudoalteromonadaceae; genus Pseudoalteromonas; species Pseudoalteromonas sp. SR44-2. The sequence continues at coordinate 70,886 of NZ_JACJDW010000006.1, read as the reverse complement.
ATGGTTGCTCTGACAGAAAAAGGCTCAAAAGTACCGTCATTAAAAGCCAAAACACAACTCGATTTATTAAAGCAGTTGTCGCAATCGGGGAAATCATCGTTAACCGAATTAAAAGCTCTTGGCTTTAGTAAAAAAACAATAGATAGCCTAATAGATAAAGAACTCATTACACAAACTATTGAACACGATAACCAATGGCAAAACGTTGCACCAACTGTCGGTAGTAAACCTGTACTTAATAAAGAACAAGCAGTTGCCTGTACAGCAATAAATCAAAGCACCGGATTTAGCAGCTTTTTATTAGAAGGCGTAACTGGCAGTGGTAAAACAGAAGTGTATTTACAGTGCCTAGAAGAAGTATTAAAACGTGGCGAGCAAGCATTAGTATTAGTGCCAGAAATAGGCTTAACGCCACAAACTGTAAACCGTTTTCGTCGCCGCTTTCCTGATACACCCATTATGCTTTGGCATTCAGCCCTTACCGACAACGAGCGATTGCAAACATGGCGTTTTTGCGAAAAAGGCAGTTGTGCAATAGTTATAGGCACACGTTCGAGTATTTTTCTGCCATTTTTAAAACTCGGTATGATAGTTGTCGATGAAGAGCACGATTCATCATTTAAGCAACAAGATACCCTTCGTTACCATGCTCGTGATTTAGCTGCATACAGAGCTTTTCAGCATAAAATACCACTTATATTAGGCAGTGCTACACCCGCACTTGAAACACTTCACAAAGCAATTAATAACAAATATCAGCTACTAAGTTTAACCGAGCGCGCGCAAACTGCGACAGATAACCAATTTAAGTTACTCGATATGAAAGGCCAACCCGACCAAGCAGGTATTGCACATGCAAGCCTTGCAACTATGCGCCAACACTTAAATCGCGGTAAACAGGTTATGGTTTTTTTAAATCGTCGAGGTTTCTCACCCACTCTTATTTGCCATGAATGTGGCTGGCTAAGTGAATGTAAACGCTGCAGTACCAGCGCCACATTTCATAAAGCGATTGGGCAAATGATTTGTCATCACTGTGGCGATCAATACCCTGTTCCTCACCAATGTCCTGATTGTGGAAGTACGCAAATATTTCCAAATGGCAAAGGTACAGAGCAAATTGAAGAGTTTTTATCGACCGAGTTTCCAGATACACCCGTTACTCGCATAGACCGCGATTCAACTCGCCGTAAAGGCAGCCTTGAAAAAGCACTAGATGAAATAAACCTAGGCGGTGCACGCATTTTAGTTGGCACACAAATGCTTGCCAAAGGCCATCACTTTGCAGATGTAAGCCTTGTTATAATTTTAGACGTAGATAGCGGTTTATACTCATGCGACTTTAGGGCGACAGAGCATTTAGCACAGTTAGTTACTCAGGTCGCGGGGCGAGCTGGGCGTTCAGGGGAACCTGGCCAAGTATTATTACAAACACACTTTCCAGAACACCCGCTTTTACAAGACTTAGTTAATAATGGTTACCAAGACTTTGCTCGCTTTGCACTGAGTGAACGCGATGATGCAGACTTACCACCCATTACAAATATGGCTATTGTCCGTGCACAAGGACACAGCATTAAGCTAGTCGTCGATTTTTTGACGGATTTGGTTCCTGTGAATGGGGTATCTGGTATACAATTGCTCGGTCCGATCCCTGCTCCACTTGAAAAAGTCGCAGGTATGTATCGTTTTCAATTACATATTCAAGCGCAAGATCGCCGCATATTACATCAGTACCTTGCGCAAATGGTTGATTATTTAAGTTCAAGTAAACTTGCACAAAAAGTACGCTGGAGCTTAGACGTAGACCCTATAGACATGATTTAGGTTAAGGCCAAAATAACACCATGGCACAGCACGATTATATTAACAAAAAGCCTGCAGGCAGAAACAGTAAAAAAAACGCACCCGCTAAAAAACCATTTCCTATTCTTTTAGCTGTCATAGCCATCTTACTCGTCGGTGGTTTTGCTTATACATTATGGTTTATTAAAAGTAATGCAGATCCAAAACTTGTCGAAAAACAAGCAAACCCCACTGCGCCCGCAAAAGTAGAAGTGGTTATTCCACGCACACCAGAGTTTATTAAAGAAATTAGAAACCACGAGATTCAAGTTGAAGTGAAAGAACTTGAGCAAAAAGGCCCTTACGTTATGCAGTGTGGTTCGTTTAAAACCCACGCACAAGCGGAATCGCTAAAAGCTAAAATAGCATTTGCAGGCCTCATTTCTGAAATAAAACAGGCTGAAGGCAGCAATGGTACTTGGTATAAAGTGCGCTTAGGCCCTTATAAAACCAAACGCCAAGCCGAAAGTGATAAAAACAAACTTAAACGTGTAAAAATAGTCGGCTGCGGAATTTGGGGCTGGACTTGAAAATAAACCATTCACCCATATAACCTCTTCATAATCGTTTTTTACGAGTTGCCTCTGCAGCTCGATGATGAGGAATAACATGACTACTATCGTAAGTGTACGCCGTGGCGACAAGGTTGTAATTGGCGGCGATGGCCAAGTGTCTCTTGGTAATACCGTAATGAAGGGCAACGCCCGTAAAGTTCGACGTCTTTATAATGGCAAAGTAATCGCTGGTTTTGCCGGTGGTACTGCTGATGCCTTCACTCTTTTCGAGCGCTTTGAAAGCAAATTAGAAATGCACCAAGGAAACCTAACTAAAGCCGCAGTAGAAATGGCTAAAGATTGGCGCAGCGACCGTGCACTTCGAAAACTCGAAGCTCTGCTCGCTGTTGCAGACGAAACAGCCTCTTTAATTATTACCGGTAATGGCGATGTGGTTCAACCTGAAAACGACCTAATTGCAATTGGTAGTGGTGGTAACTTTGCACAATCAGCTGCAACCGCCCTTTTAGAAAATACAGATTTAAGCGCTCGTGAAATAGTAGAGAAAAGCTTAACTATTGCAGGCAACATCTGCGTATTTACTAATAACTTCCAAACAATCGAAGAATTATAATAGGAACTATCATGTCTGATATGACCCCAAGAGAAATTGTTCACGAGCTAGATCAGCACATTATAGGTCAGGCTAAAGCAAAAAAAGCAGTGGCTATCGCACTTCGTAACCGCTGGCGCCGCATGCAACTCAAAGAAGATTTACGCAGCGAAGTAACACCAAAAAACATTTTAATGATTGGTCCAACCGGTGTAGGTAAAACAGAAATTGCCCGCCGATTAGCAAAACTTGCTAACGCACCCTTTATTAAAGTAGAAGCGACTAAGTTCACGGAAGTTGGCTATGTTGGTAAAGAAGTTGAGACTATCATCCGCGATTTAGTCGATGTATCAATTAAAATGACTCGCGAACAGCAGACTAAGAAATTTAAACATCGCGCCGAAGAAGCAGCAGAAGAGCGCATTTTAGATGCCCTTTTACCACCAGCGAAAGATCAATACGGCGAAACGCAGCGTGATGATAACTCATCAACTCGCCAAACGTTCCGTAAAAAGCTACGTGAAGGTCAGCTAGATGATAAAGAAATTGAAATCGATTTAGCACAAGCACAACCAAACGTAGAAATTATGGCGCCTCCTGGTATGGAAGATATGACCAACCAGCTACAAAGCATGTTTCAAAACATGGGCGGCGATAAGCGCACTAAGCGTAAACTAAAAATCAAAGAAGCCTTCAAACTATTAACGGAAGAAGAAGCCGCTAAATTAGTAAATCCTGAAGAGCTAAAAGAGCAAGCTATTTTTGCAGTAGAGCAAAACGGTATTGTGTTTATTGATGAAATAGACAAAATTTGTAAGCGCGGCGATTCTTCAGGTCCAGATGTGAGCCGAGAAGGTGTTCAGCGCGACTTACTACCGCTAATTGAAGGTTCAACTGTAAATACTAAGCACGGAATGGTTAAAACTGACCATATGCTGTTTATTGCCTCTGGTGCGTTTCAGATGGCAAAGCCATCAGATATGATCCCAGAGCTACAGGGCCGCTTACCGATTCGAGTAGAACTTGAAGCACTTACTGCAGATGACTTTAAACGCATCCTTACAGAGCCTCATGCATCGCTTACCGAGCAACAAAGAGAGTTGCTTAAAACTGAGCAGGTATCGATTGAGTTTAGCGACGATGCAATTGAGCGTATTGCCAAAGCAGCTTGGCAAGTTAACGAGAAAACCGAAAACATCGGTGCTCGTCGTCTACACACTGTAATGGAAAGATTGATGGAAGAAATTTCATACGATGCTTCTGAAAAAGCAGGCTCGTCATTAGTAATCGACGCCGCTTATGTTGAAAAACACTTAGGTGCACTTGTTGAAGATGAAGACTTAAGCCGCTTTATTCTATAAAACGAATATAAACGTTATACTAAAAGCCTCCAGATTGGGGGCTTTTTAATGGGATATATTAAATGAAACACGTAACAAAAGTGCATTACCACAGTGTAAGTAAAAATCTAGATGTTTACTTTGATGATGACAGTAAAGCTGTATTTAGCTGTGAGTTTTTACGTGTACACTCCCCTTCAGCTGAAGTGCAGGGCCATGGCTCTGGCCCAATGAAGCTAGTACTTAATAAGCAAGCTGTAGGAATAAAAAGTATTGTACCTGTTGGGCATTACGCACTTCGTTTAGATTTTGACGATGGCCATAACAGCGGACTATTTAGCTGGCGCTACTTTGAAAAACTACAACAGCAACAAGATACATTGTGGAGTGAATATTTAGCGCGGGTAACTGAACACGAAAAAAGTAAAGATAGCGTGCCTATAAAATTTGTTCCTTAAACTTTATAGGCCCGTTCTATTAAGCGTTATTAAACCTTAAATTTATCAATTGCAGTGAACAGAACGCGAGCCTGCTCAGAGACCTCTTCACTTGTTTGCGCATTGTTAGCAGCATGTTCAGTTGCGTCTTGTGCAATATCGCGAATTCTTACTACATTTTTATTAACCTCTGATGCCACTTGGCTTTGCTCATCAATAGCAACTGCTATTTGAGAGCTCATTTCCATTATTGTTTGTACATCTTCAGTAATTGCGCCTAATAGCTCACCTGCTTTAATTGCTTGCGAGGCACTTTCATCACCTTGAGAGCGACATTTGTGCATAATACTCACCACTTCTTGAGTACGCTGCTGTAAGGTACTTATAATACCTTCAATCTCACTTGTAGACTCTTGAGTACGCTTTGCTAATGAACGAACCTCATCTGCAACAACAGCAAAACCACGACCATACTCACCAGCACGGGCCGCTTCTATTGCCGCATTAAGTGCAAGTAAATTTGTTTGATCTGCAATCCCTCGAATTACATCAAGCACTGAACCAATTGTTTCACCATCTTTTTCAAGTTGCGACACTACATTTGATGCATTCCCCAGCGAATCAGATAGGGCCCTAATGTGCTTAACGGTAGAATCTACTTCACTACGCCCTTGTTGTGCACTTAAATTTGTTGACTCTGCTTTTTTCGCAGCCGCCTCAGTATTATGTGAAATATCCTGAATCGTCGCCTGCATTTCGGTGGCTGCAGTTGCAACCATGTCGGCTTCATGTAGTTGCTCTTGCATACCAGAGCTTGTTGCTGCGGTACTTTGTGATAAATGCTCTGTTGCTACATTAAGCGTGTTTAAAGCACCATTAACTTCGTTAATTAAGTTCTTAAAATCGCCTATTAAGCTATTAAAGTCGACCGTCATGGTGGTAATTTCGTCTTTACCAGTTTGCTCTATCATCACGCTCAAATCATTATTACGACGAATATCGTTAATGGTGTGGTAAACCCGCTCAATAGGTACAATAATGGAGTGGCTTGTAAAATAAACGAGTGCTAATACAATCACACCTGCAATCACAAATACCAAAATAGCTAAAAATTGAGCCTGCTCTACACTTTGCTCTACTTGTAACTTAGTGTCTTTAACGATTTTAGAAACAATGGCGTCGCTTTTATCTACACTGTCACGCATTACTCCAAGTGCGCCTGACTCAAGATCTAGCCCTAGCTTAGTTTGCGCCTGCACAAGTGTTTGAAATTCGCTTTGGTATATATCAATCAAAGGATTAATTTGTGCTTTATAGTCGCTTGGCAGCTGTGCTGCAGCTATCTGCTGCTTAAATGTATTAATTCCCTCATTAAAACGCCCTAGGTACTTAATATCAAATCTCAGCATGAAATCTTTTTCTGAGCGTCTTAGTTGCAGCATTGACGACAGCAGTTGGTAATTTTGCTGCTCTTTTAATAGTTGCTCAACTTCATGAACCGAGCTTCTAAGCTTGCCATATAACCCGTCGATCGGGGTTAAACCAATCTCTTTTTGAAGCTTAACAACAGTTTCAAAATCATTATTATAGCTACTTATTAGTTGCTCAAAGTGCTGGACCTGTTCCTGTGCAATACCTTGGTTAGCCATTAACTGTTGTAACTTTTTTACTTTATCACTTAACTGCTCAAAATCCGTTTCAAATGCAGTTAACGCGTCTTCTTGTTTATAAAACAAAAAGTTTTTTTCATGTTTACGCAATGCTAATGCATGTACGTTGAGCTCTTCTGCTAATTGAATGGTCTTGTTTAAGCTCAAGGTTGTACGTGATTCAAAAATAATCACGCATAAAAGGACCACCATTGCTAAACCAACAACGACTGCGTTTAGTTGTAAACGTCGTTTAATTGTTAAGTTTTGTAAAAAATTCATCGCTAACGCCTTTTTTAAATATGCATTTGTATTATAGCTAATAGATCAAAAGCGACTAATTAATTTAACTTTTTATTATTGGTAATTCTAAACAGTTTAAATGTGATGGCTATAAGGCGACACTATCCCACAAACCTTTATGTAACGATTGTGTGTTATTCCATTGTTGTTTAACCAACCAATCAATTAAAGGCGCGGGATCGCTGGGGTAATTTATTTGCTTGTTTTGCGGCGCGCTATTCCAATCATCAAGGGCTTGTGGGTTTAAATAGTTCATAACATGCGCCATGCCCATGGCAAATAAAGTTTGTGCATTTGCTGCTTGCTCAAACTGACCATCTAAAGGCTTTAATAGTAACTTTTTACCTAACTTAAGCGCTTCACTGGCAAGCTCAAATCCCGCATTACCAATAACGCCACTTGTGTTTGCTAAGTCGTTTAAAAAACCAGAGCGTGAGGGGGCTCGTAAATGTATATGTCCAAAAGATTGATTGGTGGCATTTGGGTGATAGCAATAAAATTCTTTTTCGGGAAAGTCTTTTAAATAATCAACAACGCTATCTAAGTTTTCGAAAGGTAAATATACCAATACCTTGTTCATTACGGCTACAGGGTTGTCGTGATTATGATTAGCAATAAAAGGCGGTATTATATTATTTGCAAATGGTTGCCAGTGCACGCCTAAGTAGGTAGTCGCTGGTGCATAATGCTTGATAAGTGATTTTCTCAGGACGCCACGACCAAACATAGGTACGTTATCTGACAAAAATGCTGCTTGGTGACTAATGCCAATAACGGGTATACCAGCCCGTTTTGCAGCCCATGCTGTAACTGGCTCAAAGTCGTTAAGTACAAAATTGTACTGTTTTATCTCAAGCGATTTTATATCACTCACCAACTTACAAATTCGCATGTTTTTAAGTGTTTTTAAATTTTTAACTTGCCCATTTTCAGTGCTAAACGACAAACCACGATACGCTTTATAATCTGAGAATTCGTGCATATCAAAGTAATCTTTATTTGCGCGCCCTGAAAACACATAATCAACATCAATACCGAGCTTATTAAAGCAGCTTGCCATAACCCGAGCGCGCGTTATATGACCATTACCGGTACCTTGTACTCCATACAATATTTTCATGCAGGCACCACGAGTGCTAACGCAAATAAACCACAAAAACTACCAATCGTTGCGCCTATTATAATATCAGCAGGAAAGTGCACACCCAATACCACACGAGACATAGCAACGCCGGTAGCCCAACTAAATAGTAGTAATGCATATTCTGGAAAAAAATGGCTTAATATAATTGCCACTAAAAAGGCAGCAGCACTGTGACCCGATGGTAAACTAAATTTATCGCTTGGTACTATATAGGCATTTGTTACTAAGCAGTCGCATGGACGGATCCGAGCAAACCTATTTTTAGCTAGTAGGTAAATAGGTCTTTCTATAGCAAAACCAATTAATATAGTGACAGGCAATAATTGGTGCCGTTCATTATTACTAAGCCACCACACTGCTAAGCATATTAATATATAAAGCCCACCATCACCGCTTTTAGACAAACCAAAGGCCATTGTTTTAAACCACCTCGGTGAATTGCAATTAAACAAAGTTAAAAATAATTGCTCATCTATCTGAGTTACCTTTTTAAGCATATTATTATTCATCACCATCCCTCATTGCATAACATATGAACACCGATTTAGCTTATGTGTTGTAAATAACAATTGAGTGACGCTTTTAATACACTATTATTGCGATTAATGATTTAGCGCTTGTTTTGCCTAAATTTACTGCGATTAAGTCGTTGTTATTGCTTATAAGGAGGGTATACTGAGATATAAATTAATGTACCTTTTGAGGATAAAATAATGGATTACAGCACTTCTGATTTATGCGACCACTTTGCTGACGTGGTTGACGTGCTAGAGCCTATGTTCATCAACTTTGGTGGTCGACACAGCTTTGGTGGCCGCATTAAAACGGTTAAATGTTTTGAAAATAATGAACTCATCCGCGAATTACTTTCTCAAGATGGTACAGACCTAGTACTTCTTATTGATGGTGGCGGCTCAACTCGTCGCGCACTAATCGACATTGAACTGGCTGAGCTAGCACTTGAAAACAACTGGAATGGTATTGTTGTTTACGGCGCAGTACGCCACGTTGATGAGCTTGAAGAGCTTGATTTAGGCATTCAAGCAATTGCTTCAATCCCTGTTGCAGCCGACAGCGAAGGTGCTGGTGAAGATGCTATAGGCGTTAACTTTGCTGGGGTATCATTTTTTGATGACGACTTTATTTATGCTGATAGCACAGGCATTGTTTTATCTGCAGAAGAATTAGAGTTGGAAGTTGTAGAAGTATAACGTGACCTCCCATTTAAAAGTATATGATGAAAGCGCGGTTAGAACACTTTGCTCTACCCGCGTAAATGAGAAAAAAGCATGGCAATCAATGGCCTTGCTCGACACCCAAGTAAACCTGCAACAAGCACTTGTTGACGCTGCTCAATTTGGTATCCGCTATGTACTTCTGGGTATTTGCGAAGATATCGGCCCAAAAGCAAACTTAGGAAATGGTGGTACAAACGAAGCATGGCCTGCTTTTTTAAAACGCTTTTTAAACCAACCTCACAATCAATTTATTGCCACTCAAAAAGTGCTTTTATTGGGTGAAGTTAATACTGATGATTTAATGACGCAAAGCAACCAGCTTAATAATCAGCAAGGCCAGCAATTAACTCAATTACGAGATTTATGCCAACAGCTTGATGAACGCGTAGAGTCGGTATTGAGCCTTATTTTTAAAGCGGGGCTTGAGCCAATCGTTATTGGCGGAGGTCATAATAATTGCTTGGGAATTATCCGTGCCCTGAGTAAGTCAAAAAATACACCTATTAATGCTATCAACTTTGACCCTCATGCCGACTTTAGAGAATGTGAAGGTCGCCATAGCGGCAATGGCTTTCGCTACGCTTATAACGAGCAACATCTAAGTAATTACCACGTTATTGGCTTACATGAGATAAAAAACAATCAAGCAATTATAGATGCAATGAGTGAAGCTAACTTTACGTTTGATAGCTATCAATCAATACAAGTTAAGCGAAAAATTACACTCACTCAGGCAATTGAAAACGCATTAAGTAATTTTAACGATTTACCACTGGGTATTGAAGTTGATTTAGATAGTATTACTTACATGCCGGTTAGTGCGTACACATGTTGCGGATTTAGTGTGAATGACACTGAGCACTTTGTGCACTTAGCAGCAAACCATCGCCACTCTAAGTACTTACATTTATGTGAAGCAGCGCCTAGCCAGCACCCTAGCGGAGTTGAGGCCGGTGCTGCCCATGTAGGGCAAGTGATCAGTGCACTTGTGAATAGCTATCTACAAGCCAAAGAAAACACTTAGCGCTGTTGAACTAATCGCCACTCTTTTAGCCAGCTCATTAAACCAATACTACTTAGCGGGTGACCAAAGTAATAACCTTGGGCAGCATAACCTTTTAAGCTTTTTACAAACTTAAGTTGCTCAAGTGTTTCTACCCCTTCAAAAATCACTTTTGTTTTTTGTTGGTTATGCATTTCAACCATTCCGCTAACTAAACTGCGTATATTGTTTTGATTACTAAAGTCAGCAGTGAGTGAAGGTGAAACCTTAATATACTCTACCGCTAAGCTTGGTAACTTAGAAAGTAGTACCGGGTTATCACCAAGTCCATCAACACATACTTTTAAGCCTATGTTATTAAGCCTTGCGATCATGCCTCTGCCTTTATCATCTAGTCCCGTAAAAATATGCAAAGGGCATTCAACAATTAAATCGCCAGCTTCCAAGTGATGCTCACTTAAAACAACATCAACAAATTCAATAAACTCTTCGTTAAGCATTTCAGGACCAAATACGTTAATGCTAAGCGGTATAGAAATACCTTCTATTCTAAGCGCCATTGCAAGCTCAGCAGCTCTCTCTATTACAAATTTAGCGAGTGGATAACCAAGCCCTGCAATTCTAATGTCGTCGATAAACCTGTTAGCGGATAAAATCCCTTGCTTAGGGTGCTGCCAACGCAGTAGTAATTCTAAAAACTCAATTTGACCGTTTTCGTTACAAATAATAGGCTGAAAATAAAGCTCTAACTCGCTCGAAAAATCAATATTTGCTAATTCCTTTAGTCGCGCTTGTTGCTCTCGCAATTCAATCATCATTTGTTGATGATAAGGCACAACCTTGCGATCTGGGTGGCTATCGAGTGCCAGATATGCGTACGATATTAAATTATCAAAGTTGTTATCTTGCTCATTACAATCAACATAACTCGCTCTCGCTTTTACTTCTACAGTGCAGTTAGCAACATTAAATGGCTTAAGCGTTGCACCCAGTATTTGGTCAATAACTAATTCATGTAAGTGTTTTTGATTCGCGAAACTACAAATAAATGCAAAGTTAAGACCCCCTAAGTGGGCTAGCTTTTCTTGTCCAGTTAAAGTCACTATTTCGTCACTTGAAAGTAGCTCTTTTATTCGATTAGCCGATTGCGCTAACAGTATATCGCCAAAGTCGCGTCCAATATGCTGGTTAACTTGCTCAAAGCCTTCAAGGCGAATAACGATTAACGCTGCGCTTATTTGTTTGTTGTCGCACCATGCATAGTAACCTTGTCGTAACTGTTTTCTATCTGCAAAAACTGAAAGCGGAGACTCTTCAATAAATGCATCACCTTCAGGTTCTGGCTCTATAACGACTTCTATTTCAGCACTTTCATCATTTAAAAAGCCAACAATAGCTAATAATAATATTGCTAACACAACCCAAAATAGCGGAACTTCCAATAATAAATGAGCTGAAAATAGAACAACAAATAAAAGACCAGCCATTGAGCTGGTAATTATCATGCTCCAATTATTTCGCTCAAATGCTTGCCATAAGTGAAAACAAAACCCAAAGGCTAGTAGAATAGCAAGCCAAGCCGCACCGCTGCTTAAGATAGCTAAACCAACAGCAGCTGTGCATAAATAACTAAATTTAATACTGGTATTTTTAACAGCAAATAAAGTGGCGATCATCGCCATTAATAGTGCACCACTAAAAAATATTGGGAAATTACTGTCGGTTAGTATGTTCAAATTAACGGCATCCGTATTCGCTAAAAAAGTTTAAACCAAGTTATATGTGAGTAAAAATAATACAAACTAATTAATTCTACCCAAAATCCATAAATTTAACAGTTTATTTACGCCAAATTGGTAACTTAATTGTGATGGATGACTTATTTGCCAATGCGCAATATCAGCTCTTGCGCCAACCTTTAAAATACCACGGTCGTCTAAACCTAGTGCTTTAGCTGCATTTCGAGTAACACCAGCTAATGCTTGCTCAGGTGTTAATCTAAACAATGTGCATGCCATGTTCATCATCAAGTGCACTGAGCATAGTGGTGAAGTACCTGGGTTAAAATCACTCGCAATAGCTATAGGTACTTTATATTGATTAAGTAATTCAATAGGTGGGAATTTAGTTTCTCTTAAAAAATAAAATGCACCTGGCAATAACACCGCTACCGTCCCAGCGTCTGCCATGGCTTTTACACCCTCTTCATCTAGATGCTCAATATGATCCGCCGAAAAGCCATTAAACTGCGCCACCAGCTTAGCACCCTGTTGATTAGATAACTGCTCAGCATGGCATTTTACTGGGAGGTTATGCTTTTTAGCCGCTTGGAAAACACGTTTGGTTTGCGAATAACTAAACCCAACATTTTCACAAAATACATCGACTGCATCAGCAAGATTATTAGCCACTACCTGATCAAGCATGTCAGTACACACTAAATCAATATATTCATCAGCACGGCCTTTGTATTCAGGCGGTAGAGCATGCGCCCCTAAAAAAGTAGTTTTAATATCAATAGGGTGATGTTCACCTAATAAACGAGCGACTTCTAATATTTTTATCTCGTTTTCTGTATCTAGCCCATAACCAGACTTTATTTCAACGGTGGTTACACCTTCTTTTAATAACGTATTTAAGCGATCTTTTGCATCAACAAACAATTGTTCACGGTCGGCTGCTCTTGTGGCTTTAACCGTACTTGCTATGCCACCGCCTTGTGCCGCAATTTGCTCATAGCTTACGCCTTGCAAACGCTGTTCAAACTCTTGCGATCTTGAACCTGCAAATACTAAGTGAGTATGGCAATCTACTAAGCCCGGCGTTAACCACTGTCCTTTTACACTCAATGTCGGCGTTGCAAACACATCAAAACTAGGCAATGTTGATTGCTCTCCAATCCACGCAATTTTACCATTTTTAATGGCTATAGCAGCATTTTCAATTGCGCCATAAGGGGCATTTATATTGCTATCCATAGTGGCAATATTGGCATCAGTTAAAAGTAAGTCGATTTCTTCTAACTCATAATTTTGTGTTGTGCTTTGCATATCGCAGCCCTTTTTACACCGTGAATAATGAAAATATAGTCTAACAATCCATCTTGTATATACAAGGTAATTGTGTCATCTTATTTATATAGTTTATTTTTAATGTAACCATAAATTTAATGACGGCACCTAAATTTGCGCAAATCAAACAATTCATTGTTGATAAAATTCGCAGCGGTACGTGGCAAGAAAACCAACGTGTTCCCTCTGAAAACGAACTAAGTAGTCAATTTAATGTAAGCAGGATGACAGCCCGCAGAGCACTAAGCGAATTAACCGAGGCAGGTATTTTAACCCGCAGCCAAGGGTTAGGTACATTTGTAGCTACATTTAAATCGCAGTCATCGTTACTTGAAATAAAAAATATTGCTGATGAAGTAAAAGAGCGTAACGGCAACTACACCTGTAGCGTACTCATACTCGAATCAATAAATGCAGTCGCACCTATTGCCATTGCACTTGGTGTTGAGGTTGACAGTGTTGTATATCGAAGTGTACTGGTGCATAACGAAAACGACAGCCCTTTGCAGCTAGAAGAGCGTTTTGTAAACCCTGCCCTTGCGACTGGCTACTTACAACAAGACTTTAGCATGCTTACACCTCATGAATATCTATCTAGTGTTGCCCCACTTACCCAAGCAAGGCATACAGTAGAGGCCATTATGCCAAACAGCGAAATGTGCCAATGGTTAAACTTATATAATGAAGAGCCATGCTTACAAGTGATCCGACGCACCTGGTCTGTTAAAGGCATTGTAAGCTTTGCGCGCCTTGTATCACCTGGCAGTAAATATCGCTTAGGTGGCCACTTAACATTTAAAAAATAACAAACAATAGCGCTTACTGCGCTTTTTTTATAACAAATCACCTTGTATATACAACAGGAGCAAAACATGAACAACCGACTCGACACAAGTCGCGTAATACGTGCACCTCATGGCGATAAAATAAGTGCTAAAAGCTGGCAAACAGAAGCTGCTAAGCGCATGCTAATGAATAACTTAGACCCTGAAGTTGCAGAGCATCCTCATGCACTTGTTGTATATGGTGGTATTGGCCGAGCAGCTCGTGATTGGCCAAGTTATGACAAAATTATAGAAACCCTCGATAGGCTCGAAAGCGACGAAACCCTGCTTGTACAATCAGGAAAACCCGTTGGTGTATTTAAAACCCACAGTAATGCTCCTCGCGTGCTTATTGCTAACTCAAATCTTGTTCCACACTGGGCAAATTGGGAGCACTTTAACGAGCTCGATAAAAAAGGATTGATGATGTACGGGCAAATGACGGCGGGTTCTTGGATCTATATTGGCTCGCAAGGCATAGTACAAGGAACTTACGAAACCTTTGTAGCTATGGCAAAGCAACATTTTGCAGGTAGCGCTAGTGGTAAATGGGTATTAACAGGTGGTCTTGGTGGTATGGGCGGTGCGCAACCACTTGCAGCTACAATGGCTGGGTTTAGTGCACTGGTTGTTGAATGTGATGAAAGCCGTATCGATTTTCGTATAAAAACAGGCTACGTTGATGTAAAAGCAACAAGTCTTGAACACGCACTGCAATTAATAACCGATGCATGTGTTAAAGGTAAAGCCCTCTCAGTGGGTTTACTAGGTAACGCTGCCGATATTTTTAGTACACTGGTTAAAACAGGCATTACCCCTGATGTAGTCACAGATCAAACATCTGCTCACGACCCATTGAATGGTTACTTACCACAAAACTGGACAATGGAGCACGCTGCAAAAATGCGTGAGCAAGATCCAAAAGCCGTAGTAAAAGCCGCTAAACAATCAATGGCAGTCCAAGTTAAAGCTATGCTGGCACTACAAAAAGCCGGTGCCGCCACTACTGATTACGGTAATAATATTCGTCAAATGGCGTTTGATGAGGGTGTTACCAACGCGTTTGATTTTCCTGGATTTGTGCCTGCCTATATTCGCCCTTTATTTTGTGAAGGTATTGGACCATTTAGATGGGTAGCATTATCAGGCGACCCTGAAGATATATATAAAACCGACGCTAAAGTAAAAGAGCTTATTCCTGATGATGCACATTTGCATAACTGGCTTGATATGGCGCGGGAACGCATACAATTTCAAGGTTTACCTGCACGTATTTGCTGGGTTGGACTTAAAGATAGAGCGCGCCTTGCACTGGCCTTTAATGAGATGGTTAAAAATGGCGAACTTAAAGCCCCTATAGTTATTGGTCGCGATCACCTCGACTCTGGCTCAGTTGCCAGCCCTAACCGCGAAACAGAGAGCATGAAAGATGGCTCAGATGCAGTATCAGATTGGCCATTACTCAACGCACTGCTTAATACCGCAAGTGGCGCTACTTGGGTGTCGCTTCATCATGGTGGCGGTGTAGGAATGGGATTTAGTCAGCACTCTGGTGTAGTTATTGTTGCCGATGGTACTGATGAAGCTAAAGAGCGTATTGCTCGCGTACTGTGGAACGACCCTGCAACAGGTGTAATGCGCCATGCTGATGCCGGATACGACATAGCAAAAAATTGCGCTAAAGAACAAAATTTAGACCTACCTATGTTAAACGAGGAATGATCATGTTCGAACTTACTCTCACACCCGGATCACTTGATTTAAACACACTAAAAAAAATTAATAATTCACCGGTAAAGTTAAGCCTTGCAAAGCATGCCGAGTCGCAAATAGCAGCAAGCGCGCAAACCGTTCAAAACGTTATTAATGAACACCGCACTGTATACGGAATTAACACCGGCTTTGGATTATTAGCCAATACCAAAATTGCCGACGACGAACTTGAATTATTACAGCGTTCCATTGTGCTTTCACACGCTGCGGGTATTGGCGAATACATGGATGACAGTACAGTAAGGTTAATGATCACCTTAAAAGTAAATTCGCTTTCACGTGGCTATTCGGGCATTCGCCTGCAAGTAATCCAATTTTTTATGCAGCTGCTTAGTAGCGAAGTATATCCATGCGTGCCTAAAAAAGGATCCGTGGGGGCATCGGGAGATTTAGCCCCTCTTGCGCATATGTGCCTACCTTTATTAGCTGAAGGTCAAATGCGACATAAAGGAGAAATAATTAGCGCAGCACAAGGGTTAAAAATAGCGGGACTTGAACCCCTAACACTTGCAGCCAAAGAAGGCTTAGCATTATTAAATGGCACACAAGCGTCGACTGCGTTTGCACTACAAGGCCTATTTAGAAGCGAGAACTTATATGCACAAAGCTGCGTTATCGGCTCAATTAGCATAGAAGCTGCAATGGGCAGTCGCGCGCCATTTGATGCACGTATTCATGAAATTCGCGGACAGCGCGGACAAATAGACACCGCTCAAGTATTTAGAGAGCTACTCGATACGCACTCTCAGATTAGTAACTCCCACGTCAATTGTGAAAAAGTACAAGATCCATACTGCCTTCGCTGCCAGCCTCAAGTGCTAGGTGCTTGCCTAACTCAGATACGCCAAGCTGCAGAAGTGTTACTATGCGAGTCGAACGGTGTAACCGATAATCCGCTAGTTTTTGCCGATGTAGGCGACATAATATCGGGAGGAAACTTTCATGCAGAGCCCGTTGCAATGGCCGCTGACAACTTAGCAATCGCAATTGCAGAAATTGGCGCATTAGCAGAAAGGCGAATTGCATTACTTATCGATTCAAACCTATCCAAATTACCGCCATTTTTAGTTGAAAACGGCGGGGTAAATTCAGGATTTATGATTGCCCAGGTTACCGCTGCAGCGCTTGCCTCAGAAAACAAATCATTAGCACATCCGGCTTCGGTTGATAGCTTGCCTACATCTGCAAATCAAGAAGATCATGTTTCTATGGCAACCTTTGCAGCAAGGCGCTTAGATGAAATGGCCAATAATACCCAAGGTGTTTTGGCAATAGAATGGTTAGCATCGGTTCAAGGGCTAGAATTTAGAAAGCCGCTTGAACCATCAGATAAAGTGCAAAGCGCTAAAGCATTGTTACGCGAGCATGTAAGTTATTATGATAAAGACCGCTACTTTGCTCCCGATATCGAAGCTGCTAATACATTACTAAGTGAAGGTAAGCTATGCGACTTTATAGAGAGCAGTCCCCTGCCTTCAGCATATTAAATACCGTGCTGATAGCTAAACCCTAAGGCTTCAATGGCTGAGCCTAATATTTTTCGCTCAGCCGAATCAGTTCCTGTAAACGTTGGCATTTCACCACCATGTTGCTGACACTTCATCGCGTAGTATTCAGCTTTTGTGGGGTGCGCAGGATTAACCACATTATAAATATTTTGTCCTACTTGCCAGTGCTCTATCACCGCAAAAATAGCATTAATGACATCTTGTTGATGCACCATATTTACCACTTGCTCACTTGATGTATTGAGCTCTTTACCTGCCACAAAACGCCCTGGTTCTCTATTAGGCCCTAGTAATCCAGCTAAACGCAGCACTTTCTCGTCTTGCTCAAGTACTTGCTCTTCAGCTTCATAAAGCTTTATTTGGCGCTCGTTTGTGCATGAAATATCACTACTTTCGCTATATACACCAGGCTCTTGATCGTACACCCCGGTTGATGAGCACAATAAAAAGCCCTTTGCGTTTAGCTCCTTTGAAAGCTTAAGCGCTGCGGTGAGTGTTTCAGGATAATTACTTTCACTGTGCCTGCTACGTGGTGGAATAGCACATACCCAATAAGCATCTTGTAAATCAACTTGATGCCTCAATTGTCCATCTTCAAGTGTAAACTGACGCTCAAAGTCAAACTCGTGTATATCTGTTCTATGCGTTCCTTGTACTTGCCAGTCAGCTTTTTGCGCACTTACGCATAAAGCATGTCCTAACCAGCCTGCACCTAATACTACTAATTTATTACTTTTATTTGTCATTTTTGTATAAGCCTTTATTTTAAACGCATAATTAGTTCTTTCTATCTAACTTTATAGAGATTTTAAGTAAGATATGATTAGATATAATTTCATAAATAATAAAAATATGCGCACTCATGCTAAATAATTTATCGTTACGGAAGAAAATATTATTATTGATTGGTGGAACAATTACCGTTTTACTGATTATCGCCTCAACATTTTTTGTTAAACACATTGCCAACCTCTCTAGAGAAAACATAGAAAACGAAGCACAAAGTTATCTACAGACCGAGCAACTTTCAATGCAAAGTTACTTCGCGATGTACGGTAAAATGGTATCAACCTTTGTTAATAACCCACATTTAATCAACTTTTTTGAAAATTGGGATACACGCGATCAAGCACTCGAAAGCGCACCTGGCTACAACGAAGTAAACCAAGACTTTGTGCGTTTAAGCTCAAATGACGAAAACATTTTATCGGCCTTTTTTGCCTCAGCAACCACCGGTGAATACTTTAAAGAAAACGAGCGTACAAGTCACTACAACGGCCAGCCTTATTACGCTTACAAGCGTGGGTGGTGGCAAGAAGCCATGCAAGTTAACAAGCTTTACGTAGGTCCAATCTCTGTTGATTTAACCACAGGCGTAGCATCCGCAGTAGTACAACAACCTGTTTATAACGCTCAGCGAAAACTCATTGGTATGGGCGGTGTTGATTTACAATTAAACAAAATTAACGACATGGTCGAAAATATTCGCTTTAACGGCCAAGGTTATGGATTTTTACTCGATGGTAATCAAAAAGTAGTACATTTTTCAAAGGCCACTGGGCATAAACTTTCAATTACAGATGAAGGTGCAAACGGTAAAGAAGGGCTCGATGCGCTTGAGCAACAATTTACAAATACAGCAGGCTTTAAAGAGTTAAATACACAAATGCGAAATAACCTTGAAGGCAGCCAAATGGTTACTTTTAAAGGTGAGCAGTTTTATGTGGTTTACCATCGTTTGCAGCTAGAGCAGCCTTATATAGATTGGTATGTAGGTCTACTTATCCCAACTACTATGATTGAAGAGCCCGTAAATGCTGCAGTAACCGCTACAACAACGGCGGTAATTATTATCTTAATCATTATATTAGCCATGATTTTATGGGCTACCCACATGATTTCAAAACCCATTACAACGCTTACGCACATTATGCGTGATATAGCATCGGGCGAAGGCGATCTTACTCAAAAAATTGATATTAATAGTCAAGATGAAGTGGGACAGCTGGCCAACCACATGAACACTTTTATTGATAAGTTGCACGACATGATGCTTGATACCGCAGCGCAAGCAGAACAACTAAGTAATGCAGCGGCCCAGTTAAGAAGTGTTTCTGAGAAAACAAATTCTGAAATTCAGCAAGAAAAGCAGCAAGTTGATAGCGTGAGCGCAGCGGTAACTGAAATGGCGACTACTGTGCTTGAAATATCACGTAACGCACAACACACAAATAACGCAGCTGAAGAAGTACAAGCAATTACAGCTGAAGGAGCTAGCCGCTCTACACAGGCGCAAACAGTAATGACTGAACTGGCATTACATATTGGCGAAGCATCTAAAGTGGTTGCAGGTCTTGAGCAAGAAAGTAATAACATTGGTGCATTAGTCGATGTAATTAATTCCATTGCTGATCAAACCAACTTACTTGCACTTAATGCGGCTATAGAGGCTGCTCGTGCCGGTGAACACGGTAGAGGCTTTGCCGTTGTTGCTGATGAAGTACGTTCACTAGCAAGTCGCACACAAGAATCAACAGACGATATTCGAAATATGATTTCGCGCTTGCAGCAAATAGCTCAACAAGCCTCAGTAATGATGCAACAAGGACAAGATCAAACCGAGGGCTCAGTGCTTCAAACTAAAGAAGTGCTTAGCTCACTTCACAATATTGCGCAGTCGGTTACTAAAGTACAAGACCAAAGTCATCAAATAGCCACATCTACCGAGGAGCAAACTGTTGTTGCTGAGGATATTAATACGAGCCTTTCGGCAATTAATAACTTAGTGAACAGTACCGCTGACCATGCGCACACCCTCGCTGACGAAGCTCGTGACTTAAGTGATTTAGCTGCGGCGCTTAACAAAACGGTTAATCAATTTAAATTATAAAACATGTATTTAATAGTTGTGTTTAAGCGTAAAACTTAAGCGCAACTATAACCCTTGTTTTTAATTTATTTAGCACCATATCTTTACAGTTCGCTGCTATTTTTACTGTAATTGAGTAATACAAAGTGATTTTTACGAACCAGATCAAATTTTTCGATTTTATACACCGATCTTTTTATTGAGATAGTTTGTTGTTTGGCAGAGTCTGGTATAGTAGCGCACGTAATAAACAGTGCTTTTTGAACGGTTTAATACAAAATTGCTAATTAATATGTTCTAAGTGTTACTTAAAAGCACATATTAATTACCAATTGTTAAAAATGGGTTAGCCGATACTCGGCTGACAAAGAATACATTGTAACGGTTTTATCATGATATCTAATTTATTTACCAAGCTTTTTGGTAGTCGCAATGACCGCACTATTAAAAACTTAAGAAAGACGGTCGCGCTAATCAATGCGCTAGAAACGCAACTTGAAGCGCTTTCTGATGAAGATTTAAGAGCTAAAACAGCTGAGTTTAGAGAACGTTACGATAACGGACAAAGCCTTGACGACATTCTACCAGAGGCTTTTGCTGTGGTACGTGAAGCGTCAAAGCGTGTAAATGGCATGCGTCATTTCGACGTGCAGTTATTAGGTGGTATGGTTTTACATCAAGGTCGCATTGCAGAAATGCGTACCGGTGAAGGTAAAACACTTACAGCTACTCTACCAGCTTATCTAAACGGCTTAACAGGCAAAGGTGTTCACGTAATTACCGTGAATGACTACCTTGCTAAACGTGATGCTGAAACCAACCGTGCGTTATTTGAATTTTTAGGCCTTACCGTAGGCTGTAACGTACCTGGTATGATGCCGCAGCAAAAGAAGCTCGCTTATACTGCCGACATTACATACGGTACTAATAACGAATTTGGTTTTGACTACCTTCGTGACAACATGGCTTTTAGCATTGATGAACGAGTTCAACGTCCATTATTTTATGCTGTAGTCGATGAAGTGGATTCAATCTTAATTGATGAAGCACGTACCCCGCTTATTATTTCAGGCCCAGCTGAGGATAGCTCTGAGCTATACACTGAAATAAACACCATCGTTCCTTTACTTGAGCTTCAAGAAAAAGAAGACGAAGAAGGCATTGAAGGTGACGGCGATTACACTATCGATGAAAAATCTAAGCAAGTTCATTTAACAGAACGTGGTCAAATTAAAGTAGAAGAGCTACTTACTGAGCGCGGCTTAATTGAAGAAGGCGATTCGCTTTATTCAGCAGCAAGCATTACGCTACTAAGCCATGTTTATGCCGCCCTTCGTGCTCATAAGCTATACCAAAAAGATGTTGATTACGTTGTAAAAGAAAACGAAGTAATTATTATCGATGAGCATACTGGTCGTTCAATGGAAGGTCGTCGTTGGTCAGAAGGTTTACACCAAGCTGTTGAAGCAAAAGAAGGTGTAAAAATTCAAAACGAGAACCAAACACTTGCCTCTATTACGTTCCAAAACTACTTCCGTTTATACGAAACGTTAGCAGGTATGACAGGTACAGCCGATACTGAAGCATTTGAATTTCAGTCTATTTATGGCCTTGATACTGTTGTTATGCCAACTAATAAGCCGATGATTCGTGATGATCGCGCCGATTTAGTTTACCTAACGCAAGAAGAAAAATACGAAGCTATTTTAATTGATATTAAAGACTGCCAAGACCGTGGACAACCGGTGCTTGTTGGTACTATTTCAATTGAAAGTTCTGAGTATTTATCGCAGTTTTTACGCAAAGAAAAAATTAAGCACAACGTACTTAATGCTAAATTTCATGCGCAAGAAGCTGACATCGTTTCAGATGCCGGCCTACCAGGGACAGTAACAATTGCAACAAACATGGCCGGTCGTGGTACCGATATCGTGCTTGGTGGTAACTGGAACAGTGAAGTTGAAAAACTTGAAAACCCAACTGATGAGCAAATTGCTGAAATTAAAGCAGCTTGGAAAATTCGCCATGATGCAGTAATTGATGCCGGCGGTTTACATATCATAGGTACTGAACGTCACGAATCTCGTCGTATAGATAACCAATTACGTGGTCGCTCTGGTCGTCAAGGTGATGCTGGTTCAAGCCGTTTTTACTTATCGATGGACGATGCGTTAATGCGTATATTTGCCGGTGAGCGCATGACTAACATGATGCGTAAACTCGGTATGCAACGCGGTGAAGCAATTGAACATCCATGGGTAAACCGTGCGATTGAAAATGCACAGCGTAAAGTAGAAGCACGTAACTTTGATGTACGTAAGCAACTACTTGAGTACGATGATGTAGCAAACGATCAACGTCGTGTTGTTTACTCTCAGCGTAACGAACTACTTGAAGAAGGCGATATTTCAGAAACTATTACTGCAATTCGTGGTGACGTACTTAGCAATACAATTGATCAGTACATTGCACCGCAAAGCCTTGCTGAAATGTGGGACATTCCTGGCCTTGAAGATCGTTTAAAACAAGACTTCTTAATTGAGTTACCGATTACTCAGTGGTTAGCAGATGACAATAAACTATACGAAGAAAAACTTCGTGAGCGTATTGAGCAGGCGGTTGAGCAGTCATACAAGCAAAAAGAAGAGCAAGTTGGCGATTCTGTTTTACGTCAATTCGAAAAAGCGATTATGCTACAGAGCCTTGATCAGCATTGGAAAGATCATCTTGCTGCAATGGATCATTTACGCCAAGGTATTCATTTACGTGGTTACGCGCAAAAGAATCCTAAGCAAGAGTACAAGCGTGAATCGTTTGAGCTGTTCTCCGAAATGCTTGAAAACTTGAAAGTAGATGTTGTAAGCATTCTAAGTAAAGTACAAGTACGCGCAGAAGAAGATGTTGAAAAAGTAGAAGAGCAACACCGTAAAAGTGAAAATGCTCCTCGCGAATACCAACATGAAGAAGCTGAGCACGTAGGTGGCGAAGCGCCAGAAACAGCGACAGTAATGGCTCGTACAGAACCAAAAGTAGGTCGTAATGACCCTTGCCCTTGTAAATCAGGTCAAAAATTCAAACAGTGTTGCGGTAAATTAAAATAACCCAATATTGTCAGTAGCTTATTAAAAAGCGGCGCTAGCGTCGCTTTTTTTTATGGAGTAAAACATGACAATAAAAATAGTAAATGTAGCTGTTGGTGTTATTAAGAAAAATAACGCTATATTCATTTGTAAACGTGCAGATGAACAACATCAAGGCGGTTTATGGGAATTTCCTGGTGGTAAAGTCGAAGCTGGAGAAAGTGTGTTTGTTGCACTTAAACGCGAGCTTATTGAAGAAGTTGGACTAACCATTCACAGCTCTAGTCAATTGATGGTGATTGAACATGACTACGGCGATAAATGCGTTAAATTAGATGTACACGTAGTAAGTAACTTTAGCGGTGAGGCACATGGCGCTGAAGGGCAACCTAGCGAATGGGTAGCAATTAGTGAATTAGAAAATTATGATTTTCCTGAAGCGAATGCTGAAATTATCGAAAAAATAGTTGCCCGATACGCATAAAAAAAGGGCATAAGTGAGCACAATGAATATCTCAATACAAAATAAGCTAAGCGAACTGTTAGCACTGCCCCCTGAGTTAACTCAAGTTAGTGCGATTGGTAGCGGTCATATAAATAGTACATGGCTACTTACAAGTATTGATAAACAGTTTATTGTGCAAAAACTAAATACTGAGGTATTTAAAAACCCTGCTCAGTTAGTGAGTAATGCAAAACTAATTGAGCAGCATTTAAATGCTAAACAACTGCAAAATAATTACCCGCTTGAAATAATCAAACATATAGCTACACAAAACGACGAACACTTAATAGAAATTGATAATGCGTATTATCGCGTCCTTAACTATATTAGTGATAGCTACAGCGAAGACGTTGTTAAAAATACCCAGCAGAGCGAGCAAGCGGCTTACGCCTTTGGCGTATTTGCTCATGCATTACAAGATTTTGATGCGCAACAGCTGCACACTGTAATCCCTGATTTTCATAACTTAGCGATGCGCTTTGAGCAATTAAATACCGCAATCACAAATAACTCTGTAAATAGAGTAAAGCACTGCGCTGACGAAATAGAGTATTGCTTAACGCAGCAGCATTTAATTACTGAGCTTAGTCAGGTAGCTAAACACATACCGCTTAGAGTGTGTCATAACGATACAAAAATAAATAATATGCTGTTTTGTAATACAACTCACAATGCAAAAGCAGTTATTGATTTAGACACCTGCATGGCAGGATTTTGGCTTTATGACTTTGGTGACATGGTACGTACATTTTGCTCCCCCGAAGCCGAGGATTCAACAAATTTACACAACGTTGTTATTCGAAAAGATATATTTTCAGCCATTGTTAAAGGCTATGTAACGCCATTAAAAAGCAGCATGAGTATACTAGAGCAAGAAAGCTTATTATTAGGCGCTAAAATAATGCCGCTTATGTTGAGTGTGCGTTTTTTAACTGATTACTTAAATAACGATGTGTACTTTAAAGTATCTCATGCAGAGCATAATTTAGAGCGAGCACAAAACCAACTCGCGCTTTATAAAAACATACTGAGTAACGAAGAATGGATACACGCGTGCTTAGTCGATGAAAAAATTCAAGATATAAAAAAACCAGTAAGCTAAAAACTTACTGGTTTTTTGTTATTTATAGTAATGCAATTACCAGATTTTTACGCGATCTTCTGGTTTGATATACATTTTATCACCTTCTTTTACGTCAAACGCTTCGTAAAACTCAGGCATGTTCGACAAGATACCGATTACACGGTAGTGGCTTGGTGAATGAGGGTCTGTTAATAAACGATTACGTAACTCTTCATCGCGGTAGTTACGACGCCAGATTTGTGACCAACCCATAAAGAAACGTTGATCGCCTGTGTAACCATCTATCACGGGTGCTTTTTTATCACCTAAAGATAGCATATACGCTTTATGCGCAACGGTTAAACCACCTAAGTCACCAATGTTTTCGCCAAGCGTTAGCTCACCATTAACACTTGCATCTTCAAACGGTTTATATTCGTTATACTGTGCAACTAAAGCCGCTGTACGCTCTTCAAATTGCTTAAGGTCAGTCTCACTCCACCAGTTACGTAAGTTACCGTCACCGTCGTATTTAGCACCTTGGTCGTCAAAACCGTGACCCAGCTCATGCCCAATTACCGCGCCAATTGCGCCGTAGTTTACAGCATCATCCGCTTCTAAATTAAAGAATGGTGGTTGTAATATAGCGGCTGGAAATACAATTTCATTGTTTACTGGGTTGTAATACGCATTTACTGTTTGCGGAGTCATGTGCCATTCAGAGCGATCAACTGGTTTACCCAATTTAGCAATCATGTCTGCGTATGCCCATTCGCTATAACGGATGTAATTACCTACTAGCTCGTCTGAGTTAATCTCTAGCTCTGAGTAATCTTTCCACGTGTCTGGGTAACCAATCTTAGGCGTAAATTTGTCTAATTTTTCTTTCGCTGCAAGCTTTGTTTCAGGGCTCATCCACTCAAGATTTTCGATAGCAACGCCATAACCTTTAATTACGTTATCAACTAACTCTTCCATGCGTGCTTTCGCTTCTGGGGGGAAGTTATCTTTAACGTATACCTTACCTAAAATCTCACCAAGTACACTGTTAGATGCATCAACCGCTTGCTTCCAAAGAGGTGCTTGTTCCTCTACGCCACGAAGTGTTGTGCTGTAAAAGTCAAAGTTAAGGTTAACTAAATCTTCGCTAAGTAGCTCTGCATAACCACTTACAAAATGAAATTTTAAGTAGTTTTTCCACGTCGCTAAATCAGTATCTTTGTAAATAGTAGCAAGTGCTTCTAAGTAGCTTGGTTGACGTACAATAATATCACTTGCACTCACACCTGCATCTTTAAAGAATGCAGCTAAATCAAGCTCCCCCATCAACTTGCTTGCGTCTGCTACTGTCATCTTGTTATAAGATTTAGTTGCATCACGGCTTTGCACACGGCTCCACTGAGCATCAGCTAGTGTTTTTTCAAATGCAAGTACGCTCTTGGCAGCTTCTGCTGCATTTTTAACGCCTGATTTTGCTAAAACATCTGTGATGTATTGCTCGTAATAAGCACGAATTTTAGTGAATTTTTCGTCATCATTTAAGTAATAATCACGATCTGGTAAACCAAGACCCGACTGAGATAAATACAATGCATACTCGCTCGAGTTTTTAGCATCGTTATTTACAAACCAACCAAACGGTAAAGTGCCGCCTTGTTTTTGAATTTCAGCCATTAAACCCACTAAGTCAGCTTTAGATTTAACGCTATCAATCGTATCTAATGACGGTTGTAATGGCGTAATACCTAGCTCATTACGCGCAGATTGATTCATGTAGCTTTTATAAAATGCGCCAATTTTATACTCATCACTGCCTTTTTTAGCGGCCTTATTCGCGGCTGCGTTTTCAAGGGCAATTTTCATCGCTTTTTGTGACTCATCATATAGCTGCGAAAAAGAACCGTAGTTAGACTTATCACCTGGTATTTCAGTTTTTGCTAACCACTGTCCATTTACATGATAATAAAAATCGTCTTGTGCGCGCACTGAACTATCCATATTCGCTAGTTCAATACCAAGCTCTAGTGGCTTTTCAGCGGGTGCTGTTACTACAGGAGTATCGGTTACTTTAGCTTCTTGTTGTTTTTCACCACAACCTACTAGACCAAGTGCAAGCGCTATGCTCGCAGCGGCCATTGTTACTTTGTTCATAATGATTCCGTTTGTTAGTTAGAATTAAATCATACCAATCTGCTTATGTATGGGGTCTATTTAACGTTAAGAAAATTACGCTAGAACTAGGCAAAAGTTTTTGTATCTAGTTGTTCTAAATAAAAAATTTTTAACGACGTTATAGTGCAATTTAATTCGTTAAATTGATCAAAGATTTATGCAGGTTGGTATCACATACCAACTCCATTAAATTCTTGAATATAGCAGGAGTAAAAATAGCACTGCCTGTACGCTTTTACTTAATGGAATGGGTATCAAGGGAGCTTTAAATAATAAAGCACACCACGCAGTATCATAAACCTCATTAGACCAACAATAAAATGGAATATGTAACAAAGTATTTTGAATGCGGTGAGCTGCAAAAATAGCCCTACCAATAACAATATAGTGGGTGGCTAAGGCTAACTTTTATTCTTTCCGTGGAGCGCTAAACGCTCTAGTTTTTCTTTTAATGAAGGGGGGGCAGAAGCCGCTATCGCATTTAAGTAATTAGCGGTTTGCTCACTCATTTTCCGTGAGTTGGTAACTGTAGGGCTGCCCGATTTATTCGCGGTACTTAATCGCTGAGTTGCTTGAGGATTTGCAGTTATTTTTATTTGCCCGAGCTCTGCCATTCCAGCAGCTCTAAAGTGTGAAAGCATATCCATTTTTAAATAATTAAGCCTAAGTGCAATAGGCGCAGATACCGCCTCTATCATTAGCGTGCCGTCTCGGTAATTACTAACTCTGCATTTATCACCCAATTTAGGGCCTAAAAAATCTTTTAATAGTGTTTGCTGTGTATCAAGTGCTTGGCTTTTGCCTGCATAAGCCGATAAACGATTATTTAACCCCGCCATAATATCGGTTAGCGGTTTTGGTGCATATCTATCTTTAGCCATTTTACACCTCGTAAAAACTCACTTAGACCCAGAGATAATACTCTGGGTCTAAGTATACACTGCGTATTAATACTACGCGCCGGCTATTTGCATTTGCTCGATTAATACTGAGCCTGTTTGAATACCACCACGGCGTTCTATATCACCACCAATGGCGGAAATACCTTTAAACATGTCTTTTAAATTACCAGCAATAGTAATTTCACTTACCGGATATTGAATTTCACCATTTTCAACCCAAAAACCTGCAGCACCACGAGAGTAGTCACCCGTTACGGTATTTACGCCCTGCCCCATTAGCTCTGTAACTAATAAGCCAGTACCCATGGTTTTTAATAGTGCAGTTAAATCGTTATGAGTTTGCTCAACGAGCCAGTTATGTATACCGCCCGCATGCCCTGTTGGGGTCATGTTCATTTTACGCGCAGCATAACTTGCTAATAAATAAGTTTGTAACTCGCCGCCTTGAATTATTTCTCTATCGAATGTTTTAACACCTTCGCTATCAAACGGTGACGATGCCAACCCTTTTAAAATATGTGGGCGCTCAGCAATATTCACACAATGACTAAATACCTGAGTGCCTAAGCTATCAAGTAAAAAACTTGATTTACGATAAAGCGCGCCACCACCAATTGCCGACACCAAGTGACCAAACAATGAATTTGCAATATCTGCTCTAAAAATAACAGGCACTTTCATTGTGCCTAACTTTTGGCTGTTTAATTTAGCCAATGTTTCAGCTGCTGCTTCAAGCCCAACTGCCGCTGCGTCATTTAAACCCGCTTGGTCGCGGGCAACAGTATAAGCAGAGTCGCGTTGCATCTGCTCGCCATCTTGACCTATTACCATAGTACTAATACTATGGCGCGTACGTGGAAAGCCTGCAATTAAACCGTGGCTGTTACCATAAACACGTAATCCCTGATGCGATGAAAAACTCGCACCATCAGAGTTAACAATGCGCTCATCTGCATTTAATGCAGCTTGCTCAGCAGCATGACAAAGCTCAATGCCTTCCTCAGGACTTACATCCCAAGGATGATATAAATCTAAATCTTTAGGATTAAATTCAAGTAACTCTTTATCAGCAACGCCGTTAAATGGGTCATCAGATGTAAATTTGGCTATATCAATCGCTTTTTCGACTACCGTGCGCAATGTTTTTGGATTTAAATCAGCAGTTGACGCCGAGCCTTTATTATTACCAACATATACACTAATGCCTAAGCCGCCGTCTTGGTTGAACTCAATGGTTTCTACTTCACCCATTCGTGTACTAACCGATAAACCAGACGTGCTAGACATCGCAGCTTCTGCAGCTTTAGCGCCTAATTTTTTAGCATGTTCGAGTACTTCTGCTACCGCATCTTTAACTTGCGATATTTGAGAATAAATTGGATCGTTTTGTTGGCTTTTCATAAATTAAGTCCTGAGCCTTAGAGGCATAATGCACGCATTTCTTATATTTAAATGCTAACACACTCAATGCATCACATCAGCTAATATTCCTAAGTATCATATTCATGTATAATGGCAAAAGTTATTTTTATTTAAGAGCACCCCATGGCAAAGAAAAAAGGCAAGCCTGCTGAAATTGAAGAAGAAATTGAATATGTATCAAGAACGGAGCTTAAACGCGAAGCGCAAGAGTTTCATCAGTTAGGTACTGAAATTGCCAAAATGGGTAAAAAACAGCGCGAACGCCTGCCATTAAATGACGATTTAAAAGAAGCGATGGTTGTTGCTGATAAAATAAGTAACAAAAGCGACGCGTACCGCCGCCACTTAAATTACATCGCTAAAACACTGCGTACTGTAGAAAACATTGATGATATTAAAGCGATTATCGATGTTATGCTTAATAAAAATAACCAAGCTGAAGTATTGGTCAAAAAAATTGAGCAATTACGTTCAGATTTAATTGAGCAAGGTGATGACCTTATCAATGAGACTATTGAGCAGTTTCCATCTCTTGATCGCCAACAAATGCGCCAATTAGTTCGTAATGCGGCAAAAGAAGCGAAAGCTGAAAAGCCGGGTAAAGGTTATAAAGAGTTATTTCAATATCTCAAAGATGCCCATACTGTTACGTATTAATTAGACCGCATTAATTGATATTTTATTAAAAAAGGTGCTTCGGCGCCTTTTTTGTTATAGATCAAACCGCCTCACTGAGTACTTTTTTATAATCCCTCCTAAATAAATACTTAGGTGCGCGTGATGATTAAACTTCCACAATGGGATGAAACCCTAATAAACAAATATAATGTGTCTGGTCCGCGTTATACCTCTTATCCCACGGCTTTATCACTGCGTGACGGATATCAGCAACAAGACCTACTAAGCGCTATAGAATCGTCAACAAGTCGCTCGCTTTCTTTATATATTCACATCCCGTTTTGTAGTCAGCTTTGCTACTACTGTGGCTGTAATAAAATAATTACCCGTCATCAATCTAAGGCAGATACGTATCTCGACTTTTTAGCAAAAGAAATTACTGCCCAAGCGCCTTTATTTAAAAGCTACACGGTTGAGCAATTACATTTAGGTGGCGGTACTCCCACTTTTTTAACCGCAAAACAAATGACCCGTTTAATTAAGCTTTTAGAACAACACTTTAATTTTACACGCACGACAGAGCGCGGCATTGAAATAGACCCACGCTCACTTGCCGATAATATGCTTGTTGATTTAAGGATGCTTGGCTTTAACCGCGTCTCGTTTGGGATTCAAGACTTTAACGATAACGTACAGCTTGCTGTTAATCGCCCGCAAAATGCAGATACGGTCAAGCAATTAATTACACAAGCTCGCCAGTTGGGGTTTCAATCTATTAATGCAGATATGATTTACGGACTACCACTGCAAACACCACAAAGCTTTAAACAAACTATAGAGCAACTTATTGAGTTAAGCCCTGACAGAGTATCAGTGTTTAACTACGCGCATTTACCAGAGCGCTTTGCTGCACAGCGTAAGATTAAAGATGCAGATTTACCCAGTGCTCATAATAAGCTCACCATGTTTAAAAATACGCTGGAGCAGATGACGCAAGCAGGCTATCAATTTATTGGTATGGACCATTTTGCAAAAACTGATAATGAACTAGCTGTTGCGCAAAATGAAGGCAAATTACATCGTAACTTTCAAGGTTATACAACCCATGGAAATTGTGATTTATTAGGTTTAGGCGTGTCATCAATTTCACAAATTGGCACCGCCATTTTACAAAATCAAAAAGAATTAAAACATTATTACCACAGCGTAGAAACACAAAACGGCAGTGCTCTTAATAAAGGAATGCACTTAACACATGATGATGTAACTCGTGCTGATGCAATTAAACAGCTCATTTGCCAATTTGAATTAGATATACAAGGCTTTAGTGAAAAACACGCGCTTATATTTAATGACTACTTTGAGGATGCATTAGTAGCGCTGGCGCCACTTATAAAAGATGAACTAGTCACTATAATTGATAATAAAATTAGCGTAACACCACGCGGGAACTTATTCATTCGTATTATTTGTATGTGCTTCGATGCTCACTTACAAAAACAAATTAACGCAACGCGCTTTTCAAGGGTGATTTAGCCTGAATTCTGGATAATAAATACATCGGCATAAAAAAAGCAGACCTAGGTCTGCTTTTTGTATTTAAGTTGTAGCTTTAATTAAAAACGACTTTATCGCTACCTGGAGCGGCTTTAAACTCGATGATAATTTTAGCGCAATCGGCTTTAACTTCATCTTTAAATGTTTCTTCAGCTTGCCAACGAGCCTTATCTAGCTTAAAAATCTCTTTTTTAGAGTATTTTTTACGTGCATCGTGCGTCGGCATTTCTTTAACTACCTGATACATTTTATAAATACCAGGATACTGCGTCGTTAAATCACGCTCGCTTTCAAAGGCATACTGAGACATAAGTACCCAAATGCGTAAACAGCCTTCAGAAAACTCACATTGCTCTTCATTCATTGCACGTGCGATTAAATGAATACTATCGGCTAGTTTTGCGTTTCGCTTTAAACGCGACTTTACAAGCTTTTGCTTTTGTTCAGCCTGCGTTTTAGCAATTAACTTTTTTTGCGCATTTAACTTATACAGCAACTGACCCGCATAAAATGCCAAACCAGCTATGATAGCAGCGCCTAAAAGTAAGGCTAAAATTACCGAGGTACTCATTATTTATCCTTACTATTTGTCGTCTTCATCTAACCATTCGTTGGCTAAATCATCAGATAAGTATTGATCGAAATCAGAACTGCCTTGGCTTTCAAGGTCATCTTCAAACTCATCTTCGTCCTCATCTTCAATACCAAGAATTTCACATAACGCCTGATGACGGGCAATGCGACTATTAAAGTACTTAGCATCTTTACCTGTTAGCATTTCACCTTTTTCATGACGCTCTACTAATTTAAGTAAACGTTCATCATTCTCAAGTGCTTCTAGCTCTTGTTCAGGTGTAAATTCAGGCTCGATTACTTTTTTCAGCTCAATAGTTGGCTTTAAGTTGCGTTTCATTTCAACTTTAGGCTCCGGCGCGGTTGCGATTAACGGCACAGGCTTTTTACTGCCTACACGCTTATCTTTAGGCGCGTGATTACTATTTTGGCTTTCGCTATCTAGTAAATCTGGCGCATTACGAGAACCGGGCTTTGCGCCTTTGGTTTTTTTAACTCGCTGCTCTTTTAATGCGCGCATTTCTTTAAGCTTATCTTGGCTTAAACGAACAGGTCCGTTTGCTGGGCTTTTGCGTGACTTTTTAGTTCTACTCATATCTTGATCATCTCACTTAAGAGGTTTTGAGCGAAGCGCAAATTAATGGGCATCGCAGTGCTGGCCTAGCCAGAAGAATTCAGTTTGCGCTATAGAGGTTGGGTTTCTCATTTAAAAGCGCCTTAGCTAATTAATCGCTAATTTTAAACGGTGGGTATTGTAACAGGACAAATAAAAAGGCGGTAGAGAAAACATCTCTACCGCCTGCTAATCTGAGCGCCATTATCTGGACACTTCTCCCTTCGACTTTTTTTAGTCTTTATTATTTTTATTATTATCAGTCCGTATTGTTATTATTTTACGTTCCTTGTTACATTCCATTTTGTTTTTATTATTAAACTTCCATGAGTTTTTTATTATTTTCGGTCATCCTGACACTTTTTTATTATTTCCTTTAGTAGCACCAATCTTGTGCTATGTAGTCATGCCGCGCCACTTTCCTTATAGCTGTTTCCATTTTGTTATTGTTCTTTTGCGACAGTGGTTAATTTACTCGTTAATGATTTTGTTACAACTGGTTTATATAACTTTTATTATACTTATTACATTTCAAAATCAAATAAACAATAAAATACAATAGGTTAATGATGCATAAAAAATAAAAAGAAGACTTTTCTCACACTCTCGCATGGTCAATGTCTTACATTTAAACGGGTGATATCGTTAATTTTACGCACAAAAAAAGCAGCCAAGGCTGCTTTTTGTAAAACATTGTAGTATATTTATTATTAATTGCTAAATAAATACGACTTTAGTGTAAACCACCTAAGTACTGAGAAAGTACTTCAATATCTTTATCTGTTAATTTCTTCGCTATATCGCCCATCATGCCATTTAAGTCATTATGACGAGTTCCATCACGGAATTTTTCAAGTTGAGACTTGATATATCCAGGATGCTGAAAAGAAATTTTTGGAAACTTAGCAAGTGACGAGCCATTACCACGTGGACCATGACATGCTGCACATGATGGAATTCCACGCTCCGCATCGCCTGCTTTAAAGAGCATTTCGCCAACTTCAACAACATCTTTAGGTGTAGCACCTTCAGTCATGTTCATTGAAGAAAAATAAGCAGCTAGATCCTTCATGTCTTGCTCGCTAAGTGGCATAGCCATAGCGCTCATTACTGGATCCATACGCCCTTCTTTGCCGCCTGACGTCATACCTAATTTTAAATCCTGAAGTTGCTTAAGGATATAATCTGGATGTTGACCTGCAATTTTAGGGTAAATATTAACCGGCGCATTACCGTCTGGGCCGTGACAAGCCGCACACGTTGCTGATTTTTCTTTACCTGCGTTTACATCGCCATCAAATGCTGTTGCGTTGCTTGCTGACAACGCACCAAGCAATATTGTTAAAGATAGTGCTATTTTTTTCATGGTGAATTCTCTGTTTCCGACCCTGTATCATCTACAATCGTGATGTTGTAATACATATATTCTACACGATAATAAATTCTCTGGCACGTTTTCTACACATATTAAGCTTATAATTTACAGGGTTTTGACTTAGATTAAGCTTTAACATGTTTTAAATGTACCATAGGTGCTGTTTTTAGGTGGTTAAATACGCTTTTTAATACATCCTTTATAGTATAAAATACGCGCCCTGAGTGAATTTGGTTTACTCAATGTTATTTATTTAAGTTTTAGGAGAGCCTGTGCTCAAATCTCGTATCAAATATAATACTGCGTCTTTCGTAACAAGCGCTCCCGACATTACTAAATTACCTGCTGATACGGGAATTGAAGTTGCGTTTGCCGGTCGCTCCAATGCAGGCAAGTCGAGTGCATTAAATGCATTAACAGATCAGAAGCTAGCACGTACAAGTAAAACACCTGGGCGTACTCAGCTAATCAACACATTCGATTTAGCGGATGTTGACGATATGCGCCTTATCGATTTACCGGGCTATGGCTTTGCTAAAGTACCAATCGAAATGAAAAAGAAATGGCAAAAGTCGTTAGGTGAATATCTGCAAAAGCGTCAAAGCTTAAAAGGTATTGTTATTTTAATGGATATTCGTCATCCATTAAAAGATTTAGACCGTGATTTAATTAACTGGGCAATTGGAAGTGAAATACCAGTATTGGCACTATTAACTAAAGCCGACAAACTAAAGCAAGGCCCTCGTAAATCACAAGTACTGCAAGTTCGCCGTGAATTAAGCACGCTTGATGGGGATATTACAGTTCATGCGTTTTCATCATTAAAGGGCACCGGTTTACCAGAAGTAGCTAAAAAGCTAGATGAATGGTTTTTAGGTCCTATTATTGCTGTACCACCTACCGATGAAACAATCACAGACGAAACCAACCCAGAGGCTTAAACGCTGGCGTTACGATAAATAAAACTGCTTTCCTGCAGATTTAATAAAATAGCCGAGCTTATCAGACTCGGCTTTTTCAGCCCACTGATAAAATACACTGCGTGAAACTCGCGCACTACAACCATACGGTAGCTTTAAATAAGGCACCTTTGAACCATTGTAGTCTTTTATATACAAAGGCTGCTGAGCGCTCACTAGCCACTGCCTAGCTAAATTATCAATACAACACAACACTTGCCCTTGCGCTGTATTTTCAAAACGCCAATCAACAATAATAAACGGCGCATCTTCAACCGTTATTGTTATTTTTTCGACAGGGGTTTTTAAATAAAATTGCTCATCTTCTTTACACAATACAGAAGCAAACAGCTTCACCATGGCTGGGCGTGTTATTTCGCTGCCATCGTAAAACCATTTCCCTTCATTATTAATAACAATTGGCAGCTCCCCACAATGGTTAGGCTGCCAACTATCAAAAGGTTTGCTTGGCTCGCTTAATCGCTTGCTAAGCTCACTTAAAGAAATCACTGTTTTTTAAGTGTTATTGCAAATGTAACAGGTACTGCTGTTGCAATTGAAGGTAAACCCGCTAGCTCTTGCAGCTTTTTAACGCCTTCGGTTACACCAAAATCATCACTATTAATAATAATAGGTGTTAATGATGATACCGTTAAATCACCACTTTGCGTGCTGTTAACGAGTACATCAATTGCCAATGGTTTTTTATTACCATGAAAATCAAGCTCAGCTTTAATACCCTTCAATACATATTGACCAGGCTTTTTGATATTACTTAGCTCTTTAGCTAAATTTGCAGTTAAAACAGCATTAGGGAATTTAGCCGCTTCGAATAAAAATGTAGCTAAACGCTCATTACGAATAGGGATTAGAGTTTCGGCTGATGTTAAATCAACATTAACGCTAAACTCACCTTTATCAGAGAGCATACCTTCAAGGTTAGTAAAATGGTGAGCTTCAGCAATCGAATCTTTTTTAATTGAAACAAAGCTTAGTTGGCTTTTATCATTCACTAGCTGCCAATTGGCCTGAGCAACATTAGAAATAACTAAACTTGATAAAGAAAAACCTGCAATAGCTAATGCTTTAAACATAACGCACTCCTTAGTAATAAAATGAAAAGAATAAAAATGATAGCACTTCGATGGTATCACCTGCGATGTACCCAAACCACCTCGAAGTGACGAATGAACAATACAATTGGTATAGCGCAAAAAAGAATTAATTAGATAGGATTTTTAGGCATAAAACAAAAAACGGCCCACCAAACAAGTTGGTAGGCCGGTATAGCAAACTGGGGAGAAGCTATCAATTTGTTGCACCCTTTCAGATGCATCATCAACAGGATGTCCTACAGGATAGGACAGGCGGGACTTTAACAAAAGCACGCATTAAAATACAATCATATTCCTGTAAAACAGCTCGAATTGACGAACATATAACTATTTAATACAAATAGTTGCTTAAATTAACCTTATTTTAACTAAAGCTTGCATATAGCTAATTAAATAGCTGTTATTCGCCCTTTTTATTAAACATAAAAAAAGCGCCAAAAGGCGCTTTAATTAAAATGCTCAAATTGCATTAATGGGCTTGTTCCCAGTTGTCACCTTCGTCGGCTTCAACAATAAGCGGCACATCAAGCGCTGCAGCTTGCGACATCAGCTCACAAATATGTTTTGTATATTCAGGTGCGCAGTCTGTTTTAATTTCAAATACCAATTCATCGTGTACTTGCATAAGTAACTTAATCGTATTTGGCGCTTGTTCGTGTACCCAGCGGTTAACGCTCAGCATTGCCTTTTTAATAATATCAGCAGCAGTACCTTGCATTGGCGCATTAATAGCAGCACGTTCGGCTCCTTTTCTGCGCGCCCCATTACGTGCGTTTATTTCTGGCAAATGTAGGCGGCGACCAAATATTGTTTCAACATAGCCATTTTCAGCCGCTTTTTCACGTGTTGTTTCCATGTACTCTAATACACCAGGAAAACGCTCAAAGTACTTATCTATGTAATGCTGCGCTTCATGGCGTGGCACATCTAGTTGACGTGCTAAACCAAATGCAGACATACCGTAAATTAAGCCAAAGTTTACTGCTTTCGCCTTGCGGCGCATATCGGTAGTTACATCATCAAGCTCTACACCAAATACTTCAGCGGCAGTTGCACTGTGTACATCTAAGCCGTTAGCAAATGCATTTAATAGACCTTTGTCTTGTGAAAGGTGCGCCATAATACGCAGCTCAATTTGGCTGTAATCGGCAGCGACAATTTTATAACCATCTGCAGCTATAAACGCTTCACGAATTCGACGCCCTTCTTCTGAACGAATAGGAATATTTTGTAAATTAGGATCGGTTGAACTCAAGCGCCCCGTTGCTGTAATTGCCTGATGATAAGACGTATGTACACGCTGGGTTTTCTCATTCACCATTAATGGTAATTTATCAGTATAAGTTGATTTAAGCTTTGATAAACCACGATGCTCTATAATTACTTTAGGTAGTGGATAATCATGAGCAAGCTCTTGCAATACTTCTTCTGCGGTAGAAGGTGCACCTTTAGGTGTTTTTTTGATAATAGGCAGGCCAAGCTTTTCAAACAACAGTACTTGTAGTTGCTTAGGAGAGCTTAAATTAAATGGTTCCCCTGCTATTTCAAATGCTTCTTTTTCAAGCTCAATTAAACGCTCGCCTAAACGCATACTGTGTGCTGCAAGCATATTACTGTCTATTGCAACGCCGGTTCGTTCAATATCAGAAATCACACTAACAAGTGGCATTTCTATATCTTCGAATACAGATTTTAGCTTTTCATCAGCCGCTATTTTTGGCCAAAGCACTTCATGTAGGCGCAAAGTAATATCGGCATCTTCTGCAGCGTAAGGCGCAGCTTTTTCAAGTTCAATTTGGTTGAAGGTAAGTTGCTTTTTACCTTTGCCAGCAATACCTTCAAAGCTAATATTTTTATGACCTAGATATTTAAGTGCTAGCGAGTCCATATCGTGGCGTGTACCCACACTATTAAATACGTATGACTCAAGCATGGTGTCAAACTTAATACCGTTTAGCGCAAAACCTGCATTCGCTAATACACTTTTGTCGTATTTAAGGTTTTGCCCTACTTTAGCTTTGTTTTCATCGGCCAAAATTGGACCTAGCTTTTGCATTACAAATTCAAGACTTAGTTGCTCAGGCGCACCCGGGTAGTCATGCGCTAGAGGTAAATACACAGCTTCACCCGCTTTTACGGCAAAACTCATACCCACTAATTGCGCTTTCATGTAATCAAGGCTGGTAGTTTCTGTATCAAATGCAAATAACTCGGCACTATTTAATTGCTCTATTAACGTATCAAATTGCGCTTGCGTTAAAATAGTTTCGTAATGGGCATCTTCTACTTTTGGTAATTCAGTGGCTTCGGTAGGTACAGCTAAATGTGTTTCTGCATCTTTGGGGTTATCTAGTAACTCAGCTAACCAACGACGAAATTCGCACTCACCATATAGTGCAATTAATTCGTCTTTATTTGGCTCTTGTAGTTTGAACGTATCAAGATCTGATTCGACTTCAACATCGCACTTAATTGTTGCAAGCTCGTAGCTTAAAGGCAGATGATCGAGAGCTGCAGCTAACTTTTCACCTATTTTACCCTTAATCTCACTTGCGTGATCCATTACACCTTGCAACGAGCCATATTTCTCTAACCACTTAACGGCCGTTTTTGGACCACAGCCTTCAACACCTGGGATATTATCGACCTTATCGCCCATTAGTGCCAAGTAATCGATAATAAGTTCGGGGCCTACACCAAACTTTTCAACTACGGTAACAGGATCTGAAATACTGTCGGTCATCGTGTTTATTAATGTAACGTGTTCATTTACAAGTTGCGCCATATCTTTATCACCAGTGGAGACAAGGACATGCCGTTTTTGCTCAGTTGCAATGCGTGCAAATGTGCCAATAACATCATCAGCTTCAACGCCTTCGATACTAATTAGCGGAAAACCCATCGCTTTGATAATGCTATGTATTGGTGCTATTTGCGTACGTAAGTCATCCGGCATCGGCGGGCGATTTGCCTTATATTCGCTATACATATCGTTACGGAACGTTTTGCCTTTAGCATCAAATATAACCACCATGTGTGAGGGATCATATTGTCTGATCAAGCTTTTAAGCATGTTGATCACGCCGTAAATAGCGCCCGTAGCCTCACCTTTAGAATTAGTTAAATGCGGCGGAGAATGATAAGCACGAAATAAATATGACGAGCCATCAACTAAAATAAGTGGGTTTTCGGGGATCTGAGCCATGGTGAATTTGGATCCTAAATGCAAAAAATTAAGGTAATTATAAGCATGCCATAAGGTAGTAAATAAAACGACTGTGAATTGCTGTTTATCGTGTTATTAAAACTAGAGCAAGCTGTGGATAAGTGTGTAGATAACAGCCACGAGCTATTCTTCCAAAGCATTATAAAATGCCTAGAAAATACTTTAACTGTATGTTTTAATTTAAAAAAGATAATACGAGGTTCTTTTTTTATTATTTTAAACCAATGTGGAAAAAGGTTTTCTAACGACTGCTTCTGTTGTTATTCACTTTGATTATTCGCGTCCATTTAAATAACCGGAGGAGTATTCTAGCACAATGGATCGAAGATCATAGCGATCCTTTATAATTTTTTTAAAGGCAAAGTGATCGCAAATGGCATAAACCGCAAAACGACTTGCACTGCGAATGATTTTTGTACTAAAAATTTATTTTCGCGAGAAATTTTGAGCATGTTAAACTTCATCCGATCGACTTATAAAAAAGACTTTAGGGGCACAAAAGCATGAAAAACGTAGCAGTAATATTAGCAGGGTCTGGTGTGTACGATGGTAGTGAAATTAATGAAGCAATTTTAACTTTATTACATATAGCCAAAAATGGCGCAACGTATCAGTGTTTTGCACCAGATATTGAACAACTTCATACCATTAACCATTTAACAGGTGAAGTAATGCCTGATAAACGCAATGTATTAACAGAAGCTGCTCGCATTGCACGAGGTGACATTAAATCGCTGATTGAACTAGACGTGACTCAGTTTGACGCATTAATTGTACCTGGCGGTTTCGGTGCTGCAAAAAACTTATGCGATTTTGCAATTAAAGGCGCAAAAGCAAATATCAATCAGGAAGTCCTTAATGCTTGTAAATCATTTGCAAAAGCAAATAAGCCTGCAGGTTATATGTGTATTGCACCCGCATTGATCCCATTTATTTACGATAACGCCGCACTTACTATTGGTAACGATGTAGAGACAGCACAAGCGCTAAGCACATTAGGCGCTAAACATATAGATTGTGCGGTTGACGGTGTAGTTATCGATGAACCAAATAAGTTAGTTACCACCCCTGCTTACATGTTGGCAGAATCGATTCTTGAAGCCGACGCAGGGATCGCAAAACTAGTTAGTAGCGTATTATCAATAAATTGATTTTGATCTTACGATCTAAAAAGTTAATTGTATGACTGATTACGCTTATTAAATTGCTTAACAAAAAACAGTAAATAATTAAATTTTATTGCGTTAACGCAAAAAGTAGTCAGTTTTATTAATAAAAACGGCTCTTAGCATTTTATAAATTGGCTCAGAGAGTTATAATCGGTTTAATTTCCGTCATCTTTAATCGTGATTGATCACGTTCAAATCGAAGTGAGCAAGGCAAAATGAAAAAATTAACAGCTGCAGCATTATTATTGCTAGCAACCACTGCATACGCACAGCCATATGATAACTCTATGACTGAAGATGCAATTAAAGCACGTCTCGCGCCGGTTGGTGCTGTATACCTTGAAGGCGATAAAGCTGCAGTTGCAGCTGCGCCTACAGGTCCTCGTTCTGGTGAGCAAGTATATCAAGGTGCATGTTTTGCATGTCACGGCACCGGTGCACTAGGCGCGCCTAAATCGGCTGACGATTGGGCTCCACGTATTGCTAAAGGTAAAGATACTTTACTTGAGCATGCGCTAAATGGCTTTAATGCTATGCCTCCAAAAGGCACGTGTATGGATTGTTCTGATGATGAGATTAGCGCTGCTATCGACTTTATGACATCTAAATAAGCTCGATTGAAATATAAAAAAGGTTTACTTCTGTAAGCCTTTTTTAATGCCTAAAATAGTGTATCTAGCTACTGCTTTAGTAGGAATATCAACTTGACGATAAGCACTAAAAGTGAAAGTATAAGGCTAATAACTATACAATAAAAATAGCCGGTTAGATCATTGGAAGATAAACTATCAGTATCGAGTAAATTGGCGTATCAAAATAAACGCCTTAGAGCGCTTCTCGAGAAATACAAACAATCACATCACTTACAAAATGCCCTGATCCAATTATCAGAGCAGGCAAGTACTGTGGCCGAGCTAACCCTGCTATACCCCGCCATCCATGATATTTTACAAAAGTACGTACCTAGTAAAAGTTTTTATGTGGTGCTGCTAAATCAATACAGTCAATCACTGGAACTTTCTTACTTTTCAGATGAAAAAGATGGTATTGCCGTCGCCCTTAACCAATCAAATAGCTTTGATGAAGGCGCCACGGGTTATGTATTTAAACAGGGTAAAACCACATGTTTTACCAAGCAGCAAATGCAAGATGCTGCAGCAGAAGGTTTATTTAAAGCATTAGGCACTCCTGCCGAACATTGGGTAGGCGTACCGGTTTACCAAGAACATAACATTATCGGTGTATTAGCAGCTCAAAGTTACGATACAAAACAAGGCTATAGCTCACAGCAAATACAATTACTTGAGTTTATGTCGCTTTATTTGGCAACTGCAATAGAGCGTGTAAAAAAACGAGAACTCCTTGAGTCAGAAGTTAAAATTCGCACCCGCGCACTCACTCAAAGTAACGAGGCACTAAACCTTGAAATAGAGCAGCGTAAACGCGCACTTCAACGCCAGCAAATTCTATTTAAAATATCTGAGATAGCAACACAAGCTAAAAACCTTGATGACGCTTATTTTAAGATACACGAAATAATAAAAACAATTACCTACGCAGAAAACTTATATATTGCACTTTATGATAAAGAAACAGGGTGGATTAGTTTTCCTTATTGCGTAGATGAATTTAAAGAAAATACACAGCCAAGACGCTTTGCTAAAGGTTATAGCGAACTGGTAATAAGCACCGAAGAAACACAACTAATACACCCATGTAGAGCAAAAGAATTAATAGAAAGCGGTGTGGTACAACGTTCAGCACCTGTGCCAAAAGAGCAAATGGCCACTAGCTGGTTAGGCGCTCCACTTAAAACAGCTCAAGGTGTTATCGGCCTTATTGTTTGCCAAGCCTACGATAACAAACATATTTTCAGCCGAGATGATTGCGAGTTAATTACCTTTGTATCGCATCAAATTGCAGCTGTTTTACAAACAAAGCTCGTCAATCAAGCAATTGCAAAAAGCCATCAAGAACTCGAATTTAGAGTAAACGAAAAAACCAAAGAATTGCGTCAAACTAATCTGCACTTACAAATGCAAATAGATGAGCGAAAAAAAATAGAGCAGCAGCTTTATCATGATGCACATCACGATTCACTTACGAGCCTGCCTAATCGTAGTCTATTTTTAACTCAGCTCGAAAAAACGCTACAACATTATCAGCGTTTTCCTGAGCACCACTTTGCTGTTTTGTTTATCGATTTAGATAAATTTAAAGATATTAACGATCAGCTTGGCCACCATGCAGGCGATCAATTTTTAATTAACGTAAGTGAGTTATTTGCCCAATGTATACGCGAGCATGATTTACTAGCACGCTTAGGCGGGGATGAATTTGTTATTTTATTAACCCATTTAACTGAGCCTCAACAAGCAGAAGATGTTGCAAATCGTATTATAGATTTAATGAAAAAACCCTTTTATCTCAAAGGTGAGTCTTTACAAAGTGGCGCAAGTATAGGGATAACCTACTCAAAGAAAAGCTATACGCATACAGATGAAATTATTCGTGATGCCGATGCCGCCATGTATCACGCCAAAAACTCAGGAAAAAATCGTTACGAGTTATTTCATCCGCTATTAACGCAATCAATACCTGCGCAGACTCTAAAAGCACAACATCACCTTGATATATTACCTATGAGTTTTAGAAGCTCAGAAATAATTACGCTTGATGAGCAACAACAGTCTGAATCTTTATTTGAAGCATTTGGTGAACACCCAATACTTGGCTTTACTAGCTTTGATATTTTGAAAAAGTTTGCATCAGATAAAGAGCAGCATCTGCAAGTAGAGTTACAACTATTACAACGCGC
The DNA here is from genome assembly GCF_014163745.1 of Pseudoalteromonas sp. SR44-2. NCBI lineage: Bacteria > Pseudomonadati > Pseudomonadota > Gammaproteobacteria > Alteromonadales > Pseudoalteromonadaceae > Pseudoalteromonas > Pseudoalteromonas sp. SR44-2. Next base: position 27,608 of record NZ_JACJDW010000006.1, on the reverse strand, counting down.
CTATGCACAAGCAATTACTGCAAATGTAGCTATGGCATTGGTTCCTTGCTCTGGTTTGCTACTTGAGGAACACGAATTTGTTTTATTTACAGATACGCTGAATAAACAACAAGGGCAAAGCCAACTCTGTTTATTATTTGATGAACAAGAAATTCGCCACGCATGTGCAACGCAAATAAAAAACCTCAAAACGCTATCACAACTTGGTTATTCAATTGGTTTAAACAATTTTGCTAAAGACAGGTGCGAACTTAATTTACTAACCGATATTAATTTTGATTATTTACTACTTAGCTCGACCTTTAGTAAACGTGTTTTACAACAAGAAAGTTACGATTTTCAGCTACAGGGCGTGCTTGCAATTACAAAGCTCAAAGCAATGAAGGTCATTGCTAAAGGCCCATCAATACTTAATTTTAGAGCTTTATTAGATAAACACGGTTTGGCATTTTTTGTAGGAAAACAACACGCTCTAGTATGTTCTGAGTTACCTGAAGTGCAAGCAACCCAGTCTTTATAAAGTTAGCCTGAGGTATTACTCAGGCTTTTTAAACATCGCTCGTAAGTTAGCGACTCTTGCTTGGCCTTTTTCCATGCGCTCTGCTTGGGTATTTGGCGCCTTTTTGTTTTCGAACGCGAGATCGTCCTGCGGTAACTCTTGTACAAATCGGCTTAATTCAGTTTGTGAGGTTTCACCAAATTGACGACGTATCTTTGCATAAGTAAGTGTTAACTCCTGCTGCGCACGAGTAATACCAACATAAGCTAAGCGACGTTCTTCATCTACGTTGTCCTCATCAATACTTACCTGATGCGGAAGTAAACCCTCTTCCATACCCACCATAAATACGTACGGGTACTCTAAGCCCTTTGATGCATGTAGTGTTGATAAGTGCACTGCATCGGTTTCATCTTCTTCTTCGTTACGCTCAAGCATATCGCGAAGGGTTAGCTTGCTAACAACCTCAGCTAATGTCATTGGTTCGTTGTCGGCATCACCGGTCAACATATCTGTTATCCAACGATACAGCTCTGATACGTTTTTCATACGCATTTCAGCCGCTTTAGCACTCGGTGACGACTCGTACAAATATGCCTCGTAATTAATATTACGCACTAAGTCTTTAACAGCTTCGAGCGTATCACCGCGTACTGCGTTATCAGATAGCTCAACAACCCAGCGTGCAAACCCAGCAAGCGCATTAAAGCCACGCCCTTTTAGTCTGTAGCCTAAATCGTTATCAAAACAGGTAGCAAATAAGCTCGCGTGCTTTTCATTAGCAAGCGTACCAAGCTTTTCAAGGGTAACCGTGCCTATTTCGCGTCGCGGTGTATTTACGATACGTAAAAATGCATTGTCATCATCTTGATTAACTAGCAAACGTAAATACGCCATAATATCTTTAATTTCTGAGCGAGCGAAAAACGACATACCGCCACTAATTTTATAAGGGATACGGTTACTCATTAGTGATTTTTCAAAGCCACGTGCTTGATGATTACCACGATATAAAATCGCGTAATCTTTATAGCTGGTTCGCTTCATAAACTTATGTGAAATTATTTCAGCAACCACACGCTCAGATTCATGCTCTTCATCGCGGCACCCTATTACTTTGATCGGCTCACCGTAACCTAGTTCACTAAATAACTTTTTCTCTATGTCATGTGGGTTATTGGCAATTAAAATGTTAGCCGCTTTTAGTATTCGCCCTGCACTTCGATAGTTTTGTTCAAGCTTTATAAGTCTAAGCCCTGGGTAGTCTTTACCTAATAACACTAAGTTTTGCGGGCGAGCACCACGCCATGAGTAAATTGATTGATCGTCATCACCTACCACAGTAAAACGGGCACGCTCGCCTACTAGCAATTTAACAAGTTGATATTGGCTTGTATTGGTATCTTGATACTCATCCACCAGCAAGTATTTAAAGCGTTGCTGCCAGCGCTCACGAGATGTGGCGTTATTAGTAAGTAACAAAGTAGGGATCATAATTAAATCATCAAAATCCAGTGCATTATAAGCACGCAGCTGGTTTTGATAGCGCCCATATAACTGCGCGAACAATGCTTTTTGCGGATCACGCGCTTCGCGTATTGCTTGCTCTGGCAGTACTAATTCGTTTTTCCAACTACCAATTTCCATTTTAAGTAGTTTGAGTAAGTCCTTGTCTTTTTTGAGCTCATCTTCGGTGAGTTCACTAAGAAGCTGATTGGTATCTTGATCATCAAATAACGAAAAGCCGGGTTTAAACCCTAATGTACTCAATTCTTTTTTTATTATTTCTAAACCGAGTGTGTGAAACGTTGATACCCATAAACCTTTAGCGTCTTGCTTACCGAGTGTTTGCAGTACTCGCTCACGCATTTCTTTGGCTGCTTTATTGGTAAAAGTAACAGCGGCTATATTTCGCGCTTTGTACTCACATTTTTTCACTAAATAAGCGATTTTATTCGTAATAACACGGGTTTTACCAGAGCCTGCGCCCGCGAGTACTAAGCAGGGACCACTAATATATTTTACGGCTTCATCTTGTTTAGGATTGAGTTTCATAACGACCAAAGAAATTTAAAAGACGCGCAATTTTAACGTAACCATTACAGCGAGCATAGCAATTGCCTTAATTAATTAAGGTAAAGATGATCATGTGTTAAATACCGCGGGTATAAGGTAATATTAGTTATTATCATTTAGGCAATGCCGAAGGGACAAATATGATCAACCCAGCAAAACTTGAAGAAATTGCTAAGCAAATTACTAGCAATATGCCACAAGGCGTAAAAAACCTAGCAGACACACTCGAAGGTAAAACAAAGCAAGTTCTACAAAACAAGCTTGCTGAGATGGACTTTGTGAGCCGTGAAGAATTTGATGTGCAAAGCCAAGTACTTATTCGTACTCGCGAAAAGTTAACCGAACTTGAAGCTAAAGTTTCATTGCTTGAGCAACAACTTAGCGCTAAAACTGACGCTGAATAATTATACCAATTGCATTAAATTAGTGTTCTATTATAGCGATAAGAAAATAGCTCAATAACAAGGCTAAAATTATCGTACATAGTTGTTCTATATAAATAATTTTTAACGTAGTTAGTGAGTTATTTAATACGCTAAAATGATCATTTTTTAATAAAATTGGTATTAATTTAATGTACAAAAAAGGCAGCTTAGGCTGCCTTTTGCGTTTTACTCAGTTTATTCAAATAGCTCATCAAGTACATAATAAGACAACTTAGCCTGCTGAGCTAAACTCACACTCAGCATTTTTTGCGCAACTTGTTCGCCAGTTATTGGTTTATAACGCTTTAAAAACGCAAATCGTGTAATAACAGGAAAAATAATACTACCTATCTTTTCTGCCACTCTAAATTGCTCACGATCACCTAATAATAAAGATGGCTGTAAAATACTTATTTTATCAAAAGGGAGTGCTTTAATATGTTGCTCAAGCTCTCCCTTCATTTTCAAATAAGCACTATTACTGTGCGTATTCGCCCCGCTTGATGACACTAAGCAATAATGCGTAACGCCATTACATGCCGCTAACTGCGCCGCTATAAACTGATAATCAAAATCTACTTTACGCTGAGCGTGTATCGAGCCCGCTCGTTTACGGGTTGTGCCCAAACACGAAAACAATACATCACCTTTAAAAAGCTCAACATATTGAGTTAATTTTTCAAAATCAATAACGTGATTAACTAGCTTTGCATGTGTGACAGGCAGAACTCGACGGCTTAACGTAACTACTTTTGTATAACGATCGCTATTAAGTAACTTATGGAGCAACTCATTACCGACCAAGCCTGTAGCACCTATCAACACCGCCGTTTTAGTCATGGATTTATTTATTTTCACCCACTTTTTTAAATACGTGTTGCACTGCTTTTTTGTAGCTTTGCGTTTCTTCACTCGCGCACGTTACTACAGATTCTAAATCATGAAGATGGCCGTTTTCTAAACCATAAACCCAACCATGAACGCTTAGTTCTTGGCCGCGCTCCCAGGCATCTTGCACAATGTTAGTACGACACACATTACGTACTTGCTCAATTACATTTAGCTCAATAAGGCGGCTTAAGCGTTCGCTTTCTGGCATTGCGTCAAGTTGTTCAAGATGCTTTTCTTTTACATCTCCTACATGGCGTAGCCAATTATCAATAAAGCCAAATTTAGCATTGTTTAAAACGGCTTGTACGCCACCACAACCATAGTGACCTACTACCATTATATGTTTTACTTTTAAAACCTCTACAGCGTACTGCATAACCGATAAGCAGTTATGGTCAGTGTGTACAACCACGTTAGCAACGTTACGATGTACAAATAATTCGCCTGGTAATAAATCAACTATTTGATTTGCAGGTACACGAGAGTCTGAACAACCAATCCATAAATACTCTGGATTTTGTTGCATAGATAAAATTTTAAAAAACTCAGGGTCTGCTTCACTTGTACGAGCAGCCCAACGTTTGTTGTTATCGAATAAATTTTTTAACTTTCTCATTGCATCTCTTATTAAGTCGAGGACGGAAATTTAATGGACATTAGCAAGAATCAAAATATTACGAGGCGTTAACTGCTTTTCACAAAACGTTTTAACGCTTACTTGATAACCTTGCTGTTGCAAATATAAAGCACGATCGAGCACAAGCCAAACTTCAATTGCCCTTCTGAACACATGTCGAACCAGTTCAACTCGGTCAGTTATTTTTTTTCGAGCCACCCCAACCTCTAAATACTTAATATAATCAATGCTTTGAGGTAGTTTTAATGCCTTTTTATCTGCAGCCCATGCACAAAACGATTTAAACGAATCTGAGAATATAGCTTTGTTGACCGAAGGTACGCTTACGTAATATTGCTCGCCAGTGATCGACTTTCTTAGTGCATCAAAACCAAGTCGCCACTCAAGTTCTGTTTTACGCACTTTTTCCAGACGAGAAGGCGCTGTGACAGTTTCTTGTAATGCGAGCTTTAAATCACGATGCGTTAGATTAAGCTCACTTTTATTTGCAACCTCACTCATTGCACGGTACTCATTAGCCGTAAATAAATGGTAGCAACAAGGTGAAAAGCTAATTTGCTGTACTTTCGCTAAACTTGCTTGGCGCATAAATGCTTGGTGTAAGCCACCGCATGCGTGAAGCGCTACAGCATGCATGTCTGTATTAAAAAATTGAGTGATATCGTCTTTTAATACATCGGCTTGGCTAAAGTGCATTGCTAAGCCTTGTTGCTGTGCACTTTTTTGTCCTTGCTCGCATAAGCTTTGTTGCAGTTCAATACTATGTACATTACTTGCGCCATTAAACGCAAGCATTCGACCTAAGTGCCCTTTACCCGCGCACCACTCTAAAACAGGTTGCTTGGTATTAGGTAGTGCAGATACAAAATCTTGTAACTGTGCAAACTTACGACCTTTAATGCCGTTACTTATCCAAAATGGATAATCAGCTTGAGAGTGGGCTGTGCTAGGTAACTCGCATAACTTTGCAAGTTCATCAAGTTGGCTTATATGTTGGCTAAAAAATTGGTATAGCTGGTTTTGATCGTTATCAAGAACGCTTACCTGATCATCAGTTAGTTCGCTAAGTATGCCTTGTAGCTCTGGCCAAGGTATAGTGTCAAAATCAAATGCGGTGCACTGCCAATACTGACGATGACGCATTAAAAGTGAATCAAGTGCTAAAAATTGCTCAGCTAAAGTCATAACAGCTTAAAAAATAAAAAAGACAATTAATTATATCAGTTTCGGGAATTACCTAAGCAGTTAATTTTTACTAAAAATCAGCCGTAAATACAAAGGTATTGAAATAATACTTACCAAAATAGCTGCCATGAGCATCCACGATAACTGCATCTTTTCAGGTTCTTGGTATTTATAAATAAAGTGAGATTTTACTTCGTCAAATTCGTTTTGCTGTATGCCATATAAGTCCGCAATTAAGCGCCACTTTGCTATCGACATATGTCCTAAACTGGTGGTGGGTGGGGTTATATAACTTTTTAGTACTTCAGCCTCAAAAGCGAGCTGATAAAAGCTTTTACCCGGTGCATAGTTTTGCTGGGTGACTGCAATGGCTTCATCCATGTTCATCATTGCATAACGCCATCCTTTTAGGCTCGCTTGGTAGAATTTTTCGACCGTTTGAGGATTTTTCTTCAGCATGTTTTCGCTGGTAAATAAAATGTCGCTGTATACGTCCATACCATAACGCTGTGGGCAAACAAGTCGATGAGCTACGCCTTGTTGAGTCATATAATAAGGCTCTGTAGTAACATATACTTGCATAGCATCTAGCTTGTTTTCAATCCAAGCCTGGCCTGGGTTTTCGCCATCGTAAACTTTGAGTTTATCTACATCAACGCCACTGCGTTTAAGCATAATAAGTAGTTCGGCGCCATCATTTTTGCTTACCGCAGTAATACGTTTATTAACAAAGTCACGTGGATGAAAAATATCAGACGTGTCTTTAACCATCCAGCAGTAAGGTGAAAATTGCAATAAGGCAGCCATAGCAATAAGAGGTTGTCCATTTATACGTTGCTGTAAAATACCAGAGTGCCCTACACCAAATTGTGCTTCACCACTGGCGACAGGAGCAAAGGTATCAGGTTTCATTGGATTAGCTTGTTTAATAGTTACATCAAGGCCCGCTTCATTATAAAAGCCTTTTTGCTTTGCCATATAGTAGCCAGCAAACTGAAACTGATGTGTCCATTTTAGCTGTAATGTGACTGATTCTTGCGCCGCGATATGGCTACAAAAAAAGCACAATCCAATGATTAATCCTTTAAATAGCAACTAGGTGCCCTCAAAAAGTATGACGATTACCTGTAACTATATGTAAAACGTGCGATAAAGCAAGCACCCTAGTTAGGTGCCTGCCTTTAAAGAAGGATTATACTGAGGCGAGTTTTTCGGCTTTTTCTGCTTGGGGCTTTGATGTTAAAAATTGGCTAAAGCACGGATTTTGTGTTTCATCTTGTACACTGTAACCTAAACGGTTTAAGTGCTCGTTAAACATCTCATACTGACTCGGCTCAATAGCAAAACCTGCCAGTACATTCCCCATCGAACCACCGTGATTACGATAATGAAATAAGGTAATGTTCCAATTACTACCTAAAGTATCTAAAAAGCGTGCAAGCGCACCTGGATACTCTGGAAATTCAAAGCGAAGTAAGCGCTCATGTAATTGCTCGGGTGCTTTTCCGCCAACCATATAGCGCACATGTAATTTAGCGAGTTCGTTATCCGACAGATCGCAAAATTGGTAGTCATTATTTGTTAAGTCTTGCTTTAGCTCATTAAGCTCTTGCTCGCCTTGGCGCAGGGCAATACCTACAAATATTTGTGCTTCACCAGGTCCTGCATAACGGTAGTTAAACTCAGTAATAGCACGGCCACCTAAAGAAGCACAAAACTGTTTAAAGCTGCCTTTTTCTTCTTTAATAGTAACCGCTAATAACGCTTCGTTTTTTTCACCCAGCGCAGTGCGCTCTGCAACATAACGCAGGCGATCAAAGTTTAAATTAGCACCGGATAAAACAGCCGCTAAATGTAACCCTTTTAAACCCGACTGCTGGCTCCATTTTTTAAGCCCTGCCGTTGCAAGTGCACCTGAAGGCTCTGCTATTGCACGGGTAGATACAAAAATATCCTGCATGGCAGCACATATTTCGTCGCTGGTGACGGTTATAACTTCATCACAAAACTTTTGCGCTAAGCGAAATGTTTCAGTGCCAATAATTTTAACCGCTACGCCATCAGCAAAACTACCAACGCGCTCAAGCTCTACCGGTTTGCCTGCTTTAAGTGCCGCTTGTAAACATGCACTTTCGTCGGCTTCTACACCAATTACTTTTATATCTGGACGCAGCGATTTAATATAAACCGCCATCCCAGCAAGTAAACCGCCGCCGCCAACAGGAATAAACACCGCATCGAGCTCGTTTAATTGCTGCATAAGCTCACGTGCTACAGTACCTTGACCAACAATGACGTCTGGGTCATCAAATGGTGGAACAAATATACCGTTTCGTTGCTCTGTAAGCTCAAGCGCATGTGCTTTTGCGGCATCAAAATGATGCCCATGTAGCACAACTTCACCGCCAAGCGCACGTACCGCACTTACTTTTATTTCAGGCGTTGTTACTGGCATTACAATTGTGGCTTGATGCCCTAAGTGAGAAGCACTTAGTGCAACCCCTTGAGCATGATTACCCGCTGAAGCAGTGATAACCACTGAGCCTTTAGGTAATTTATTTAATTTGTTATACGCACCGCGTAATTTAAATGAATACACGGGCTGTTGGTCTTCACGCTTTAACCAAACATGGTTACCTAATTTAGCACCAAGCTCAGCCATTTCGCTGACCTCGGTAACTTTAGCCAAAGGCTCCATGTTTGCTTGAATAATAGCGCGAAAATAATCGAGCTCTTGAGAGACCATAATTAACTAAGCGCCTCCAATTTAGCTAAGTCACGCACTGCGCCTTTATCAGCACTTGTTGCAAGTAATGCATAAGCCTTTAAAGCAGACGATACATAGCGCTCACGGTCAACTGGTTTGTACGCCAGTTTTCCGCGTGCTAATTGTTTTTGTTTACGTGCTTCAAGCTCTTCATCGCTTAGCGCTAACGTGATTTCTCGTGTTGCGATATCAATAATGATTTTGTCGCCATTTTCAACATAAGCAATTGCACCACCACTTGCCGCTTCAGGCGACACATGACCAATTGATAAACCCGAAGTACCACCCGAAAAGCGACCATCAGTAATAAGTGCACATTTTTCAGCTAGGCCTTTTGATTTCAAGTAGCTAGTTGGGTATAGCATTTCTTGCATACCTGGGCCGCCTCTAGGGCCTTCGTAACGAATAACCACGATATCACCGGCTTTTACTTCATCGTTTAAAATACCTTCTACAGAATCATCTTGTGACTCGTACACGACTGCAGTACCTTCAAAATGTAGCATTTCATCAACAACGCCAGCGCTTTTAACAATACAGCCATCAACTGCTAAATTACCCGAAAGTACAGCTAAGCCACCATCTTGACGAAAAGCGTGTTCGACACTTCGGATACACCCATTAACACGGTCATTATCGCCCTCGTCCCAACGACACTCTTGGCTCATTGCTTTAGTGGTACGAATGCCCGCAGGGCCAGCACGGTAAAATTTGCGCGCTGCTTCGTTAGTAGGATCTGTTGCATCCCATTTTTTAACGAGCTCAGCCATAGTTGACCCAGCAACATGATTAACTGACATATCAACTAAGCCTGCTTTGCCAAGTTCACGTACGATTGCCATCATGCCGCCTGCGCGGTGCACATCTTCAATATGATATTCAGGTGTCGCTGGTGCAACTTTACATAAAAATGGTGTTTTACGAGAGAGCGCATCAATGTGCGACATATCAAAATCAACGCCCGCTTCTTGCGCTGCAGCAAGTAAATGCAATACCGTATTTGACGAGCCACCCATTGCAATATCAACAACCATTGCATTCATAAAGGCTGTTTTGTTAGCAATAGCACGTGGCAATACATCTTGATTGTCTTTTTGATAATACTCACGACATAAATCAACAATACGAGCCCCCGCTTCAACATAAAGTTGTTTACGGTCTTTATGAGTGGCAAGCGTCGTGCCGTTACCTGGCAATGCTAAACCAATCGCTTCTAGCAAACAGTTCATTGAGTTTGCAGTAAACATGCCTGAACACGAGCCACATGTTGGACACGCAGAGCGCTCTACTTGCTCTGAATCTGCATCACTTACCGATTCATCAGCGCCTTTAACCATGGCATCTACTAAATCAAGTTTAATATCGATGTTAGCAAGCTTAGTTTTACCAGCTTCCATTGGACCGCCTGATACAAATATTACCGGAATATTTAAGCGTAGTGCTGCAAGCATCATTCCTGGAGTAATTTTGTCGCAGTTTGAAATACAAATCATCGCATCAGCACAATGACCATTTACCATATACTCAACTGAGTCAGCAATTAAGTCGCGTGAAGGAAGCGAATAAAGCATACCGCCGTGCCCCATTGCAATACCATCATCAATCGCAATAGTATTAAATTCTTTAGGGACGCCACCGGCTTGTGTAATGGTTTCAGCCATAAGTTCACTTAGCTGATTAAGGTGAACATGCCCTGGTACAAATTGTGTAAACGAGTTAACTACGGCAATAATCGGCTTACCAAAATCGGTGTCGGTCATACCTGTTGCGCGCCATAATGCACGAGCGCCTGCGCGTTTACGCCCTTCAGTTGTTGTTGCACTTCTTAATTTAGCCATAGTTACCTCAGTTTTTGCCGCAAAATAAGCGGGCATTCCTCATTCTAAAATTGGTGAGTAACCGAGTGATTCAGTTACTCGTAAATTGTTTTTCAGTTCGTAATTACACAGCCTGTTGTTGCTGTAAATTTTGTAAAGTGACTTCTTTGACATCCACCAGCTTATTTAACTGGCTGGTTAAAAGGTGAATTGGTTTATCACTATCTACCGTCATGTCTACATTATAAAAACCATCGTCCATATTGAGCTGAAAATGCGTAAGGTCAAAACCACGATGACGCACCACTCGTAAAAAGCGCTCTACCGCTATACTTTGGCTTTTTAATGCAATAGTTAGGCGATGTTTCATTTTGCTTTCTCCGTCATCATTTCGTCGTTAGCAGCCCCAGGTGGTACAAGTGGCCAAACATTTTCTTTATCATCAATACAGGCATGTACTATGTACGGACCTTTACTGTTAACTAATGCAGTTATCGCATCATCAACTTGGTTAGCGTGAGTAATTGTTTGCCCTGGGATACCAAATACAGCAGCTAATTGCACAAAGTCTGGGTTATCCGACAGGTTAGTTTCAGAATAACGCCCTTCAAAAAATAGTTCTTGCCATTGGCGAACCATCCCTAAACGCTGGTTATCTAAAATTAATATTTTTACAGGTAAATTGTTACGGCGAATAGTGGCCAGCTCTTGAATATTCATCATTATAGAACCATCGCCCGATACAGTGATAACAAAGTCATCAGGGCGTGCTACTTGCGCGCCAATAGCAGCCGGTAGACCAAAGCCCATTGTCCCTGCACCACCACTGCTTAAATGATTACTAGGATGAGTAAACTTCATGTGTTGTGCTACCCACATTTGGTGCTGACCAACATCGCAGCACACAACCCCTGTTTTTGGCATGCGTTGGCTTAGTTGGTTTAATAAGTACGGTGCAAAAACCTTCTCACCTGGGTAGTCGTAACGCCACGCATGCTTAATATTCATTTCTTTATTTGTGTCACACCAAGCTTTAGGTGTTACAAAGCACTCAAGTGCGGGTAACGACGTTTTTAAATCGGCAATTAATGAAGCTTTAGCAGGTTTTCGCTTACCAACTTCAGCAGCATCTATATCTAAATGGATTACTTTAGCTTTAGCTGCAAATTTAGCTAAGTTGCCTGTTACGCGGTCATCAAAGCGTGCCCCTATACATACAAGTACATCACATTCTTGCACTGCGATATTAGCAGCTTGACCACCATGCATACCCAACATACCTAAGTAATGTTCGTAATCTGGTAATACACTGCCCAGCGCTTTAAGTGTTGATACGGCTGGCATCTGAGTTTTATTTAAAAATTGCATTAGTTCGTCTTGCGCATCAGCGGCTTGTACACCACCACCTACATACGCTACAGGCTGTTTAGCCTCACTCAACAATTGATTAGCAATAGCAACTTGCTTTAAATCTAGCTCTGGTAAGTATTCATCAGCTGCTAGCCACGGTTTAAAAGGGACTTGAGCCATTTGAATATCTTTTGGGATATCGACAAGTACAGGACCTGGGCGGCCGCTTTGCGCTAAATGAATTGCTTCTTGTAATATCTCTGCTAAGTCTTCAGCTCGTTCTACCATGTAGCTGTGCTTAGTACACGAAAGCGACATACCTAGTACATCTATTTCTTGAAACGCATCTGAACCAATAGCTGCAGTAGGCACTTGGCCGGTGATCGCCAATAATGGTACTGAGTCCATCATCGCATCAGCAAGAGCGGTTATTAAATTAGTTGCACCTGGGCCAGATGTTGCAAAACATACGCCTAATTTACGTGTGCTGCGAGCATAACCAACAGCTGCAAACCCTGCACCTTGCTCATGGCGAGTTAGGTAGTGTTTGACTGGCGCGCCATACAGTGCATCGTAAATTGGCATAATAGCTCCGCCTGGGTAGCCAAATACTTCATTTACGCCGTGTTTGGCCAATAAGTCGATTGTTAGTTCTGCGCCTGTCATTAATAAACCCTCATTCCTCAGTGACAACCCAATTACAAATTTTACCCTTAAAACTAAAAAGCCCTCCGAACGGTTAAGTGCGGAGGGCTTTTTTAATGCTTAAGTTTTTAAAGCACTACGAAGCCCTCGCGGGAATAATCACCACGATAATAATCAGGACTAGGTTAAGTGCGTTTGTAAGCATGTAATTAATACCAAATTTTGTTCAATTATCGCGAAGGTTATTCCTTCGCTCTCTTTTTATATTAGTACCGCGCTAGGCCCTTTAAGTCAACACCAAAGTTAATCTAACAAAAAGACTAAAAGGCAATTTATCAGGTTTTAAAATTCACTATACAAGCTGGTAGTGGTTTTTTTATGCTCTAATTTTAATCTCAGAAATTCACTATTCTTATATCCCTTATTTAAGGTTTGATTAATTTTTGAGAATATTTTTATAAATAAAATTATTTATCACCTTCAGGTAATGCGTAGGTTCTCTTAAGCGACTCTTAAGTGTTGTTGCATAGCATGGCGTTGTTATTTTAAACGAGCCTAAATATGAACATAACTAGCCAAACACCAGCACAAAAAAAGCCAAATCGTAGTAAGCGGTTTTACATTCACTGTAGTGCAAATGCCTTTGTAGTGATGATTGCCTGTTATTACTGTTTAGTTATAAACATTCCTTTTATTCAAGGTTCGTTTAGCGCCATCACCTCCCTTGCATCTTTTTCATGGCTATTTTTACTTTCAGTGCCACTGCTGTTGTTATGCCTTTTAATTATTTTCTTTTCAATAGTGTCGGTTAGGTGGTTACTAAAACCAATTAACTACCTTTTACTGATAATTTCGAGTGCCGTACTTTACGGCTCATTAAATTACGGCGTCGTGTTTGACTATTCAATGATTCAAAACACGTTCGAAACAGATTCAAGCGAAGCGCTGAGCTATTTAAATCCGCAGCTCATAGGCTTTCTACTACTGTTTTGTGCGCTACCTGTTTTTATATTAAGCAAAGTAAAAATACACTTTACCCGCCCTCACCAAGAAGCAATTAGTCGTATAAAACTTATTGTAGCGTGCTGCTCACTAATTGCTTTAGTGGTCGTAAACTTTTACGCCGATTACGCAGCCACTGGTCGCAATAACCGCATTTTGAAAAAAGAACTCATCCCATTTCAGTATCTCTCTAGCGGTTATAAATATATGCGCGATCAGCTGCTGTATACCAATATGGAATTTAAAAATATAGATGCAACACCCACTCTCATTACGCCTAACACCACCAGCGTAACAGTTATGGTTGTTGGCGAAACCGCACGAGCAGAAAACTTTTCTTATCAAGGTTATAAGCGCAACACCAACCCTTATACACAAAAGTATAATGTGACGTATTTTAATAATGTGGCGTCTTGTGGCACCGCTACTGCTGTGTCTGTGCCGTGTATGTTTTCACTGCAAACACAAGATAACTTTGATCGATTAGCAGCCGACAACCAACAAAACCTGGTTGACTTAGCACAACAAGCTGGCAGCGACGTACTGTGGGTTGATAACAACAGCGGCTGTAAAAACGTATGCACCCGTGTTGTTAACATTGATATCCCAACCACCCCATCAGCGCTTTGCGATGGAAAATATTGTTTTGATGAAGCACTTCTTGCTCCACTTAAGCGCAAACTCGCTAATTTAAGCCAAGCTAATACCGTTATCGTCCTACACATGATGGGCTCACACGGACCAACCTACTTTAAACGCTACCCAGAAAAATTTAAGCAATTTACGCCCACGTGCGACAGAAGCGACATTCAAAACTGCTCACTCGATGAATTAGTTAATACCTACGACAACACAATTGCGTACAGCGACTTTGTTAACGCCCAGGTAATTGAGCAATTAAAAGCGCTGCCAAACAACATAGATAAGCAGTTTTTATATGTCTCTGATCATGGTGAATCACTTGGCGAAGCCGGTGCTTATTTACATGGTTTTCCGTATAGCTTTGCACCTAGCACACAAACGCACGTTCCTCTTTATATATGGGCTGATGAGCATAATCAGCGCATTACTAATACCTGTTTAGCTAATTTAGACACCCGCGCTGCGCGCTCACACAACAATATTTTTCACACCCTTTTAAATTTAATTGGCATTAAAAGCAAAACGTATCAGGCATCACTTGATTTACTTGCTAACTGCCAAACAACACCAAGCGAAATAAAACTATGAGTAATAAAACCGTTATAAAACGCCAAGGCTTAATGCGCCTTATTTTTACCTTAAGCCATTCTTTTAACGGCTTAAAATGGATGAGTCGATTTGAAGCAGCGTTTCAACAAGAGCTAGCACTGTTTTCATTACTTGGTGTGTTTGTGTGGCTACAAGAAATTGCACTAAAGGATAAATTACTGCTTATAGCCAGCCTGCTTTTTGTATTGTTTGCTGAGCTGGTAAATACGGCAGTTGAGGTTGTAGTTGATAGAATTGGCAGTGAATACCATGAGCTTTCGGGGCTAGCTAAAGATATAGCCTCTGCAAGCGTGTTTATAGCTATGCTAATTGCCGCTCTTATTTGGTGGGCTGTGTTATGGGCATAAAGCTAACTTTTATACCTAAAATACAAAATGCACTTGGCCCTGTATGGATTTTTGTTGTATTTGCTGTTTTAGCACTTAGCTTGTTAACACTTGCTCGCTTTGGATTAAGTGTATGGCAAGGGGAGCGTGTATTTGGATCGCATGCGTGGTTATCTATATTTATAGGTGGGTTAAGAGTAGATATAGCCACTCTAAGCTACATTATTATGCCCGCATTACTACTTACTTTACTGATGCAAAGCGTAGGTTGGCAAAATAAAGTACGCGGCCTCATTAAAATTTATTTAGTGGGGATGTCTGCTTTACTTGTTTTTTTTGAAGTGATTACGCCTACGTTTATAAACGAGTACGATTTACGCCCAAACCGCTTATTTATAGAATATTTAATTTATCCTAAAGAAGTCTCAAAAATGATTTTTTCAGGCTATAAGTTAGAAGTATTTATTGCTGTTATAGCACTTATTTTAAGCTGTAAATTTGCAAGTAAAATATTTAGCAATCAATGGCAAAGCAAGTCATCACTAACAGGTTTAAATCAATCAATTTTAGCGCTTGTTTTAGTATGCTTAACTATTTTTGGCGCCCGCAACTCATTAGGACACAGACCACTTAACCCCGCCATGGTCTCGTTTTCTACCGATCACTTACTTAACGACTTAACCCTTAACTCACTTTATAGCGTCGCGTTTGCAGTTAAGCAACTTTCTAATGAGCAATCGAGCCAAGACTATTACGGTAAAATGCCCACCGATGAATTACTTAGTATTGTGCGTAGTAACATGCAAAATACGCAAGGCACATTTAGTGATGTAACCGCCCCTACAAAAACGTTTCATCGCGCAAGTAATACAGGTAAACCCAAAAATTTAGTCATTATTTTACAAGAAAGTTTAGGTGCTCGTTATGTAGGCACGCTTGGCGGTTTACCGCTTACACCTAATATAGACGCCCTTTATAAACAAGGCTGGGGGTTTGATAATTTATACGCCACGGGCACACGTTCAGTACGTGGAATTGAGGCAGTAATTACAGGGTTTACACCAACGCCTTCGCGTGCAGTTGTTAAGCTTGATAAATCACAACGTGACTTTTTTACCATTGCTGATTTTTTAGCGAAGCAAAATTACAACACTCAGTTCATTTATGGTGGCGAAAGCCATTTTGATAACATGCGCAGCTTCTTTTTAGGCAACGGTTTTAAAAGTATCGTAGATACAAATAACTTTAAAAAAATAGACTTTAATGGCTCGTGGGGCGCATCAGACGAAGACTTGTACGACCAAGCCGATATAGAACTTACTAAGCTTAAAAATCAAAACAAACCCTTTTTTAGCCTTATATTTTCAAGCTCTAATCATAGCCCGTATGACTTTCCTGACGATAAAATAACGCTGTACGATAAACAAAAACAAACCCGTAATAATGCTGCCAAGTATGCCGATTACGCACTAGGCACCTTTATCGAAAAAGCTAAAAAATCGAGCTACTGGGATGATACTGTATTTATAGTTATTGCCGATCACGACTCGCGCGTATCGGGTTCAAATTTAGTACCGGTTGATCACTTTAAAATTCCGGCCGTTATTTTTGGTAAAGGTATTACCCATAAACGAGATAGCCAACTAGCCAGCCAGCTCGATATTCCTGTTACTCTACTGTCTTTAATTGGCGCAAGTGGTAAGCACCCTATGATAGGTCATGATTTATCAAAGCCAATTAGCGACAACAAACAACGCGCAATGATGCAATACGACAAAAATTTTGCCTACATACACGATAATAAAGTGGTGGTGTTACAACCACAAAAACCAGCAACCACCTATACGTATAGCAATAACCAGCTTGTGCCATGTGAAAACGATGAGCAACTAGTAAAAAAAGCCCTAGCCCATGCGAACTTAGGTAATTTAGCCTACACAAATGGTTGGTATCATTAACCAAGTGACTTGATAATAAAGCCTTGTTAAAGTAACAAGGCTATTTTTATAAACCGAGTAAACATGAAAATCCTCGTTATTGAAGACTCAGAAGCATTAAGACGCAGCTTGCAAGTTGGCCTTAGCAACCTTGGTTTTACCGTAGATGAAACTGGTGATGGCTCAGAAGGGCTGAGTATGGCACTAAGTGGAAACTACGACCTCCTCGTACTTGATTTAATGCTACCGAGCGTTGATGGCATGAGTATTTTACAAGCACTGCGCAGCAGTAATAGCCAAAGCCGTGTGCTAATTTTATCGGCACGAAGTGAGCCTCAAGATAAAATTAATGGCCTTATGAAAGGCGCTGACGATTATTTAACTAAGCCATTTTCGTTTGAAGAACTCCATGCTCGTGTCCTTGCATTACTTCGTCGTGGTTCACTGCAAAATCAACAAAATACCCTTACCGTAGGTGATTGCGTATTAGATCTCTCGCTTAAAACTCTTCACTACAAGCAACATGCCATTGAGCTCACGCGTAATGAATATAAAATAATAGAATGCTTATTTAACGCCCCAGAGCGAGTATTGGGGCTTGAGCTTATAAGTGAAGCGGTGGTAGGTCAGTTTGATATGCTCTCTAAAAATGCGCTTGAAGCACACATCTCAACCATACGTAAAAAAGTAAGACAGTTTGATGGCGAGCTCCCGATAAAAAATAAACGTGGATTTGGTTATGTCGCAACAACAAAATAAAAATCACTCAATAAAACGTAAACTCGTTAATAATATTAGCGCCGTGATCTCAGTTATTTTATTCACCATATTTTTAACCGTTGATTTAAGTGTTGATACTTGGGTGGAAGATCAGTTTAATCAGTCTTTAACTAATAAAGCTAACTACTTAAAAACCTTAGTTGAAGATGACAACAACGTGGTTGAATTTGATTTTGCTGGTGAGTTTATGTCGGAGTATGAAGCAGCCGATGCCACGGAGTTTTACCAATTATGGCATGGCCGTGATGTGTTTGAGCGCTCGGACTCATTAGCGCTTTATGAAAATGCTAACCTGCCTTTTTTAGAAATGCCGATTAACGAATCTAAAATTATAGATTACGAGCTTCCTAACGGACGTGATGGTCGCGCACTTATAAGTCACTTTGTAGCCCAAAAAGATGATAGAAACCCCACTCACTCTGCTGTTTTTAATACCATGACACTTGCAATCGCAGCGCCGACAGCCGAACTTAATAAAGTACTGATTATTATTGATGTGGTCTTTATTTTAACCTGTGTACTTGGTGTGTTTGGTGTGCGCTATTTAGTGACACGTATTGTAAATAAAGGCCTGCACCCTCTACACAATTTAAACGACCAAATTAAGTTACTCGATATTACCGGTGTTGCGCAAACAATAGAAAGCGACTTTAAAGTAGAAGAAATAGAACCTATACGTAACGAGCTAAATAAGTTTATTACTGTTAATCAGCAACTCTATAGTAATGAAAAACGCCTAACAAGCGACATTGCACACGAGCTTAAAACCCCTATAGCTGAACTAATAAGCCTCTCAGAGGTGGCTATTCGCTACCCTGACGATAAACGCATTAGCGACACCTATACCAGTGATGTGCTTAATATTTCACAGCGTATGAAAACAATTGTTAGCAACCTCTTATTATTGCAGCGCTCAAGTAGTAGTGCTATGCAATTGAATGCACAAAATATCATGCTAAATAACTTAGTAAATCAAATTATTGATGAGCTGACCTTTAAGCATCCAAGTATCAAAACGCGTTTAAATAACGAAATAAGTGGCGAACTTACGCTTAATGCTGACGAATTTAGTTTAAGTACCATTTTATGTAACTTAATCGATAACGCACTATTTTATGGACTTCCTGAGGCGCCAATTAAATTAACTGCCGTAAATAACAGCACAAACATGAGCATCTCTGTTAGTAACAAAGTAAATAAACCACTAAGTGATGAACAGCTAACTGCTATTTTTGACCCGCTCTATCAGCTAGATTCATCTAGAACTAATAATCAGCGCCATGGTTTAGGATTATCAATTGTACAGAGCTTATGTAACTTAAATGGCTTTACTATTACGGCCAGTAATACCGAAAACAATACGTTAACGTTTATATTAACGTTACCTCTGAAGTAAATTTAGGTTAGTATTTACACTACTAATTTTGAGATTTTAAGGACAAACCATGAATGCTCTTACCCGTGTTAGCCACTTTTTTATTGTGGCATTACTTATAACATTTAGCTTTAACAGCTATGCAGCACCTGCCTTATATAAAATAGAAAAAAATGGCGTCAGCTCTTACTTATTTGGCACCGTACACGTTGGTGATGCCAGCATGAAAGGCTTACCTAAAAATGTAACCGATGCAATTAGCGCAAGCAAAGAAGTGATTGTTGAAGTTGATATAAGCAAACTTACACCACTTGAAATGCAACAGCGCTCAATGCCATTTATGATGCTAAGTGACGGTAAAACACTGCAAACTGAGCTTTCAAAGCAAAATTATACCAAGCTAAAAGATTACTTTGCTAAAAAGTCGATTGATATTGCTATGTTTAATGGCTTAAAGCCTTGGGCTGTTATGGTGACTATGATGCAAATTGAATTTCAAAATGCAGGATATTCAGATAAAACCGGTATAGACAAGCAAGTGCTTAGTTATGCTAAAGAGCATAATATTAAAATTGGCGAGCTTGAAACCCTAGAGCAACAACTACAAATGTTTGATGGTATGGCGCTACTAAGCAATGAAATGATTGAAGAAACCTTTGAGCAACTAGCCGATATTAATACTTACTTTATCAAGTTAGTTAATGCGTGGAAAAGCGGTGACATGGACACACTAACCGATTACTACAACATGAGTTTTGATGACAGTAATTACGGTGAAATTAGCGAGCAAGTAATGCTAACTAACCGTAATAATAATTGGGTTAAACAACTCACACCGCGTTTAGCAAACGAGCAGCTATTTATTGCTGTAGGCGCTTTGCATTTACCTGAAAAACACGGGTTACTTAAACAACTTCGAGATAAAGGCTTTAGCGTTACTCGTCTTTAAAATAAAAATGGGTTGAGTGAATTTTCGCTCAACCTTTCTCTGAGCTTTTAATGAAAGTCTTCCATTTTTAAGTAATTCTCTATTCCTTTAATTTTGTCTGCCGCATGATGATTTACATAAATCACAGTACTTGTATTAGCAGCACAAATTTTCTCTATTAGTAGCAGTACACGTTGCCTGTTTGCTTCATCCAAGCCTAAGCAAGGCTCATCTAAAACAAGTAACGTTGGATGTTTTACCATAGCTCGCACAATTAAAAGCATACGCTGATCGCCGTACGATAGCTGGGTGAATGAGGTATTTTGCTTATCACTTAAACCAATAAATGCCAGCCACTGTTGAGCAATATTAATTTGTGCGTCGCTCGGTTTTTGATATAAACCTATGCTATCGTAAAATCCTGAAATAACAGTATTTAAAGCCGATATACTTACGCGGTAATCCATATGTAGCGCGTTAGATATAAAACCAATATGCTGTTTTACATCCCAAATACTCTCCCCTGTCCCACGTTTAAAACCGAACACTTCAATGTCATTGTTATAACACTGTGGGTTATCACCTGTTATTAAATTTAATAAGCATGTTTTGCCTGAACCGTTCGCTCCACTGAGCTGCCAATGCTGATGCTTTTCTATAGTCCAATTGAGATTTTTGAATATGCTTACATCACTGTAACTAACTTTAGCATTACTCAATTTAACTAAGGTATTACCGGTGAATGCCTTTTGCTCTTGTTCGGTATCAGGAGATGGCACATCCAATGAGGTATGTTCTAAATGAAGTAGTTTTAGTAAATCACTCAATTGCTCACTGTCTGGCTTTGCTAAAGTATGTAACAAGCAACCTTGGCTTACATAGCCATAGTGAGTAATGAATGAAGGGATTTCGTCTAGGCGGTTTAGTACAAAAACAAAAGTAATAGTTTGGCTAAGTTCTATGAGTATTTTATTGAGCTGCTGGCAAGATTGTACGTCGAGTCCATGAAATGGCTCATCAAGCACGACTAACTCACTATGGGAGCTGAGTGCTTTTATAAGTAGGAGTTTACGAGTTTCACCCGTTGAAAGGTCTCTAAAATGCCTATTTAGTAATGAGCTAAATTTAAATAACTCTATTAGCTGCGCTAATAACTCATCATTATTACTATGCCCTGTAAAAACAAGGTCTTTAACGAGGATGTGCTTTTCATGCTCTAATTCTTGAGCTAGTAACTGTTTATGCGAATCTGAAGACACGAGCATAAGCTTATTAATACTACTTATACGCTTACCACTTTCGCACTTAGCCTCACCGATTAACGCAGCTGTCAGTGCAGATTTACCAGCTCCATTAGCACCTAAAAGTAACCAATGTTCTCCTAGGTTTACTTGCCAATCTAGGTTGCATATATCGTAACGGCTTTTACCTTGCCCTTGTAAGTAACCATTAAATTGCTCAAGCGTAATTGACTGCACTAACTTTTCCTAATAAACCTTAAAACAGCAAGTTAACGTATATTAAAAGTGCTTAGCAAGCTTGTTATCTGCAAAATTAATTTATTTCACTAGGGCGTATTGATCTTTGTGGATTGAAATTTGTTCAATCCAAGGAAGATTAAATCGCGGCGCGAGATTGGTAACCTAGTGGGCTAAGTCAAAACCGAGTAAAGCTTCCGCGTCCTGCTCACGCCCCTTACCTACATCCATGTAGGCAACAAAGAGTTAATCGCCCCTAGAAAGAACCCAATGGGCAGCGCATGTTTGGTATTTATGCTGCGTTATCGCCTATCTATGGGGAATAACCACACTACATAGGCTCTGCCTTGCCTAAAAACCAAACATACTGCTGCAAATTCAACTACCAAAGATCAACACGCCCTAACAACGCTAATACTATTTAATACGTCTTTAATTGCTTGCTGGCTTATTGGCTTATAAATATGGAGGTTAGCTCCGTATTCATAAACTCGCTCTATATCATTTTGTGAGGTATTTGCTGTTATAACAATAATTGGCATTACTTTATTAAGATCGGAACGTATTTTTTTAATCGCCTCAAACCCATCCATTACTGGCATGTTTAGGTCCATAAAAACAATATCGTACTGATTTTCACTCACCATATCACACGCGACTTTACCATTTTCTGCGCAATCATAGCTTAAACCTAATAAGCTAAGTATGCGGGTTAATAACATAGTGTTTAATGGGTTATCTTCAACGACTAAACACGTTAGCTTGTTGTTTACTTTAAGAGGTGTTGGGAGGGTTTTACTTATTGTCACTGGTAAATACAAAGACACCAAAGCACCATGAGTTTTATTATTTGTAAAAGTAATTTCACCATGCAGTGCTTTTACAACGTATTGAACCCGGGTTAGGCCTGTTCTCAACCCTTGAAAGTGATTGGTTTGTTTAAATGAGTCAAATTCAAGACTGGTAATCTTCTTCGAAAAGCCACTGCCAGTGTCACTCACCGTTAAATGAACTTCATCATTTAAAAGCTTAGCTGAAACAGTAATTTCACCTTTTTGTGTAAACTTAATTGCATTACTAATTAATTCTGTAAGTGTGTGCTGCAAACGTTGATGATCCAATTTACATACACAATTTAACGATTCATCTAAAGAGCTAACTAGTTTTAGGCCTTTTTGCTTACACGCATGCTTGTACGCTATTACTACTTTATTACACGACTCTAAAAGGTTTTCGTCATTTAAATGCGGTACCCATTTACCTGCACTTAAAGCCTGCAAGTCTTGTAATTCATCTAATATGGCTATTAACCTAAGCGCGCAATAGTTAGCTTGGGTTTTAACGCTTTGCTGTTTATCAGAAACCTCTAGATCCTCAATAGACGTAATAAGTCCCTGTAAAGGTGTTCTAAATTCGTGACTAGCTCTGGCAATAAAATGTTCTTTATTTTGACTTGTTTGATAAACAAAATCTTTTTGTTTTTGTAGCTCTAAAAGCGTGTCTGAAACCTCTTTTTCCATTGGTATAAAAACAAATCTTAACTCAATAAGTAATAATGTCATTGCCAATAACCAGCATAGTATCTCTAGGTTGGCGACCCAATTTACTTTTTTAACAGCTTGAGATTCAAATAAGCTCACTGCCTTATCAAGCTTTGTTAATAACGTTTCAACATGCTTTATAGAAAATACTGAGTGGTTTATCTCTCCTTGCTGATACAAAAGCCGCTCTGTTTGTTCTATATAGTCAAATACCGCTTTATCTAACCCTATCGTTTCACCAAAATATAAGTCTACTAACGCTGGATTTAAGTAAATGTATTCGTCATCAGAGTTTTTAGTTAATAATGTTTGATGGGACTTTTTAAATGTATTGAGGGACTTCTCAAGTGACTCAGAATGAGCTGGCGAGTAATTACTGATGTTAAGCATAGCATTACTGTGCCAAGCAATTTTCTGTGAGAGCATACGCTGGCTACCAGCGATGTTAATAATTTTTGCATCAAACTTCTGAACAGAAAAACTATGCTGCATTAATAAAGCAGAGCCACTTATTAATAGCGCTATTGCAATTAGTGCCCATCGGTAACGTGTTCTCACGCTTTTAATAATATTGAACATGTATAAACCAGTTTTTTTATATAAGTGTAGACTAATTTTTTAAAACGAAGAATCAGTCAAAATAATTAAGCGAATTATTAATACCCAATAAAAAAGCCCAGCATCAAGCTGGGCCATAGTAGTAAAATTATATTAGCGATTCTCTAATCGATTATAATCGAACATTCCATATTCTATCCCACGATACTTTTTAGCTGTATCGTGCAATATATCGCTATATTGCCAAAACTGTGGATGAGTACGTCGAATGCCGAACTTAGATTTCAAAGCACCATAATCGGCTTCTATTTGCATCATAGGCAATTGCTCGGCAAAAGCATTTACTTGCTGCTCGTTATTTAAATACCAAATAGCTGCTGGGTAATCTCCGATAAACCCAGGAACAATAGTCGCGGTATCCTCATCATAAGCACGTTGGCCATCTTCGTTTAATAAACTAGATATATTGTAGTGCGCATTATGATGAATAATAGTGTAGCCCTTATGGCTATTATCTTCTTGCTTTACAAGTACAAAAGAAAGCTGAGGTAACAAGTTTATCGCTTTTGCTGGCATGTTACTTACAACATTTAACGGCTTTGGCACTTCAGTGTAGTTGTATTTTTCACTTAAAACTGGCGCTAAGGCTTCTTTCATCAAAGTATATAGCTCCTGCTGTGGATCATCAGTTTTATAGCTAATACCACTTGGCTGACTAAATTCTCGGTTATTTTTAAAGAACTTAGATAAATCTGGTGGTGAATTACGATACCACTGCTTTTTGATTTGATTACGTTTAGCCTCAGGTAATAATGCTAAAAAGTTTTGCTCTCCCTCTAAACGTAAAAAATCCATATACAGGCGTGTCACTAATTGATGGCCTATATTTCCGTACACATCAAAGCCTGCTACAAGCAAATAGTGAATACGCTCAAACAAAGCATAATCTAATATCCAGGTGGTTTTAGGCTCTTGACCAATAAAACCTTTAACTACAGTTGCACTATCAAAATGGCGGAAAATAGTTAGTGCCGCATTTTTATTATGCCCATCACCTTTCCAAAGTAAGTCAGTTGTGAGGTGCTCACCACCTTTGAACATTTTGTTAGCAAGCTCAACTTTTGCTTGTAAATATTTTTTCTCACGAACTGAGTATTTAACCCAGCTAGAAATAGGTAACGCATTACTTTCCTCTGCAGCAGGAAGTTCTAGCGCTTCTTCATGTTGCATTAGCATTTCCCCTACAGCAGGGGTCGCAACCTTATCAGGATCAGCAAACGCCACCCAAAAGTGATCGTTTATAACATTCAAAGCAATCTGACCACGACAAACAGGCCCTTTTATAAAGCCCATAATAATTAACTCTGCCTCATCAAGCATAAATTGATACTTAGAATTAATTGGAATAACTTCGAAAGTTTTAAAAGGGTTAGATGCTGCCTTAGCCTCATAACTAGGCATTTTCGTAACCGTATAATCTGGCGCAATAAACTGCTCATATAAACGCAGTAATTTAGCTTCATTAAGCTCAAGAGGTAAATGTGTTTTAGAAAGTATGGTTGTACGCTCTTGCATAAAACGATAATAAACACGGCTAACTTTAGGATCATCGTATGGGCGACGCGTGTTAATTAACTTTATTTCCTCACCAGGAGGCGTACTTGAGCGAACTAGTTTGAAAAAGCTTTGTGGGTTTTCTGAAGTAAAATAAATATGTGCTAAAAACCAATGCTCATAAATATACCGTGCTGATAACTGATACTTTAAGCTATCTTGATTTAAAAATTCTTCCCAGCCCGCTATTTTATTCTGATCATATTTACTCGGTGGCTGAATATGTGACATTTTACCACCACCTTTAAGCCAGTTCTGTAAATGATTAAACTCTTCACGCGAAACACCAGGTAAACCATAAGGCATGCCGCCATGAGGTTGATCACTTGCCAATCGATCGAATTCACCCATTGTTGCGCAGGTTTGCGAACGCGCTAACGAAAAGTCAAACTCATCACCTAACACTTCGTTTACTGGCAATTCATGGCTTTGCTTTAACACTAAGCTATTAAATAACACACTGCCCGCTAAGTTAGCTTCTTCACTTTGTACGCGCTCATTTAGCACTGGCGTAAAGTTTTTTTCTCGCCATTGCTGAGTATTAGTTGCATCAAATAATAAACGGCTTGGGGTCGTTGCCAATAAACGAGTTCCATCGTAAACAAGCTCTTTACTCAACCCCCGGTCAATACCTTCAGGGGATGAGAGCTTCAGTTGACATGGTGCATCGTAACAACCATGACAAACTACGCAGCGGGTATCGAGTACAGGTTTTACATTTTGTAAAAAATCAGCACCAGCCCCTGTTGTATGAGGCACCATTCTCTCTTGTGTTTGTTCAGGTCCAAAAAGATCATCGTAGTGAGCATTTCCCAAATATGCACAACCGCTTAAAATAATGAGTACTATCGTACTTATTAGTATTTTTCTCATTCGTCGTCCTCATCACCTAAATCAAAGGTGGGCATCATATCCATTTGAGGAGAAACGAATGTATTCTGACCTTCAGTATTCAAAACAATACTTAAAAGAGGGCCATGCGTTAATGTTATCTGCGCATCGTGCTCTTGATCTAATATAGCTAAGTACAGAGGATTAGTTATAAGCAACTCATAACCGCTAACAGTAATAGCGACACTGCTATCTTCACTTGGGTTCTGGCAAATTTGAGCAAGTAACTCATCATCAAGTCCAATTGATATTTCAAAATCAGGCTGCTCTAAGTCTCTATTACTTAATGATTCATCTAATAGAAATAAAGGGAGGGTTAAATTACTATCTTGTTCAAATTCCATTGCGTTCTCTGCACTTTCTGACGATTTAATTGACGAGTATTATATCAAACTAGCGAGCAAATTAACGCTAAAGCTAATGTAACTGTGTTTAAACGTCATCCATACAGATTCGATCACCGAAAATACAGCACCTTGAGGGTCGCATATAACACTAAAACGACCAACATCGGGGATATCTGTTGCAGGAACACATACTTGTCCACCTAAGCTAGCGGCTTTGCTAACAATTACATCGCAACTCTCTACTGCAAAATAAATCATCCAATGAGCAGGGGTATCATCAGGCCATTCACTTGTCATTTCAAGCATACCGGCAATTGGTTGTCCATCGACTAAAAATAAAATGTAGTCCATCCCTTCCATAGGCTTTATTTCGCTTTCCCAGCCTAGTAAAGCACAGTAAAAGTCTCGACTTACTTTACTATCTCTTGTTGCTAACTCATGCCAATAAGGCGTATTTAATTCACCTAAGTGCTTACAACCTGTATGCTCATTCCTCTGCCATAGTGCAACAGTTGCGCCTACTGGATCTTTTAGTATAAGCATGCGACCTGCATTCATAACATCATGAGGGCCGGCAATAACTTCAGCACCCAGTTCTTTTGCTTTTAGCGCACAATCATCAACATTATCGACGGCAATGTAAGCCAACCAATGACTTGGGATACCTGCACTAATTTGCTCTTTAGGCATTTCGTACATTGCAGCGATATCATCACCTTGCTTTTGTAGCATGGTGTAGTATATGTTCTCTCCAATAGGTTGATCGTCATGCCCTCAATCAAATAAAGATGTATAAAACGCCTTACCGTCTTTCCAATTGTGCGTACAAAGCTCTGACCAACAAAAAATACCATGCGGATGGTTTTCAACTTTACTCATGATTAAGCCTTATTATTCTAATTTTACCTAAACGAACTCTGTCACATTTTATAAACGAGATAATGGAACAGACTATAAATTGAGATTAGAGCAATAACTAAGCGGAGTCGATAAAAGAAGGGCAAAAATTCGTTATTCAGTTGTTTCATATTTGAGGTTTTTAACGCAGTTAGGGTCAGATTTAATTCCTCAAATGGATTAAATATTATTGCTGATTGATACAAATTATTTACTAAGAAGTCCTTCGCTCTAGAGGAATCCCTAAATCACTTTTCTGCAGACGTAAAAAGCCCGACTATTTCTAGTCGGGCTCTCTACAATTTGAAGTCGGTGCGCTACGCAGTAGGATGTCGTAGTGCCCACAGCGGTAGAAAGTCACATAGCAAATGCTACACTATCATCGGTCGAA
>NZ_JACJDW010000069.1:0-1532 GCF_014163745.1 Pseudoalteromonas sp. SR44-2 | reverse complement strand
CACTGGTCTTATTTAAGCTTCCAGCTAGACGAGAGGATAGAAGATATCCCCGATGGGTTAAGCCAAAACCATCTAAGTATCCCCATAAAAAGAAAGATGCCAGTCAGCTTAACTGACTGGCATTACGCCTAAGCGTCTTTTTTACATTAGCGTTTAAAGGCTAATTAAGCGAAGTTAGCGTTCGCGAATTCCCAGTTAACAAGCGACCAAAAACCTTTAAGGTAATCTGGACGAACGTTACGGTAATCGATGTAGTAAGCGTGTTCCCATAAATCCACTGTAAGGATTGGAGTAACGCCATCATCAGTTAATGGTGTAGCAGCGTTAGATGTATTAACGATGTCTAGTGAACCATCAGCAAGCTTAACTAACCACGTCCAGCTTGAACCAAAGTTATTTACTGCTTTGTCATTTAATGCATCTTTAAACGCATCAAAAGAACCCCATTTAGCGTTGATTGCATCAGCAACTGCGCCAGTAGGCTCGCCGCCGCCGTTTGGAGATAAGCTGTTCCAGTAAAAAGTATGGTTCCAGATTTGTGCTGCGTTGTTAAATACGCCGCCTTCTGATGAACATACGATCTCTTCTAGAGATTTGTTTTCAAACTCAGTACCAGGGATTAAACCATTAAGCTTAACCACGTAAGTGTTGTGGTGTTTGCCATGGTGAAACTCTAGCGTTTCTTTTGAAATATGTGGCTCAAGTGCGTCGATTGCATATGGTAGTGACGGTAGTTCAAATGCCATTTTTTTATCTCCATCTTCTTTGGTTGATAGTCCATTTGGTAATACGTAATGCCTGGTGAAACAGAGCAGTTACCTATACCAAGCGGTAATATAGTGTTACTATAATTGTTGAGTATTTTACTCAAGTTTAAGCAAACAGCAATGCTATTGCGAAAGACTATTTCAATTGCGGCTTTATTTGCCCATTTTAAGTTATATATTTGTGGTCACGATGAGTTATTTTCAAGACCTAAATATATTTAGCTATCGTTACTTTGAGGTTGTAGATGGAAACCATTGATAAAATTAAACAGCAAATTTCAGAAAATCCAATAATCCTTTTCATGAAAGGGTCACCAAAATTACCAAATTGTGGTTTTTCTTCACAAGCATCGCAAGCGTTAATGTCATGTGGTGAACCATTTGCATACGTTGATATTTTACTTAATCCAGACATTCGTGCTGAGCTTCCAGCATACGCAAATTGGCCAACATTCCCACAACTTTGGGTAGATGGCGAATTAGTTGGTGGTTGTGACATTATTATCGAAATGTTTCAACGCGGTGAATTACAGCCGTTAATTACTGAAACTGCTGCTAAATATAAAGAAGCTGACGCAGAGTAATTTATTACTCAACCTGAACTCAGGTTATTAAGCTCTTTAAACACAAAGCCACTTTTTAAGCTGTCTCTTGATCACAAGTCTGACTCAAGAGATTTTGCTAAATCGTAGCCTTCCAGGATGGCTTGTAACTTAAGCCATCCTTGCCATAACACTTTCACAGATGCACGCCCTGTGCGCTTGG
>NZ_JACJDW010000068.1:0-1980 GCF_014163745.1 Pseudoalteromonas sp. SR44-2 | reverse complement strand
AGAGTGATGAAGGGCTCATTGTTATCAAATTTTCTTATGCTCAAAGTTTGCATTTGACTGTTGATCAAAGCAAAACCTTCATCATTCTCTAAGATTCTCATCGTTTCCCAACTATCGTTAATTGGAAAGTAGTATTTATTAAATATAACATTTTCAAATGCTGAACTTGAAAAACTTAACAGTAACGCTAGGACTATGAATATTCTATGCACTAGTAATTCCTTTTAGTAGGTTAGATACATCATATTAATAAAATATATTTTAAACTCAACTTCAAACTACATACGGAGATATGTCGATTTATTGACGCATTTTTCGATAATTCTATTACATACAACTTAACTTCCTCATTAGCAAATGCGTATTTTTATTTTATATAATATAAAAATTTTAGATGGCCTATTAATATTAATCAAAGTAATACAAAATCTAATTAAAAAGAATATTGAACAATAAACTTTTCAATTGATAGAATGCCCTACTTTTTCCCATAAAGAGATACAATGGCAAACTTCAATACTCATCTTAATACTGCCGTAATCATCACAGGCTTAGCCTCAGCCACTTTATTATCTGCAGGCCATATCGATTTAAACGGCGCACTTTGGTTATGGTTTTTAGGTTCTATTGGCGGCTTATTGCCCGACATAGATTCAGATAACTCAACATCACTCGATACTATTTTTAACTTATTCGCTCTCAGCGCTGTATTACTGGTACTGCATTACATAACCACCGAGCTCATTATTGAAATTAGCTTTATCGAGTTAATCGTAGTGCCGTTATTGGTTTACGGATTTATGAAATACATTATTAGACCTATTTTTGAATGGATCACAGTACACAGAGGTAGTTGCCACTCTTTACTATTTATACTGTTATGCGCGCTATTAACAACTCAACTAACATGGAAACTGAATGACCAATCAACCACACAAGCAGCTGTCTTTGCCTGGTTAACGGGTGGGTTTATTTTACTTGGCGGGTTAATTCATTTATTGCTGGATGAAATTTACAGTGTAGATTTAAGTAATGTCACCATTAAACGCTCTTTTGGCACCGCTTTAAAAATAGCTGACTTCGATAATAAACTAATTACGCTAGCTTCAATTATTGCCATTGCAGGTTTGATCTATGTTGCCCCTCCCACAGAACAAACTATTGCAGCGTTAAGTGACTGGTCTCATTTTACGTTTTTATCTTAACGCCATAAGTAATAAGCCGTTTAACCACATATTCAAAATGTGTGCCCTCTTGGTAATCAAATATTGATTTACTAAGAGGGCATGAGGCACTGCGCTTTTAGAGACATGCATGGCTAAACCAAAGCGGCTTTGCAAAGTTAGGTTTAATTAAAAGCCATAGCCTGAGCCTGTTTGTTATTAATTAATACTTTTATAGGTTTAAGTGAAATAATTTACTCGCTTTACCTGTCTTATACCTACAACGATAAACGCTATTTAATACAAATACTAAGCAGTTTGATACATTCAAATCCGCAACAGCTGTTGAAAGCGTCAAATATAAAATCAAAGAGGTCCATAATGGAATTTACACATAAACGCACCACCCTAATTACAGCATCGTTATTGTTGGTATTGGCGATATCACAGGGTATTTATTCAGCCCTTTACAGTGCTGAAATTAGTTTTTCAAGGCAGGTTGCTTGGGGACTAGAAGCACTGGTATTTACTTTATTAGTTGCCTTTGCAGGCACAGCTATGGTGCAAGCAAAAAACGCTCAACTAGGCTGGTCGGCTATCGCGTTTAGCGCAGTACTTAACATAGTGCAGGTAAGTATTGGACTTACTTTGTTTTCTACATTTGGAAAAGTCGCAGGCACAGTAGAAGGCGCACTGTAGTGGTCAACTAATTTTGGCCACAGTTTTAGAATCTTGGTATCTAACCTCAGATTCATTTGGTGCTAAACCTGCATTATAATGATGTGGTCTAACATTGTTGTAATATCCGTTGATATAA
>NZ_JACJDW010000067.1:0-2258 GCF_014163745.1 Pseudoalteromonas sp. SR44-2 | reverse complement strand
GACATGAAGGCAATGGCACCTGTTATTTTTGATGCAACACATGCGCTACAACGCCCTGGTGGACGAGCTGACTCTGCTGATGGTCGTCGTGCACAAGCTGCAGAGCTTGCGCGCAGTGGTATGGCATTGGGTATAGCTGGTTTATTTATCGAAGCGCATCCAAATCCTAACGAAGCTAAATGTGATGGCCCATGTGCGCTAGCGCTTAGTAAGTTAGAAGGGTATTTAACGCAAATGAAAGCGGTTGATGATTTAATTAAAAGCTTTGTCCCACTTGATACAAGTGCAAGCGATTTATAATTGTAGCTTTATAAAAACCATTTAAAGCAACCGCTTGTAATGAAACTGTTTAAACTTATGTAGCAAAAAATCGTTATAGATATTTTATTCCAGAGAAAACTCTCTTCTTAAGTATATAAAGAGTCACTATTACTTATTTGAGAACATCTGATATTATGCTCTAGTATATTAACTAATCTTAAAGGATTAATATGAAAATTGCCGTAGTAGGTACTGGCTATGTAGGCCTTTCTAACGCTATGTTGCTAGCACAGCACAATGAAGTGGTCGCATTAGATATAGACGAACACAAAATAGCACTGTTGAATGATAAAAAATCACCAATTGTTGATACCGAAATTAGTGAGTTTTTAACACGTGGTGATTTAAATTTTACAGCAACCACTGACAAAGTAGCAGCATACAAAAACGCAGACTTTGTAATTATTGCTACACCAACTGATTACGATGTAGAAAACAATTACTTTAATACAAGCTCTGTAGAGGCTGTAATTAAAGATGCTATAGCGCATAACCCAAATGCGGTTATGGTTATTAAGTCGACTATACCCGTTGGTTTTACGCAGGGTATAAAAGAAAAACTCGGCATTAATAACTTAATATTTTCGCCAGAATTTTTACGTGAAGGTAAAGCGCTACACGATAACCTATACCCGTCACGTATTGTTGTTGGTGAGCAAACTGAGCGTGCAAGTGTATTTGCTAACTTACTTAAGCAAGGCGCTATCAAAGAAGATATTGAAGTACTTTTTACTGACTCAACTGAAGCCGAAGCTATTAAGTTGTTCTCAAACACTTATTTAGCAATGCGTGTAGCTTACTTTAATGAGCTTGATAGCTACGCTGAAGCGCATGGCTTAAACTCTAAGCAAATTATACAGGGTGTTAGCTTAGACCCGCGTATTGGTGATCATTACAATAATCCATCGTTTGGATATGGCGGCTATTGCTTACCAAAAGATACTAAGCAACTACGTGCAAATTATGCAAATGTACCAAACAACATTATTGGTGCGATTGTTGATGCTAACACGACGCGTAAAGACTTTATTGCCGACTCAATAATTAAGCGTAGTCCTAAAGTGGTTGGTGTGTATCGCTTAGTAATGAAAACAGGGTCTGATAACTTTAGAGCTTCTGCTATTCAAGGCATTATGAAGCGCATTAAAGCTAAAGGTATTGAGGTAGTAGTTTACGAACCAGTACTAGAAGAAAGCGAATTTTACCACTCTCGCGTAATTAAAGACCTAAATGAATTTAAGCAAATATCTGACGTTGTTGTATCTAACCGTATGGTTGAAGAGCTCAGTGATATTGCTGACAAAGTTTATACTCGTGATTTGTTTGGTAGCGATTAATAAACAAAGTTTAAAGGCTAAAGGCAAAGGCTAAAAGTTAAAGGTTAAAGGCTAAAAGTTAAAGACTAAAGGTTAAAGGCTAAAGTATAAGTCAAAAACTAAGGTAAATTTATATTAGGGGGCGTTGTGCAGTTTGAGGACTTATATGTATGGCAACGCTCTGCCGATTTAGCTTGTGAAGTTTTTATTTACTTTAAGGCAAGTAAGCAATTTGGTTTAAAAGATCAAATTACACGATCTGCATTATCAATTTCATCAAATATTGCAGACAAAATAGCAGGAGCAAATTTTGAACGCACTTGTGCGGCCTCGTAGAGGTGAGATGAAGGGATTCATCGAATAACGTTATGAGAGAAAAACAGCTAAAGATTACTGCCGTTTTCTCTCTTACTCTAAAGGTAGCTGTGGTGAGCTTCGGTCACAAATATATATTGCCTTAAAAATTGGTGAAGTTGATACAAAAACAGCAGAAACCTGGATAGAAGAGTCTAGGCAGTTATCAAAAATGATATCTGCCTTAATGAAAACAATTGAAACTTGGGATTAGGCCTTTAGTCTTCAACTTTCAACTTTCAACTTTCAACTTTCAACTTTCAACTT
>NZ_JACJDW010000066.1:0-2729 GCF_014163745.1 Pseudoalteromonas sp. SR44-2 | reverse complement strand
CAATTGAGACTCTAATTTGTTTGCCTCGCTACCTAAGTAGGTTGGCTGTTAGAACTCAATCTGTACGAGTGCCCACACAGATGATTGCTTTATATTGTTAAAGAACGTTTTGAGTCGCTTTAGCGCCTCAAGGGATGCGAATAATACACCCTTTATTTTTCGAGTCAACACTTTGTTTTAAATTTTCTTTTGGAAGATTTAAAACCGAAGTTTTATTTAACTCTCTGAGTAGTTCGTGCCTTGCTATGCTTCGGCGTTTCCCGTCTCAGTGGGGTCGCATTATAGGGAGAACAGATTTTTACGCAAGTACTTTTTTAAAGAAAAAGTAAAAAAAGATACTGTTCGGTTAGTATCTGAACTAAACACCCTAAAACTGATAGTTTTGTAACCAAACAGTGCCTTTTATGGTACAAAAATAACCTTGCTGATACACTCAAAGCTAATAACTATTATCTAAAAGGTACTAAATATGGCAATCCGTTCTTATAAAGGTGTAACTCCTTCTTTTAATTCGTCTGTTTATATTGATGAGTCATCAGTTTTGGTTGGTGATATTACTTTAGGTGATAATAGTAGTATTTGGCCTTTAGTAGCCGCCCGAGGCGATGTTAACTATATACGTATTGGTAAACGCTCCAATATACAAGATGGCAGTGTATTGCATTTATCTCGTGCAACTAAAAGCAATCCAGCTGGTTATCCACTTATTATAGGTGACGATGTAACTGTAGGTCATAAGGTAATGCTGCACGGATGTATATTAGGAAACCGTATACTTGTAGGTATGGGCGCTATTATTATGGATAACGTAGTTGTTGAAGATGATGTGATTATAGGTGGCGGCTCTTTGGTACCACCAAACAAACGCTTAGAGTCTGGTTACTTATATGTAGGGAGTCCGGCTAAGCAAGCCCGCCCTCTAACGGAGCAAGAACTTGCCTTTTTAAAAATATCTGCAGATAACTATGTATCACTTAAAGATGAATATTTAGCTGAAATGGCTAACTTAAGTTAATAAGCTTACTTCAATTTGGCCTGCCGAGTTATAGCTTTCTTCTTCGATAAGCTCCTCGGCACGTTCTTCATAATCAAAACGATACTTTTCAAAATACTCTGTTGCATGGCTTTCGTCTGTTAATTTAAGTGTATTTACTTCTATTACACACTCCACCAGCATGCCACTAACTTGTGCAAAAAATACTAACTGATGATCGGGCTCTCTAAACTCTAGCCTATCTATAAATTGTATTGCCTGATTCATTTAAGCGTTCCTTGTTTGAGCGCATCAACAATGGGAAGTATTTTTGGCATTTTATTACGCCATACATAATATGCTTGAGCAGCTTGGCCAACTAGCATGCCACTGCCATCTAAAAGCTTAGCGTTAATATTATGCTGTGCAACCCAATTCATAAAAATGGTATTTTGCAGTGAATAAAACATGTCATAAGCGACTTCACAGTTAGTTATGTGTTTTTTATCAAGTGCTGGAAGTTCGTTATTCATACTGCTAGAGGTAGAGTTTATAATTAGTGAGTAATCGCTTACTGGTAAATCATCAAAGCCAAAGCCAGATACTGGCCCATATTGAGTAAACAGCTCTGCGAGTTCTTTGGCTTTTTGCGCTGTGCGATTAACTATTATTATTTCCTGTGGGTTATGCTCTAACAAAGGTAAAATAACCCCTCGAGCAGCACCGCCCGCACCTATGATCAAAATGCGTTTATTAGTTATGGCTACTTCATTTGCGAGTAAATCATTTACAAAGCCCACGCCATCGGTGTTATCACCGAGTAATGTGCCATCGTCTCGTTTTTTTAAGGTATTAACAGCCCCTACAATTTTAGCTAATGGCGTAAGCTCATCAGCCATTGCATAGGCTTGCTCTTTAAATGGCATTGTAACGTTAGCACCCACACCACCTTGCTCAAAAAAAGACAATACTGTTTTTTCAAAGTTATCGATAGGTGCTAATATTGCGCGATAGTCGATTTGCTCACCCAGTGATACAGCAAATTGTTTATGTATCGCGGGGGATTTTGAATGTTTAATTGGATTTCCAAAAACCGCATATTTGTCCATTTTAAAGCAACCTCTTTGCAGCTATAACACTGCCTATTAACGATGATAAATAATATGATTAAACGACTTTTTTCTAAATCTAAGCCAGCTCCCGAGCAACAGGCTCCTACTCCTGAAAAAACACCGTACGAAATAATAGGTGGAGAAAAAGGAGCGCGCGCTATCTCCAATCGATTCTACGACATAATGGAGTCAGATGAATACGCTAAACCGTTATATGATATGCATCCTCTGCCATTAGATCGAATTCGCCAAGTATTTTTTGAATTTTTATCTGGTTGGTTAGGCGGGCCAAACCTATTTACAGAAAAACATGGCCAGCCAATGCTACGTAAACGCCATATGCCTTTTACTGTAGATAAAGCATTGCGCGATCAGTGGATGTACTGCATGAATAAAACGCTGGATATAGAAATAGACAATCCGTTGTTGCGTGAAGGCTTAAAGCAATCATTCTCTCAACTAGCAACGCACATGATCAATCAGCATTAAATTTATATATAGCCATAATGCAAAAAGGCGCTAATTAGCTGTCTCTTGATCACAAGTCTGACTCAAGAGATTTTGCTAAATCGTAGCCTTCCAGGATGGCTTGTAACTTAAGCCATCCTTGCCATAACACTTTCACAGATGCACGCCCTGTGCGC
>NZ_JACJDW010000065.1:0-4016 GCF_014163745.1 Pseudoalteromonas sp. SR44-2 | reverse complement strand
TTCTGAATTTTTTAATATCTTTCGATATTGAATTGACTGTGCCGAATAATTACCGAAATAATTATTCTGTTGGTCACTCAGTTTTCAATTGAGACTCTAATTTGTTTGCCTCGCTACCTAAGTAGCTTAGCTGTTAGAACTCAATCTGCACGAGTGCCCACACAGATGATTGCTTTATATTGTTAAAGAACGTTGCGATTATAAAGTTGAACTTTATCTCGCTAGGGCTGCGCATGTTACGCTTTCCTATTTTTTTGTCAACACTTAAATTTAAACTTTCTAAAAAGATTCAATCTAAGTTTTACTTAACACCCTGAGTTGTTCGTGCCTCGCTATGCGTTGCTGTTTCCCGTCTCAGTGGGGTCGCATTATAGGGAGATCCGAAAACAGATCAACCCTTTTTTGAAGAAAACTTGAAATAATGTGCTGTTCGCTGAGAATTTGAGCTAAACACGTTAAAAATACAACATAACCATCAAATTATTAACAACTAACGAGGTTCAAACCTATTTTATATTAGAAGTAGAGTTAAACGATCTTCATATAGAGGCTTACACCCCAGATGATCAATACGATCGTTAATGAAAGTGTTACGGCTGCAGATCCCATATCTTTGGCCCTACCTGACAATACATGTAACTCTGTACTTACTCGATCTGTTAATGCTTCAATGGCGGAGTTTAGTAATTC
Organism: Pseudoalteromonas sp. SR44-2; assembly: GCF_014163745.1. NCBI lineage: Bacteria > Pseudomonadati > Pseudomonadota > Gammaproteobacteria > Alteromonadales > Pseudoalteromonadaceae > Pseudoalteromonas > Pseudoalteromonas sp. SR44-2. Next base: position 3,326 of record NZ_JACJDW010000065.1, on the reverse strand, counting down.
AACTATTAATATAATAAGCAGTGAGCTAATTAGTATTGCCCAGTGTAATAGTGATGAAGCAAGCCAAAATGAAATAGGAAATAATATAAGGCTTAATAGTAGCTCTTGCCTAAATGCTGCTTCTTCTTTAAATGCTGCTTTAAAGCCAAGGTAAGAGCAATAGGTTGCTTTGAAAACACGCTTGAGGCCTAAGCCATTCGGTTTTAATACATCTTTCATTAATAAACTCTATGAATGAAGGTCAAAATAAAGCCCCGCACTGCGAGGCTTTTTATTTATGCTACGCCGTATTGATCACGGTAAGCTTTAACTGAGGCTAAATGCTCATCCATTGTGCCTTGGCTTTCAAGGTAACTGATAAGATCAGCTAATTTTACAATTGAAATCACTTTGGTATTAAAGTCACGCTCAACTTCTTGAATAGCTGATAATTCAGCTTTACCCTTTTCTTGGCGATCTAACGCAATTAAAACACCACTAAGGTCAGCACCATTTTGTGCAATGATTTCCATCGACTCACGAATCGCAGTACCTGCAGTAATTACATCGTCAACTAGCATAATTTTGCCATTGAGTTCTGAGCCTACTAATGTGCCGCCTTCACCGTGTGCTTTTTTCTCTTTACGATTAAAACAGTAAGGTACATCTTTATCATGATGATCCGCTAAGGCAACCGCTGTTGTTGTCGCTATTGGAATACCTTTGTACGCAGGACCAAATAATACATCGTACTCTATAGCAGAATCTTCGAGTGCCGATGCATAAAAGCGACCTAAACGCGCTAAGTCTCGACCAGTATTAAACAAACCAGCATTAAAAAAGTAAGGACTTGTGCGTCCAGACTTTAATGTAAACTCACCAAATTTTAACACCTGCTTCTCTAGAGCAAATTCTATAAACTCTTTTTGATAATCTTTCATATCTTGTGGCCTACCTATTTATGCTAATGCTTGCTTTTGTACGTCAATAATTTCGCGAATAGAATGTTTAGCTAAAGTAAGTAACTCATCTAGCTCATCAAACGAGAAAGGTTCGCCTTCAGCTGTACCTTGAATTTCAATAATTTTACCTGTTTCGGTTAAAATTACGTTCATATCAGTCTCTGCTGCTGAATCTTCAATGTATTCTAAATCGCTAATTGCTTGGCCTTTGTAAATACCAACTGAAATAGCTGCAATCATATGTTTAAGTGGGTTTGAATTAATCATACCTTTTGCACGCATATGCGTTAGTGCATCAACAAGTGCAACACATGCACCACTTATAGAAGCAGTACGTGTACCGCCATCAGCTTGAATAACGTCACAGTCAATGGTGATTGTGTTCTCGCCAAGTGCTTTTAAATCAACAGCCGCACGAAGTGCACGTGCAATTAAGCGTTGAATTTCCATAGTACGACCGCCCTGCTTACCACGTGCAGCTTCTCGAGCATTACGCGTATGCGTTGCTCGCGGTAACATACCGTATTCAGCATTGATCCAACCTTTACCCTGACCTTTCATGAAACGAGGAACGCCCGATTCAACAGTAGCTGTACAAAGTACTTTGGTGTTACCAAACTCAACAAGTACTGAGCCTTCAGCATGCAAAGTATAATTACGTGTAAATGTAACAGGTCTAATTTGGTTAGGTGTTCTTTCGCTTGGACGCATTGACGATCCCCTTAATTCAGAATTTGCGACATTATAAGTGTATGTGGGTATAGATACCATGTTGATTTAAATAAATAGCTGTATGCAAAATATTCAGTGTTTTAAATTTTCCCTAGAGCTTAAGCAGTGTTACGGTATAATCATCATAATATTGTATTTATAAATTTAGGAAAATATCCATGATCCACAGTATGACAGCTTATGCGCGTCGCGAAATAAAAGGCGATTGGGGTACTGGCACTTGGGAAGTTCGCTCAGTAAACCAGCGTTACCTTGAAACATTTATACGCGCACCAGAGCAATTTCGTGGCATGGAGCCAGTTATTCGTGAGCGTTTACGCAAACACTTACAACGCGGTAAAGTTGAGGTCTTTTTAAAGTTTGTGGCAAATCCTGCCCACGTTGGCGAGCTATCAATTAACCAAGCACTTGCTGAACAACTAATAAATAGCGCTAAATGGGTTCAACAACAAAGTAATGGTGATATTAACCCTGTTGATATATTACGTTGGCCTGGCGTTATGGAAGCAGAAGAGCTTGATATGGATAGCGTTAATACAGCATTAATAGCTGGTCTTGATCAAGTAATCGAAGATTTTAAATCTGCACGTGGCGATGAAGGTGCAAACCTTGAAGAAATGATAGCAATACGCCTTGATGCAATTCTAGAGCAAGTAGAAATTGTAGAAACGCATATGCCTGAGATTGCTAAATGGCAACGTGAAAAACTTGCTCAAAAGCTAGAAGACTTAGCAGCAAACATTGACGAGTCACGCCTTGAACAAGAACTTATTTATCTTGCTCAAAAACAAGATGTAGCTGAAGAACTAGATCGCTTAAAGTCTCACGTTAAAGAAACTAAAAAAATCCTTAAAAAAGGAGGCGCATGTGGCCGCCGCTTAGATTTTATGATGCAAGAATTTAATCGTGAAGCTAACACGCTAGCGTCTAAGTCTATCAATAGTGACATCACTACTGCCGCTGTAGAGCTAAAAGTACTAATTGAACAAATGAGAGAACAAATTCAAAATATTGAATAGTTTTCAGCTAAGTATGACACATTTATAACTTATCAAAACCCGAGCTTAGCTCGGGTTTTTAGTAATACCACTAATAATACTTTGAGTATTGTTACCAAGTATCTTCACCTAAGGTTAAAGCGGCATCTTATACCAATCTGTAATAATACTTAATCATTTTGCGGGGCTAAACGTGTCGCTACCTGTGTTAAAAAATTCTCAATTAAAACAACTAAATAGCGAATTTTTTGCCTAGCTATCCACACGTTTTTCCATCCTCAAAATAGATCACTTAATTAAGCGTATTGGTATTAAATCGTACTTTATTTTAGACATTAAAAAGCCCGAGACTAAGCTCGGGCTTTTTGGTAATAATTAGCTAGGCTAATAATTACGCTTTGAACGTTTCTACAACGCACCTACGCCTAAAGTAAGAACACCACCTTCATATGACACTTTATTTTAGACATTAAAAAACCCGAGACTAAGCTCGGGCTTTTTGGTAATAATTAGCTAGGCTAATAATTACGCTACGATAGTTGCTACAACACCAGCACCTACAGTACGACCACCTTCACGGATAGCAAAACGAAGACCTTCATCCATCGCGATTGGTGCGATTAGAGTTACTGTCATCTTGATGTTATCACCAGGC
>NZ_JACJDW010000064.1:1728-4742 GCF_014163745.1 Pseudoalteromonas sp. SR44-2 | reverse complement strand
TCTGTCAAACTGTCGCATAAAACGCGTTTGGCGTTGTATGGTTAAGCCTCACGGGTAATTAGTACAAGTTAGCTTAATGGCTCACACCACTTCCACATCTTGCCTATCAACGTTGTAGTCTTCAACGGCCCTTCAGAGACTTTAAAAGTCTAGTGAGAACTCATCTCGAGGCCTGCTTCGCGCTTAGATGCTTTCAGCGCTTATCAGTTCCGAACGTAGCTACCGGGCAATGCCATTGGCATGACAACCCGAACACCAGCGGTTCGTTCACTCCGGTCCTCTCGTACTAGGAGCAACCCCTCTCAATTCTCAAACGCCCACGGCAGATAGGGACCGAACTGTCTCACGACGTTCTAAACCCAGCTCGCGTACCACTTTAAATGGCGAACAGCCATACCCTTGGGACCGACTTCAGCCCCAGGATGTGATGAGCCGACATCGAGGTGCCAAACACCGCCGTCGATATGAACTCTTGGGCGGTATCAGCCTGTTATCCCCGGAGTACCTTTTATCCGTTGAGCGATGGCCCTTCCATTCAGAACCACCGGATCACTATGACCTACTTTCGTACCTGCTCGACGTGTCTGTCTCGCAGTTAAGCTGGCTTCTACCATTACACTAACCGTACGATGTCCGACCGTACTTAGCCAACCTTCGTGCTCCTCCGTTACTCTTTAGGAGGAGACCGCCCCAGTCAAACTACCCACCAGGCACTGTCCGTAACCCCGATTCAGGGGCCAACGTTAGAACATCAAAACTACAAGGGTGGTATTTCAAGGACGACTCCACAACAACTAGCGTCGCTGCTTCAAAGTCTCCCACCTATCCTACACATGTAGGTTCAATGTTCAGTGCCAAGCTGTAGTAAAGGTTCACGGGGTCTTTCCGTCTAGCCGCGGGTACACAGCATCTTCACTGCGATTTCAATTTCACTGAGTCTCGGGTGGAGACAGCGTGGCCATGGTTACACCATTCGTGCAGGTCGGAACTTACCCGACAAGGAATTTCGCTACCTTAGGACCGTTATAGTTACGGCCGCCGTTTACCGGGGCTTCGATCAAGAGCTTCTCCCTAAGGATAACCCCATCAATTAACCTTCCGGCACCGGGCAGGTGTCACACCGTATACGTCATCTTGCGATTTTGCACAGTGCTGTGTTTTTAATAAACAGTCCCAGCCACCTGGTCACTGCGGCTCCCGTCCGCTTAGAGAGCAAGTCTCATCACAGATAGGAGCGTACCTTCTCCCGAAGTTACGGTACGATTTTGCCTAGTTCCTTCACCCGAGTTCTCTCAAGCGCCTTAGTATTCTCTACCTGACCACCTGTGTCGGTTTGGGGTACGATTCCATATAATCTGAAGCTTAGAGGCTTTTCCTGGAAGTATGGCATCAACAACTTCATCACCGTAGTGACTCGTCTCGTGTCTCAGTCTTAATAGCAACCCGGATTTACCTAAGTCACCAACCTACTCACTTTCACATGGACTACCAACGCCATGCTTGTTTAGCCTGCTCCGTCCCCCCATCGCAATTATATCGAGTACAGAAATATTAATCTGTTTCCCATCGACTACGCCTTTCGGCCTCGCCTTAGGGGTCGACTTACCCTACCCTGATTAACATGGGATAGGAACCCTTGGTCTTCCGGCGTGGGAGTTTTTCACTCCCATTATCGTTACTCATGTCAGCATTCGCACTTCTGATACGTCCAGCATACCTCCCGGTACACCTTCAACCGCTTACAGAACGCTCCCCTACCACTCAGAATAAATTCTGAATCCGCAGCTTCGGTGCATAGTTTAGCCCCGTTACATCTTCCGCGCAGACCGACTCGACCAGTGAGCTATTACGCTTTCTTTAAAGGATGGCTGCTTCTAAGCCAACCTCCTGGCTGTCTGGGCCTTTCCACATCGTTTCCCACTTAACTATGACTTTGGGACCTTAGCTGGCGGTCTGGGTTGTTTCCCTCTTCACGACGGACGTTAGCACCCGCCGTGTGTCTCCCGGATATTACTTTACGGTATTCGGAGTTTGCAAAGGGTTGGTAAGTCGGGATGACCCCCTAGCCTTAACAGTGCTCTACCCCCGTAAGTATTCGTCCGAGGCTCTACCTAAATAGATTTCGGGGAGAACCAGCTATCTCCCGGTTTGATTAGCCTTTCACTCCTAGCCACAGGTCATCCCCTAACTTTTCAACGTTAGTGGGTTCGGTCCTCCAGTTGATGTTACTCAACCTTCAACCTGCCCATGGCTAGATCACCGGGTTTCGGGTCTATACCTTGCAACTAGTCGCCCAGTTAAGACTCGGTTTCCCTACGGCTACCCTATTCGGTTAACCTCGCTACAAAATATAAGTCGCTGACCCATTATACAAAAGGTACGCAGTCACCCAACAAGTGGGCTCCTACTGCTTGTACGTACACGGTTTCAGGTTCTATTTCACTCCCCTCACAGGGGTTCTTTTCGCCTTTCCCTCACGGTACTGGTTCACTATCGGTCAGTTGGGAGTATTTAGCCTTAGATGATGGTCCACCTATATTCAGTCAAAGTTTCACGTGCTCCGACCTACTCGATTTCACTTAAAATGTCTTTTCATGTACGGGACTATCACCCTGTATCGTGGCACTTTCCAGAGCCTTCCATTAACACATAATAAGCTTAAGGGCTGTTCCGATTTCGCTCGCCGCTACTTTCGGAATCTCGGTTGATTTCTTTTCCTACGGGTACTTAGATGTTTCAGTTCTCCGCGTTCGCCTCGTTAACCTATGTATTCAGTTAACGATACCTGCAAGCAGGTGGGTTTCCCCATTCGGAAATCCTAGTCTCAAGCGCTTTTTACTAGCTTGACTAGGCTTATCGCAAGTTAATACGTCCTTCATCGCCTCCAACTGCCAAGGCATCCACCGTGTACGCTTAGTCACTTAACCATACAACCCAAACGGGTCTTTGTTTTGTGACAGTTTAACTTCGCCAGAAGTTAATATTGAATACTAAAGTAGATACCAATCAATCAA
>NZ_JACJDW010000063.1:0-7108 GCF_014163745.1 Pseudoalteromonas sp. SR44-2 | reverse complement strand
ACTGGTCTTATTTAAGCTTCCAGCTAGACGAGAGGATAGAAGATATCCCCGATGGGTTAAGCCAAAACCATCTAAGTATCCCCATAAAAAGAAAGATGCCAGTCAGCTTAACTGACTGGCATTAAGCGCATGCGCTCCTTTTTGCTTTTGTAGCTTTATAAATTAACTACTTCTGACATTTACTTTAAGTTTTAGCTTTTGGCCAGGTTGTAAGTATTTTTGACCAGCTAAGTTATTCCACTTAATAATTTCGTTAACGCTTAGGTTAAACTTAGACGCAATACGTGCAAGTGAGTCACCACGGCGTACTTTGTATGTAATGGTACGGTTGGTACTTGCCGTTGCTTGTGGTTTATTAGCTGACTTATACACAGTAAGTTTTTGATTTAGGCGCAGTACAGAGTTTTTCTTTAGCTTATTCCATTTAGCCAACTCATCCATAGTTACGTCATATTCGCGGCTAATGTCCCATAACGTGTCGCCACTCTTAACTGTGTGCGAAAGCTTTGTGCGAGTTGCTTTATTAGCAGCTAAACGCATCTGCTTTGGTAAATGTTCGCTATTTATAGCGCCATCAGTAAGCGGGACTAGTAACTCTTGGCCTACTTTAATCGTATTTGATTTGAGTTTATTAAGCGATCGGATTGCACTTGAGCTCGTTGTAAACTTTTTGGCAATTACTGATAAGCTGTCGCCTCGAGCCACAATATAACGTTGCCAGCGTAATCTGTTTTTAACATCAGTGTTTGCTAGTTTTTGGCTAAATTGCTCTGCTTTATCTACTGGCAGTAATAAAGAATGCGGGCCATTAGGATCAGTTGCCCAGCGATTAAAACCGGGGTTTAATCTGTATAGCTCAGTAAGCGTCATATCGGCCATATCAGCAGCAAGTGCTAAATCTATTTGCGAGCCAACATCAACCACTTCAACCACTTGTGCATTAATTACTGGTTGCCATGTAACGTTAAAATCATCTGAGCGTTTTAATAAATCGGCAAGTGCTAATAACTTTGGTACGTAGGCTGTTGTTTCGCTAGGTAAATCAAGAGACCAAAAATCGGTAGGTAAATGCTTTTTACGATTCTTTTTAATCGCGCGCATCAAGCGCCCTTCACCCGAGTTGTAAGCAGCAATCGCATTTAGCCAATCGCCTTCAAGTGTTTTATGTAAATACGACAAGTAGTCAAGTGCTGCACGAGTTGACTGCACTATGTCGCGACGACCGTCGTACCACCAGTTTTGTTTTAAATCGAATCGCTCACCGGTTGCAGGCATAAACTGCCAAATGCCCGATGCGCTGCGATTAGAATAACCAAATGGGTCAAATGCGCTTTCTACAATAGGCAGTAGTGCAATTTCGATTGGCATTTCGCGCTTTTCTACTTCTTCAACAATAAAGTGTAAGTAAGGTTCTGCACGTTTAGAAATACGATCTAAATAGGCTTGGTGGCGAGCGTAATAATTACGTTCAGTAACAACAGGGCGGTTTTGCGGTATTTCGATAGAAAGTTGGTAGCGAATTCGCTCCCACACATCATCAAACACGGGAGCTTCTTGCTCATCAGAGTCAACTTGCTGATATTGTGCGTTTACCATCAATGCATTGTTAATGTCGTTAGGACTTGCGCCTTCGAGTTGTTGGTTTGCTTGCGTGGCAACTTTAGAGTCTGACTCTAATGTTGTCAGTGTTTGACAACCACTTAGCGCTAACGCCAAGGCTACTAATAGGGGAGATTTATTCATAAATACCAATACATCGGGTAAAAAACTCGGCGAATACTACCTGTTATGAGTTAACATTGCCACTTAATGACATTTTAAAACGCAGAAATAGAATCATCACTATATCTTAAGTTAATGATTCTAATAAAATAAATATTAAAGTATTAGTTCTTGCATTAAAAATTGTCTTTGAACTGTCTCAGACTCGCAAAGTTTCCCCAAGGTTCATTGTTTTTTGTAACCGAGATAAATTTCTCGGGCACTAACTCTATAATGGTTGGCAAATCGCTACGCATAAATGGATTTATTTTTAGCTCCTGTCCAATAGAGGTCGGTAGAGAAATTTGATTATTACTGCGTAATTCATCTACTTTTTTACTGTACTCAAGGAGTTCTGGATTGCGTGGTTCAACTGCTTTGGCAAAGGCAAGATTAGCTTGCGTGTATTCGTGTGTGCAATACACAACACAGCTTGCAGGCAGCTCTCTTAGTTTATTAAAAGATTTCCACATTTGCTCTGGCGTGCCTTCAAATAAGCGCCCACATCCGCCGCTAAATAATGTATCGCCTGTAAAAGCAAGTTCATCATTTGTGTAACAAATATGATCAAGCGTGTGCCCAGGAGTTGCTAAAATAGTAAAGTTAATATTAAGCACACTGATGCTTTGTCCATCAGTGAGTGCGTGAGTGACGCCTTTAAATGGACTATTTGCAGGGCCATAAACCGATATATCTGGATAGGCGTCAACTAATTCAGCTACGCCATCAGTGTGGTCGTAGTGATGATGCGTAATTAAAATACCACCAAGCGTTAGTTTGTGCTCAGCTAAGTACGTTAATACGGGATGTGCTTGACCTGGATCGACTACCCATGCTTGGTTACTGTTATCGGTAGTTAAACACCAAATGTAATTATCAGAAAAGGCTTTAATTGCTTTGACTTGCACCATGGTAAATTGCTCTATAAAGTGACACTTATCGCATAGTATAACGAGCTCAAAAAATGAAACCAGCCCTTAGTTTTCAAGAAGGACCCAAACCACTGTCGTGGCAGCAGTTTCCTCATGGGGATTATTTACGCACAGATATTGAACGTAAAATGGAGCAATGGCTTCCGCGTATGTTTGGCTATCATATGCTTAAGTTGGGTAATTTAAGTGGCGAATTAAACACAAGTATAAGTTCGATTAAACACCAAGTGTGTGTTGCAGAGCCTGGGCCTTACACCGGGGTAGTCGCTGACATAGATGAACTGCCATTTTACGAGCACAGTATTGATGCCTGCATACTAAGCCACTGCTTAGAGTATCATTCAGACCCACATCACATTTTAAGAGAAGCACATCGCACGCTTATTCCGGGCGGTTATATACTCGTGACTGGTTTTAATCCGTTTAGTTTGTGCGGGCTTGCACAAATGTTGCCTTTTAGCGGTCAAAAATTACCATGGACAGGGCGCTTTTTTACCCCTGCGAGGGTTAAAGATTGGCTAAATTTATTGGGTTTTGAAATTGTAAGTGACGAACGTTTTATTTATTCATCACTGGCTAGAGGTAATAGGTTATCAAGATTTGAGTTTTGGCGTACTTTTGCAAAACAGTATTTAAAACCAATGGGCAGTGTTTATATGCTGGTGGCACGAAAAAGAGTTGCGCCACTTACGCCAATAAAACCTAAGTGGCATGCAAGGCCGCAGTTTGCACCAGTAAAAGGGGCAGGGCTTAGGCAAACCTCAAAGCAGCACTTTAAGCGCTGCGATGAAAAAAATAACAATTAAGGCTGATAGCCTACATCTTCTAGTAAATCTTTGCTGCCAGCGGCATCGCGCGCTAAATCGTCAACTATTTCGTTGTATTTATTGCCGCTATGCCCTTTAACCCATTTCCAAGTTACATTGTGCTCGTTACAGGCTTTATCTAAGCGTTTCCATAAATCGACGTTTTTAACCGGCTTTTTAGCTGATGTTAACCAACCACGTTTTTTCCAGTTAGTTATCCACGATTCAATGCCTTGCTTAACATATTGGCTATCGGTTGTTAGGTTTACTTCGCATTCTCGAGTGAGTGATTCTAGGGCTACAATAGCCGCGAGCATTTCCATTCGGTTATTCGTTGTGAGTTTATAACCTTGGCTCATTTCTTTTTCGTGACCGTTATAAATCATAAAAATACCATAACCGCCGGGGCCTGGATTACCTAAACATGAGCCATCGGTGTAAATCTCTACGGTTTTTTGCACTGTTTTACCTTGATCTTATGTACAATAAAGTGATTATAGAAAGATACCAGAATCAGGCTAAATTCGATATGGCACGTAGACAAATAGTTTTAGATACAGAAACCACCGGCATCGACCCTAAACAAGGGCACCGTATTATAGAAATTGGGTGTGTGGAGTTAGTAAATCGCCGTTTAACAGGCAATAACTTTCACGTTTATATAAACCCACAACGCCCAAGCGAAGAAGAAGCAATAGACGTTCACGGTATCACTAATGAATTTTTACGTGATAAACCGTTGTTTCATCAAATTGCCCAAGAGTTTTTCGACTATATTGAAGGGGCAGAGTTAGTTATTCATAATGCGCCGTTCGATATAGGCCACATGGATAACGAATTTGCGCTACTTAATCAGGGCTTCCCTAAAACAGATACTTTTTGTCAAGTTCTCGACACGCTTAAAATGGCGCGTGACTTGCATCCAGGTCAAAAGAACAACCTTGATGCTTTATGTCGTCGTTACGATGTAGACAACGGTAAACGAACGCTTCACGGCGCGCTACTGGATTCTGAGATTTTAGCCGATGTTTACCTTGCCATGACGGGCGGTCAAACAAAGCTAAACTTGAATCAAAACAAAGATGAGGGCAGCGAGCAACAGAAGGGCGGTATAAAGCGTTTAAATAGTGATAGAGCCCCATTAGTTGTTCTGCGAGCAAGCGACGCTGAGCAAAGCGCACACGAAGCACGATTAGATCTTGTAAACAAAGAAGGCGGCCAATGTATATGGCGCGCTGAATAAGGCGATTTAATGAAAACGATGTATTTTGTGACAGCGTTATGTGCCGCTAGTTTATTTACTGGCAATGCGTATGGCGTAAAACAAGTAGAAGTGCTCAAGCGCGATGGGCATCAAAATGAGATCCCTTTACTTGATAATCGTTTTCGCATAGATAGCAAAATAGATGAAATAACACTGCTGTTTTTTAGAAAATCAGGTGCACCTGCTGTTATTTTAGTGCGTCCCGATGGCAGTAAGTACTTTGCTACTGACTCAGTTAAAAACCCTAACTTAGATTGGTTTGACGAGCTCAGCTACGATTTAGTTACCATAAAAAAACCTATGGCAGGTCCTTGGCAAGTAATAGGCAGTATTTTGCCCGATAGCAGAATAGTTGTATTAGGCGAAATATCTCTTGAGGCAGAGCCTCTTCCTTCAATGTTGTTTAGGGGGGAGACAATAAAAATCACCGGGAAAATACTAAACGACGGTGAGCCAATTAACACAAACCTATTTAGAGATGTAGTTAGCCTTAATGTTGACTTTGTAAGTACCAACAATGAAAACTTTGCTAACTTTGGCGCAGGCATTCAAGAAGTAGCGGAATTTAAAGACGATGGACGAGGATTTGATGAGCGCCCTAAAGATGGTGTGTTTACCGGCGAGTTTACTTTAGATTTTCCTGCGGGTGAATGGACACCAGAGCTTTACGTGGCAACACCTCTGTTGCAGCGTCGCATTGTGCAAAATACAATAGAAGTGCACGAGCCGCCTTTTGTAACCGAAGTCGCGTTAGCAGAGCAAGACACAGACGAGCATCTGTTAACTATAAATATAGACCCAAGTATTGTTAAGCCAGAAACAGTCATTATCCAGGGAAAAATCTACTATCCCAATAACGAAGAGCAAATGTTTACCATAGATGCTGCTGCTAAAGACTCACGACAACTTAGTGTTAAAAATTATGATTGGGGTAGATATAGTGTTGAACTGTCTGTTTTTGGCACTAATATTAATGGTCGTGAATTTATGGCAACGCTACCAACGTACAAATTTGAGATAGAGCGACCCATAGAAGCGGTGCCCGAAATTGATCCTGCAACGATTATTACGCCAGATAAAATGATTGAGAGTGAGCCTGTTGAAGAAAAAATGGCCACATCGACAATTATTAGTTTAATTGTAGGCTGCAATACGCTCATTTTATTACTCGGCTGGTTGCTAATTCGTATATTTGTTCAGAAAAAACCGATTAAATTTAAAGTGAAGCTGTCTTTTTTAAAGAAAAAGAAAACAAGCGAAGGTGATGTTGCCGACACTGAAAAAAATCAAGTCGGTAAAAATGGCTCAAAAAATGACAGATCAGGTGAAATTTTAAACCTTTCGATGACAGATGACTAAAAAACCTATAAAAAAACAAAAAAGCCCTTGACGAAATAGGGGTTGGTTCGTATTATTCACGCCGCTGTCAGGGAGACCTAAACAGCAACGAAAATATGGAGTGGTAGTTCAGTTGGTTAGAATACCGGCCTGTCACGCCGGGGGTCGCGGGTTCGAGTCCCGTCCACTCCGCCATTTTCGTAAAACTTGTAAGTAAAAGCTGGAGTGGTAGTTCAGTTGGTTAGAATACCGGCCTGTCACGCCGGGGGTCGCGGGTTCGAGTCCCGTCCACTCCGCCAACACTTACACAACGTATGGTTGTAAAACATATTCTTATTATGGAGTGGTAGTTCAGTTGGTTAGAATACCGGCCTGTCACGCCGGGGGTCGCGGGTTCGAGTCCCGTCCACTCCGCCAATAAGAAAAAATAACAGTTTAAATATGCGCTGGAGTGGTAGTTCAGTTGGTTAGAATACCGGCCTGTCACGCCGGGGGTCGCGGGTTCGAGTCCCGTCCACTCCGCCAACTATTTAAACAATGTTATATTACAAAATTTGTATGCTGGAGTGGTAGTTCAGTTGGTTAGAATACCGGCCTGTCACGCCGGGGGTCGCGGGTTCGAGTCCCGTCCACTCCGCCAACAAATTAAGTAATAACAAGTATAATGATATCTCTGCGGAGTGGTAGTTCAGTTGGTTAGAATACCGGCCTGTCACGCCGGGGGTCGCGGGTTCGAGTCCCGTCCACTCCGCCATTTGATATCATGATTAAAATTAGTAAGTGCATTACCCCATGCACATACCACTGCGGAGTGGTAGTTCAGTTGGTTAGAATACCGGCCTGTCACGCCGGGGGTCGCGGGTTCGAGTCCCGTCCACTCCGCCACTTGTTATTTCCTCAATAACAAGCTTATAAAGTCCTTGATTAAATAATTTAGTAAAATATTCTTTGGCTATCAGCTATCAGCTATCAGCTATCAGCTATCAGCTATCAGCTATCAGCTATCA
>NZ_JACJDW010000062.1:0-8785 GCF_014163745.1 Pseudoalteromonas sp. SR44-2 | reverse complement strand
TTCAAGTGTTGCTTGCAGTGCTTGTTCTATATTCACAAAAAATCCGTAGTTAGTTTCCTAACTACGGATTTTGCATGATCGCTTGGATCGGTCAACCGGTCATTTTCTTAACTGATCGGCATTAGACCTAAGGTCCCTTTTTGCATTTACACAATAAGCTTATTGTTCTGCAGGTGCTTCTTCATTTTGAATTTCAAGTAATTCAACTTCAAATACAAGTGTTGAATTAGCTGGAATCTTACCTAAATCACGGTCGCCGTAAGCAAGTTCTGAAGGAATAGTGAACTTGTACTTAGAACCCACTGACATAAGTTGTAAACCTTCAGTCCAACCCGCAATTACGCGGTTAAGAGGGAAAGTTGTCGGTTCGTTACGTGCATATGAGCTATCAAACTCAGTACCGTCTAATAAAGTACCTTTGTAGTGAACTTTAACTACATCAGTTGCTACTGGCTTTTCGCCATCGCCTTCGCTAAGTACTTCGTACTGTAGGCCAGACTCAGTTACAGTAACGCCTTCTTTTTTAGCGTTGTCAGCTAGGTATTTAGCGCCTGCTTCTTTACTTTTTTCAGACTCTACTTTTGCTTTTTCTTCTTGCTTAGTACGTACTGATGTATCTAGTGCAGTTAATACTTCGCGAATTTTTTCTTCATCAATTTTTGCATTACCAGCAAGTGCATCTTCAAAACCACGGATTAGAAGTGCTTGGTCTAGTTCAATACCAATTTCTGTTTTGTCTGCTAGGTCTTTATTTAAAAAGTTACCTACAGATGCACCAATACCGTATGCTTGTTGCTGTTCTACAGTGTCTAATTTAACTTCAGCTTGTTCTTTTTTTGCTTCTTGATTACAAGCTGTAAGCGCTAAAACTGACGCTGCAATCAATGACAATCTAATCGTCTTTTTCATTTTAAATCTCCGACACACTTTGCAGTTGTCATTTTAATGTATTATTACTAGTGAAAGATTAACGGCCCACATGATAGGCTGCTTGTTTAATGACTAGATTCCATATTGTTAGCTAAACTAAAAACATATCCAGTGATTAGACAAACAACCTAGGCATTTAACGCGTCCTAGTCTAACCTCTCAGTCACTAAGAGTTAAGGGGAAATACCTGTAATATGTCGATATTTCGTACTTTTTTAATCGTATTTAGCTGTTTTTTAGCCATCGCCTGTACCGATAAAAAACAACACGCTGTAGCAAGTTACGAACATGCTGCACAAGGTGCGTTTTCATCAACAGTTTCAAACGATGGTAAATACAGTTTGATCTCCTCTATCAACCATGGGGTCGCCCTGTGGGATAATCAACAGCAGGTGCTAAAATACCAATGGTTTCAGCAGCAGTCACAAGACAGCCTAGTGTACGCTGTTGCTATTGCTTTTGATAACAGCGTGGCTGTTACCGCCGAAAAAACCACCTTTGCTGTGTGGGATATAACCACAGGCAAAAATAAAGGTTATTACAAAATACAAAAAGCCAGTATTCGCGATATTACCATTAGCAATCAAGGCCGTAGTGTTTTATACGGCCGTAGCGACGGCGTTGTCGTATTTGTAAACCTAGAAACCGGACGTCGTATTGAGTTTTTAGGTCATCAAGATAAAGTTAACACCGTTGACCTATCACCTAACGGACGCTACGCCTTAAGTGGCTCTAACGATTATGTTGCTTACTTTTGGGATACACGTACAGGGCAAGTAATTCATCGTTTTAATCACCCAACGCGTGTTACCCAAGTGACGCTCGATCCACAAGGTCGCTATGCGTTTACGGCCGATAGTATGGCACAAGCAAATGTATGGAAGCTGACTACAGGTGATCTTGTGAGTAAACTGAAGTATATTGCGCGTCAGAAAATTTTTACTGCTGTGCGCTTTAACGAACAAGGCACTTTGCTTGCAACCGGCTCGCCAAATAAGCGCGTTGATTTGTGGCAAATACCAAGCGGTGAAAAAATTCAAACTTGGCAGGTTACCCCGCGCGAAGGCAGTAAGCCTAAATCGGCGGTGGTGCTAGATGTGACATTTACAGATAACGGTAAGTCGTTGTTAACCGAAAGCTCCAGCGGTATCGCAGAGCGATTTATTATACGAGAGAATAATGAACACAATTGAACATCGCTTAATGGAACTTGAAGCCAAAGTGGCTTTTCAAGACGAAACGATTGAAGTCTTAAATGATGAAATAAAAGTGCACCAACAGCTGTTAGCAAAAATGAAACGCCAAACCGAGCTGCTAGCAGAAAAAATTAAAGAGTCTCAGTCATCATCGTCTATGATGTCTGAAGTACCTGAGCCGCCTCCACCGCATTACTAAAACCGGTAAAAATTAGGCAATAAAAAACCGGGTTAGTCGCCCGGTTTAAATACACCAATTACTTGTTCAAATTGGCGAGTAGACGCCTGAACAGCGTTATCGGGTTGCGCCATTTTATGACCACACTCAACACACTCTACTTTTTCAACATCATGTTCTCTGTATAGCATCATGGTATCCATGGCTTTGCAGTCAGGGCACGATGCACCAGCAATAAATCGCTTCTTTTGTCTCACAACATTTTTCCTGTGGTTTGAACTGCTGTCATTTTATCGTATAACTTCACTTGTTGATACGCTTGATAAGAGTATTAAGTTCTATGTTATGATAGCGCCAACTTAACAAGGGCACAGCAAAGTAACGCATTCATGATCCAAATCTCAGAAATAGAACTACTTCGTGGCGGTAAAGCCTTATTAAAAAACGCATCAGCTACGTTATTTCCAGAACACAAAGTAGGCCTTGTTGGCGCTAATGGCTGTGGAAAATCAACGTTATTTGGTTTACTAAAATCAGAACTACAACTAGATGCCGGTAACTGCAGCATTCCAAAAGATTGGTCTATCGCCTCTGTTAAGCAAGAGACACCTGCACTTGAAATAAGCGCGATTGATTATGTACTTCAAGGCCACCCAGAATATTACGCAATGCGTATAGCACTGCGTGAGGCCGAGAAAAACAACGATGGCGACACACAGGCCAAAGTACATATTCAGCTTGAAAACATTAAAGGCTATAGCATTGAATCAACCGCAGGTGAGCTATTACACGGCTTAGGCTTTGCTAATAATCTAATAGAAAACCCTGTAAGCTCGTTCTCTGGTGGTTGGCGTATGCGTTTAAACCTTGCCCAAGCATTAATACGCGACGCCGATTTACTATTACTCGATGAGCCAACAAACCACCTTGATTTAGATGCTGTTTATTGGCTTGAACGCTTTTTACGCGCTTACACCGGCACCCTTGTACTTATATCGCATGACCGTGAGTTTTTAGATGCGGTGGTTGATCAAATTTGGCACGTAGATAAGCAACTTATCAACGTTTACAAAGGTAACTACTCGCAGTTTGAACGCCAAAAAGCAGAGCGTTTACTACAACAACAAGCAATGTTTGATAAGCAACAAGATCAAATTGCGCACCTTGAGCAGTTTATAACGCGCTTTAAAGCAAAAGCCAGTAAAGCTAAACAAGCACAAAGCCGTGTGAAAGCACTTGAACGCATGGAAAAACTAGCGCCAGCGCATGCCGACTCGCCGTTTAACTTTGAGTTTGCAGAGCCAAAAGCATTGCCAAACCCACTAATGACAATAGATAAAGCCAAAGCGGGTTATGGTGACGTCACTATTTTAAATAATATAGAGCTAAACCTTGTACCAGGCAGCCGAATTGCTTTATTAGGTCGAAATGGCGCAGGTAAATCAACGTTAATTAAACTGCTTTCTGGTGATTTAGAGCCGCAAGCGGGCGAAGTTGTTCAGCATCACGGATTAAATATTGGTTACTTTGCGCAGCATCAACTTGAATCTCTTGATTTAAAAGCCAGTGCAATAATGCACTTACAACGCCTCGACCCAAAAGCCACTGAGCAATCACTACGTGACTTTTTAGGTGGTTTCGCCTTTATTGGCGATAAAGCACTTGAACCTGTAGCCCCTTTTTCGGGCGGCGAAAAAGCACGTTTAGTACTTGCCATGTTGGTATATCAAAAGCCAAACCTGCTGCTTCTCGATGAGCCTACAAACCACCTTGATTTAGAAATGCGCCATGCACTTGTTATGGCACTGCAAGGCTTTGAAGGCGCCATGGTTACCGTATCACACGACCGCCACATGCTTAAAAATACCGCCGATGAGTTTTACTTAGTAGATGACGGCAAAGTAACCCAGTTTGGTTACGACTTAGATGCGTATTACCAGTGGTTACTCAATGCCAATAAAGAAGCGGTTAAAGCGCAGCAAAGCGACGAGCCTAAAGCAAATCCGGGTGTTAACCGTAAAGAGCAAAAACGCTTAGAGGCTGAGTTTAGAAAGGCCACTCAGCCACTTAAAAAGCAAATTGAAAAGCTTGAAAAGCAACTCGATAAATTTACCGCTGAATTAAGTGAAGTTGAAGTGACCTTAGGTGATAACGAACTCTACAACGACGACAACAAAGCCAAGCTTAAAGAGTTATTAGCCAAGCAAGCAACCCTTACGCCTAAACTTAACGACGTTGAAGAAGAGTTACTTATGGCACTTGAAGAAATGGAAGAAAAAGAGCAGGCATTCGCCGATGAACTTGCTCAATAGCGATCATTTTTGGCAATTTGCGTGCACTTTGTACGCAAAACCTGATCAACAGACAACCCTGCTGGCACTACAAAACCAGCAAGGAAAAAACGTTAATTTATGCTTATTACTGCTTTATTTAGACTCATTAAATTTAAGTGTTAATACCCAACAGTTAAATGAGTTAATAGACGCAATTAGTGAGTTTGATACTCACGCATTACAACCTCTGCGCGCCGCTCGTAGCTATTTAAAAGCTAACCAGAATGCGATAAGTGATTACGCCACAATACGTGCAGAGTTGCTAAGCGCTGAGCTGAAGCTTGAAAAACAACAGCAACATATGTTGATTGAAACGGTAAATGAGCTTGAATTAGTCAAACTTTCAGAGCCAAACAACATTGAGCTATATGTGAAAGCCACTTAGGGTGTTAGTTTTTGTAGCCTCCTCCACTTTTTATACTCTTTTCTTTGTGCAAAAAAACTTCAAGTAATTACTCACAAAGAGGTTAAGAGACGCTTCGCTTTTAG
Source organism: Pseudoalteromonas sp. SR44-2 (assembly GCF_014163745.1). Classification (NCBI taxonomy): domain Bacteria; kingdom Pseudomonadati; phylum Pseudomonadota; class Gammaproteobacteria; order Alteromonadales; family Pseudoalteromonadaceae; genus Pseudoalteromonas; species Pseudoalteromonas sp. SR44-2. Next base: position 3,659 of record NZ_JACJDW010000062.1, on the reverse strand, counting down.
AGGAAAACAAACTAAATTACCCAGGTGAAAATGGGGAACTGTCAGATCAAGTCTGAGCTAGTACAGCTCAAGTAGTTCATTGATCTCCCCGCATTTACTTCTCATTCTTTTCTCTTTGTGCAAAAAATCTTTAAGTGGTTTACTCAAAAAAGTTTAAAGCGCTACGCTTTTAAATAAAGTGAAAAAACATGAGTTACGATCAGCTCACTATTTTAAGAAAAAACTCTCTTAGCTCTCAGTGATAATAACTTACCAACCCTTAAAACATGATCTAAATCAACTTAGCGTCACTCCTACAGTTGCTTAGAAAAATAACTTGATCTCGATCACGTTGCGACCTGCAAACGCAGCCTATGATTAACCCATCAACAACGAGGGGAGCAACTCATGAACGTATTCTTTAGAGACTTTTTTACAGATCCAGTTTTATTTATGTCTTTTGGATTTTTAACCATCGTTGTTTCTTTGTGTATATTTTTTGCTTTTTTCTTTTTGAAAAAAATACATGACGCAGAAATTCCCGAACAAAATTAAGCACGACGCACTAAAGCGCCTTATTAGTTTACTAGTTAGGCGCTTTTTATTTTCTGAAGCGAAAAATTTGATACACTAGCTTTTCGTTTAATACAAAGTGCGTAGTACAAACATGATCTCTCAGTTCAAACCAGCATGGTGGATGACCAATCGTCACGTTCAGACCATAATGCCGCGTTTTTTCCGCCCATTTCACAATACGTCCTACGAACTTGAGCAACTTGATACACCTGATGGTGACTTTATTGAGCTTGCATGGTCACTTCCACATAATGAAACCGCACCACTAGCCGTTGTTTTGCACGGCCTTGAGGGCAATATAAATAGCTTTTATGCCAAAGGCATGATGAAGGCATTAAAAAAACAAGGTTATGCAGTTGTGCTTATGCACTTTAGAAATTGCTCAACCGAAGTAAATCGCCTACCACGTGCTTATCACAGCGGTGACACCGCCGATTTAGCTTTTTTTATTAATCATTTAAAGCAGCAATACCCAAATAGAGCGATGGTTGCCGTAGGCTTTTCGCTTGGTGGTAATGTGCTTGCTAAGTACTTAGGCGAAGAGAATACAAACTGCCCGCTCAATGCAGCTGCAGTGGTATCTGCTCCTTATGATTTGTCGTCATCGAGCGATGTTATTCGTAAAAGCTTAGGTAAAATTTACCAAAAATATCTGCTCGATCGAATGAAAAAGTCGATGCAACGTAAATTGCCGCAAATTAAGCAGCAAATTCCTATAACTACCGATCAATTAATGAATATTGATGATTTATTAGAGTTTGATAACCAACTTACAGCACCGTTACACGGTTTTGAAAACGCACACGATTACTACCGTAAAGCCAGTGCTATGCCGTATTTAAAAGACATCGCTATTCCTACGCTTATTATTCACGCTAAAGACGACCCCATGCTCTCTATTAAAGCCGTACCGAGTAGGCAAGATGTCAGTGAGCATGTTACGCTGTGCGTCTCAGAGAAAGGCGGCCATGTAGGTTTTATTAGCGGTAACAACCCTTTTAAACCTGTATTTTGGTTAGAGAAAGCCGTGCCGTATTATTTTGGCCAACACATATTAAATAAAGCGAGTAACAAGCAGTAATGATTATCCCTTTTGAACAACTCGATCAAGACACTCTTTATAACTTAATCGAAAGCTATGTATTACGCGAAGGTACCGATTATGGCGAAGTAGAAGCAAGCATCGAATCTAAAGTAAGCCAAGTAAAGCTGCAGCTTAAAAATGGCGAAGCGATGGTGTTTTTCTCAGAATTACACGAGTCTGTAACTATAATTTCAAAAGGTGAGTTTAAAGCGCTGCAAAGTGAAGAGCATCAAGCACAGTCGTTTGATTAGGGCGTAGTACTTGTAACTTTTGAATTGAACGTACACAATGGCTTTTTACCCAAAGAGCCAAAACATGATAAAACTCAGCACTCTAGTGGTAGCCATATCACTAGCTTTAACTAGCCAAGCCCAAGCAGAACAAACAATAACAGCATCTGATAAGGCAATTAAACTCGCTAAAGATACCATTTTAATTGATACCCATATTGACGTACCTTATCGAATTCACGAAAGCTGGGTTGATGTAACCAAAGCAACTAGTGATGGCGATTTTGACTATCCTCGCGCTGTAAAAGGCGGTTTAAACGCCCCATTTATGTCGATTTATATTCCTGCGCATTTAGAGTTTGAGGGTAAAGGAAAAAGCTACCAGCTAGCCAATCAAATGATTGATAGTATGGAAGCCATAGTCCAGCGCGCACCCGATAAGTTTGCTATTGCTAGCTCAAGCTCTGATATTGAAGAGCAATTTAAACAAGGTAAGCTGTCTATAGCCATGGGTATGGAAAATGGCTCTCCAATCGAAGGTGATATGAAAAACCTTCAGCACTTTTACGACCGTGGCATTCGTTACATCACGCTAGCGCACTCGCAAAGCAATCATATTTCGGATTCGTCTTACGATATACGCCGTAAATGGAAAGGCTTAAGCCCATTTGGTAAAAAGCTTGTCACTGAAATGAATAATATAGGCATGCTAATTGACGTATCGCATATTTCTGATGATGCGTTTTATCAGGTTATGGAGCTCTCTAAAACGCCAGTAATTGCCTCTCATTCATCACTTCGTAAATACACGCCTGGCTTTGAGCGTAATATGAATGACGATATGCTATTAGCGCTGAAGGAAAATGGCGGTGTTATTCAAATCAATTTTGGCTCAAGCTTTGTTACCGCTAAAGCAGGTAGCTGGGGCAAGCAATTAAAAAGTACAAAAGAGTCAGCTAAAAAAGAAGGTACTAAGTTAAGTAAAGATTTTGATGCTGCGTACCGTGCTAAAAATCCGTATCCATTTGCAAGTCTTGAGCAAGTACTTGACCATATTGATCACGTAGTTGAGCTAATTGGTATTGATTATGTAGGTATTGGCTCTGATTATGATGGAGTTGGCGATTCATTACCTATCGGCTTAAAAGATGTATCTAGCTACCCAAATCTTGTCCAAGGTTTAATGGATAGAGATTACAGCGACAAAGATATTAAAAAGATTTTAAGTGGCAATTTATTAAGAGTTTTAAAACAAGCGCAAGAGTATGCGAAGAAACACTAAAGCTTTTATCATATATTAGTAATTGGCTAAAAGACCAAGAGCTAACTCAATATAAGCGCGGCCTAGCCGTGCTTTTTTATATTTAACAGCACAGTTATCTTCGCTACTATTTCCCCCTCGGGTTTCGTAAAACTCAACCCAAGCTACGGCAATAATTCTATACCTAGGAGCAAATCACTTTTCTTCAGGCATTAAAAAAGGCCACCTGAGTGACCTTTTTCTAACAATTAACTTAAAAGTTAATTATTACTCTTTGATCGTTGCTACAAAGCACCTACGCCTAAGGTAAGAGCACCACCTTATATGACACTTTTCTTCAGGCATTAAAAAAGGCCACCTGGGTGACCTTTTTCTAACAATTAACTTAAAAGTTAATTATTACTCTACGATAGTTGCTACAACACCAGCACCTACAGTACGACCACCTTCACGGATAGCAAAACGAAGACCTTCATCCATCGCGATTGGTGCGATTAGAGTTACTGTCATCTTGATGTTATCACCAGGC
>NZ_JACJDW010000061.1:0-10123 GCF_014163745.1 Pseudoalteromonas sp. SR44-2 | reverse complement strand
CCAAGCGCACAGGGCGTGCATCTGTGAAAGTGTTATGGCAAGGATGGCTTAAGTTACAAGCCATCCTGGAAGGCTACGATTTAGCAAAATCTCTTGAGTCAGACTTGTGATCAAGAGACAGCTTAGTAAGCGCCTTTTTTATTTAGTGCTTTTATTTAGTTCTTTTATTTAGTTTTCGTGTTTGCTTTGCGTGTTCACTAAGCTCAGTTAAACCTAATTGGTCGTAACTTTTCTCCATCATTTCAAGCGCGGGATCTAAGTAACTGCTTTGTGAATAATGCTCAACAACAAACTTACCTCTATTAGCAGCAGCTAAATAAGCTTCACGTTCGTAATAGTAAGTTGCTACTTTTAATTCATAACGTGCCATACGGTTTAAAAGCCAAACTAAACGACGCTTAGCTTCAGGCGCGTAATCACTTTTAGGAAAACGTTTTACTAATGTCGATAAATCTGTAAATGCAACACGAGTACGGTTAGCATCACGGTCGGCTCTATCTACACCAAAGTACTCTTGGAACGCATTTTTATCTGCTTTAATGTTTACTAAACCACGCATGTAATACATGTAGTCTAAATCTTTATGATTTGGGTTTAAGCGAATAAAGCGGTCAATGGTTGCAAGTGCTTGTTCAGTATTACCTGATTGATAATGTGCATAGACTAAGTCCATTTGTACTTGCTTAGAGAATGGGCCAAACGGGTAGCGAGAGTCTATTGCACTCAAAAGTTCAATTGCACGAGCATATAAACCAGAATCTAGCGTTTCTTTTGCATCTTCATATAAAGCGTGTGCAGACTTATTCGGTACACGTTGAATGTCTTCTTGGTCTGGAGCAGACGAACAAGCGCCTAAACTAAGTACAGAAACTGAAAAAACAATGGCAAATGCACGTTTCCCTATTTTATTTATCATTTTATTTGTTACCTTCGATGTCTTCGGCTAGGCCAAGTCGGTAAAACCGAGTAAACTATGCGTATTATATTATGCTTTTATTAAAAGCGATTCTAACCCAGTCGAGCAAAGCTTGCACTGGTAAATTGGGTAAAGTTACTAATGTCAGAGCAAATTTCTCTTCAAGCCGACGTTCCAACCGAATTAGGTGGTAAACGTCTAGACCAAGTATTAGCACAATTGTTCCCTGATTATTCACGTTCTCGTATAAAAACGTGGATTTTGGATGATAAAATCACTGTAGACGGTGAAATTTTCAACACTCCACGCGAAAAACTACTAGGTGGTGAAGTTGTAAGTGTTGAAACAACAATTGAAGCACCACGCGAATACGAAGCACAAGATATCAAATTAAACATTGTTTATGAAGACGATGATATTTTGGTAATTAATAAACCAATGGGCCTAGTGGTTCATCCTGGTGCGGGTAACCCTAATGGAACAGTGCTAAACGCATTGCTACATTACTACCCTGAAATAATTAACGTGCCTCGCGCAGGTATTGTGCATCGTTTAGATAAAGACACGACCGGTTTAATGGTTGTAGCTAAAACGATTCAGGCCCAAACGCATTTGGTAAAAGCACTACAAAAGCGCGAAAATTTCACTCGTGAATATGAAGCACTGTGTAATGGCACCATGACTGCTGGTGGTATGGTTGAAAAAGCAATTGGCCGCCATCCTACGCAGCGTACGCATATGGCCGTACATGAAATGGGTAAGCCGGCAATTACACATTACCGTGTTGCTGAAAAATTTCGTGCTCATACTCGTTTACGTTTGCGTTTAGAAACAGGTCGTACTCACCAAATTCGTGTGCATATGGCACATTTAAATCATCCGCTAATTGGCGATCAATCTTATGGCGGCCGTCCGCGTCCACCTAAAGGTGCAACACCTGAGTTATTTGAGTTACTCCGTAGCTTTAGACGCCAAGCACTGCATGCTGTAAAATTAAGTATTGCGCACCCAATCACCGGTGAAATGATGACATGGCAAGCTCCTATCCCTGACGATATGGTTGCTATGACACATGCACTACGTGAAGATACTAAAGCTAATCCTGATATCGATAGATAATGCACTTATTGTCAGCGACATGGCAAAACCTTCATAAAGTAGGAACGTTAAGTACTACTTGTGGAGGTGGTGTTTCAAAAACCCCATTTAAAAGTTTTAATTTGGGATACCATGTTGGTGATAATAAAAGTGATGTATCAAAAAACCGCTCACTATTAACCAAGCTCTTACCTAAACCTGCCGTGTGGCTAAATCAAGTTCATAGCTCTGATGTTGTTATTGTTGATGAATATTTTGACTCTAAAAAGTTACATAATGCTGATGCGCTTTATACTCAGTTATTAAACCAACCTTTGGCTATAATGACTGCCGATTGCTTACCTATTTTATTAGTGAGTGATGATGAGAATGAAGTTGCAGCTATACATGGTGGCTGGCGAGGGCTTGAGCAGGGAATTATTAAAAATACTTTAGAATGTTTTAGCTCAAAGTATGAAAATATAAATGCTTGGCTAGGGCCTGCAATTGGACCAACTCAATTTGAGGTTGGATCTGAAGTGTTTGAGTTATTTCAAAAAAGGTCTTCTTCATTTGTTCAAGCATTTACACTACAAACTAATGGTAAATATCTTGCTGATATCTATGGTATTGCGCGTACTTTACTTACCCAGCAAGGCGTTAAAAATATTACGGGTGGCGACTACTGCACAGTCTCTCAAAGTGACTTATTTTTTTCTTACCGGCGAGATGGACAAACCGGACGCATGGCAAGTTTGATCTGGCGCAAGTAATTCACATCTTTAATCATTATATTTCCCCCTACACCTTGAACAAACACCTAAACATACCCATTAATTAAGCAATTAGATTATTTAATAGGTAACACCATGCGTTTAGATAGATTTACAAGTAAATTTCAATCTGCGCTTTCTGATGCGCAATCGCTAGCCCTTGGCCGCGATCATCAATTTATTGAACCCGTACATTTAATGTATTCATTACTGCAGCAAAGCGGCTCCAGTGTGCGCGCGTTATTTGCACAAACGGGGGTTAGCGCAGATGAACTTAACACCAAGCTTTCTCAAGAAATAGAAAAACTATTTAAAGTAGAAGGCGTAGGTAGCGACGTACAGCTATCAAATAATATGGCTTCACTTATTAACCTATGTGACAAGTATGCACAAAAACGCAAAGACAAATACATTTCAAGTGAATTGTTTGTACTGGCGGCATGCGATGATAAAGGTCCACTTGGCGATATATTCAGATCGTTAAATATTACCTCGACTAAAATTGAAACTGCAATTAAAGCGATTCGCGGCGGTCAAAAAGTTGATGATCCAAACGCCGAAGAAACACGTCAAGCGCTTGAAAAGTACACCATTGATCTAACTGAGCGAGCAGAGCAAGGTAAGCTTGATCCTGTAATAGGTCGAGATGACGAAATTCGCCGCACGATTCAAGTACTACAACGGCGCACTAAAAATAACCCTGTATTAATCGGTGAACCAGGTGTTGGTAAAACAGCAATAGCAGAAGGTTTAGCACAGCGTATTATTAATGGTGAAGTACCCGAAGGATTAAAAAACAAACGTGTTTTATCGCTTGATTTAGGAGCACTAGTTGCGGGCGCTAAATATCGCGGTGAATTTGAAGAGCGTTTAAAATCAGTGTTAAACGAATTGGCTAAAGAAGAAGGCCAAGTCATTTTATTTATTGATGAAATACACACTATTGTGGGTGCAGGCAAAAGTGATGGCGCAATGGATGCGGGTAATATGCTAAAACCTGCTTTAGCACGCGGTGAGTTACACTGTGTTGGCGCAACCACGCTTGATGAATACCGTAAATATATAGAGAAAGACGCAGCACTTGAGCGTCGATTCCAAAAGGTACTCATTGAAGAGCCGTCGGTTGAAGATACCATTGCAATATTGCGTGGCTTAAAAGAGCGATATGAGCTACATCATTCAGTAGAAATTACTGATCCCGCGATTGTTGCTGCGGCGCAGTTATCTCACCGCTACATTAGCGATCGTCAGTTACCAGATAAAGCAATTGATTTAATAGACGAAGCGGGTTCTTCAATTCGATTACAAATTGATTCAAAACCAGAGTCGTTAGACAAGCTTGAGCGTCGTATTATTCAATTAAAATTAGAAGATAATGCACTTGCTAAAGAAAAAGATGAGGCGAGTCAAAAACGTCGCACTGAAATGCAAGAGTTGATCACCGACCTTGATGGGCAATATCGTGAGCTAGACGAAATTTGGAATGCTGAAAAAGCATCGCTTCAAGGTACACAAGTAATTAAAGCCGAACTTGAACAAGCAAGATTAGATTTAGATGTAGCGCGAAGAGCAAGTGATTTACAGCGTATGTCAGAGCTGCAATATGGGCGAATTCCAGAGCTTGAACGAAAACTTGATTTAGCCTCACAAGCCGAAATGCAAGAAATGACTCTGCTTAAAAACCAAGTAGGTGAGGATGAAATTGCTGAAATTTTATCTCGCTGGACAGGTATTCCTGTTGCAAGAATGCTACAAGGTGAGCGTGAAAAGCTGCTGCAAATGGAAGATAAGTTACACAGTAAAGTAATAGGGCAAGATGAAGCGGTCGTTGCTGTTGCTAACGCAATAAGACGCTCACGTGCAGGACTTGCAGATCCTAATCGCCCAATTGGTTCTTTCTTGTTTTTAGGTCCAACAGGTGTGGGTAAAACCGAGCTTACAAAAGCATTGGCTGGTTTTATGTTTGATACCGAAGATGCCATGGTGCGTATCGACATGTCTGAGTTTATGGAAAAGCACTCAGTTGCCCGCCTAGTGGGCGCACCTCCAGGTTATGTGGGTTATGAAGAGGGCGGTTATTTAACAGAAGCTGTTCGTCGTAAACCTTACTCAGTTATATTGCTTGATGAAATAGAAAAAGCACACCCAGATGTGTTTAACATTTTACTGCAAGTGTTAGATGATGGCCGATTAACTGACGGACAAGGTAGGACTGTTGATTTTAAAAATACTGTTATTATCATGACATCAAATTTAGGCTCAGATATTATCCAAGAACAAGCGGGTAATAATGACTATACGACCCTTAAAGCTAAAGTAATGGAAGTATTGATTAATGAGTTTAGACCTGAATTTATTAACCGTATTGACGAGACTGTTGTATTCCACCCGTTAGCAAACGAGCATATAAAAGAAATAGCCGGTATTCAGTTAATGAAATTACGTGAGCGTTTAACAGAGATGGGGTATCTGCTTGAAATAAGCGATGCTGCACTTGAGCGAATTGCAGCAAGTGGGTTTGATCCTGTCTACGGTGCACGCCCGCTTAAGCGTGCTATTCAGCAAACGATTGAAAATCCGCTAGCACAAAAGCTACTTAATGGGGACTACATACCAGGTAGCGTGATTGTTATTGATGCAAATGACGACTCTTTGGTATTTACCAAACGCTGATTGTAAATAATTAAACTCTAAAGCCGCTAAAATAGCGGCTTTTTTATTTTTGTTAAACTTTAAAAGTTAGTAATAAATCGCTCACCCTACGTGAACCTTCAACAAGTTCAGCAGCACCTTTTGCCACATTAAAGCTTAAACTTAAGTTGTTATCACCGAAGCCTTTAATTTGCGAAACATTATTACTAATATCGTTACTAACCATTTGTTGCTCTTCTGCAGCGGATGATATTTGTATTGCCAAGTGAGATATTTCACTGATTTGGATAAAAATACCCTCTAACTCAACTTGGGTTTTATCGGTTGTCAAAACACAGTTATCGGCTTGTTCTTTAGTGCTTTGCATTACTTTGGACCAGCTAAATAAAGTGTCTTGTATTTCTTTAATAGAACTATGGATTTGCGTCGTAGCATTTTGAGTGCGTGACGAAAGAGTCCTTACCTCATCGGCGACTACTGCAAAGCCTCGACCATGTTCTCCTGCTCTAGCTGCTTCAATCGCTGCATTAAGAGCAAGTAAGTTAGTTTGATCGGCAATTCCCTCTATTTCACTCATTACCTTACCAATTTTATCTGCTTCAGAGGCTAAGCTGGTGGCTGTATTTGCTGCTTGTTCTACTTGAGAAGCTAAGTCAGATACCATTTTACTATTATCTGCAATGTGGTCTTTTATCTCTGAGCAACTTTGATGGGTGTTATTCACTTTATCAGCTGTTTGAGCTGTATTTACTGATATTTCACCAATGGTAGAGCTCATTTGGGTCATCGCTGATGCAATTTGCTCTAAACGCTCCCCTTGTGAAGAAATGCCTTCTTCGGTGAGTGTTGATTGTTTGTCTAAATCAGTCGCGATGCCATTAAAGCTTAATGTTGAGTCTTTCATACGACCAAGAACCGTGCGTAGTTTTGCGCTTAGCATTTGCTCTCTATAATCACTTACACTGTGCGGTGTGTAGCCGCTGTAAATATAGCGAGAGATTGAATCGGCTTTTGCTTTTTGTTCGCGTAATATTTTAGGGGTAACAATGAGTTCGTCATAATTTAGCACAATAACTAAGGCACAAATAAATAGGCTAATTGCAGCAATGGTGATTGATGCCGCAACAGCAATAAAAATCAGCCAAAATAACAAGCATATAAAAGTAATGCTTTGCCTTATTGCGGTGTGTTCTCGCAGTTTAAATAATGATTTGTTGGTATTTAATTTGTTGTAAAGTGTTTGTGCACGTTGCTTAAGTTGAGAGCTTGCTTTGGTTCTTACAGATTGATAACCAACAAGTCGGCCATTTTCAAAAATTGGGGTTACAAAGGCATCTACCCAGTAATAGCGGCCATCTTTACAGCGGTTTTTAACCATACCGCGCCATGAGTGTTCTTGTTTTAATGTTGCCCACATTTCTTTAAAGGCTGTTTTTGGCATATCAGGGTGACGAACAATATTATGATGCTGACCAATAAGCTCTTGTGCGCTATATCCTGCAACAGCACAAAACGCTTGATTGACGTATGTTATTACACCTTTAAGGTCAGTAGTAGAAACCAGCTCTTGTGATTCATCAAAGTATACTTCTTCATTTTTTAAGCTTTTATCATTGTGCATTGTGTTTATTATCATCCTTTATTGTTGCAGTCATTATATTGCTTACACACTACAAAGCAAAAAATAGCGTCTTTCCGTCTATGCTCATAAGACAAATGATTGTATTTATTGATCTAGATCAAGTTTAAATACCAGGCAGCTAAATTGAACTGATTTTGTATAAGTTCCGGTCTATTACTATAGGCTGATATTTTACTTATTTGATTTATAATTAAATACGTATTTAAAGCATTTGTATAATGCACATAGCAATGGCAATATTACGACTTAATATAATGATGTTGGTCATATTAAGCGCATGTATAAAGTGGGCAAATAATTATTAGATTTGAAAAGTTATATTGTTCTTAGCAATTTATTCCAGTTGCATTAAATGAATGATCTATTATAGCGCTAAGAAAATAGCACAATAACAAGGCGAAAATTATGACATATAGTTGTTCTATATGAATAATTTTTAACGCAGTGAGGGCGTTATTTAACGCGATATAATGATCATATTTTCAATAAAATTGGTATTCATCTTGAGTCTAAGTAATTAGCCCCCATAACCTTATGATTAAGCCACGTGGCCCGAGGAAAGATTTTTTGACAACACATGATTTAGCTAACGCACTTGAAGCGTTATCAGTAGATGAGCACCAACATGCAGTTAAAGGCATTAAACGTGGCATAGAGCGAGAGTCACTAAGAATACAAGAGAATGGTGCTATATCACCTAAAGGCCATCCAAAAGGGGTGGGCAGTGCGTTAACTAATGGCCATATCACAACTGATTTTTCTGAATCTTTACTTGAATTTATTACTCCAGTTAGTGAGTCGTCAACGCAAACTCTTAAACAATTAAAAGACCTTCAAAAGTTCACTCTAGAAAAGATGGACGATGAACTGCTTTGGCCTATCAGTATGCCGTGCTTTATTGAGCATCAAGATGATATTGTTTTAGCTCAATTTGGTAGTTCTAATACAGGCAAAATGAAAACACTATACCGTGAAGGATTAAAAAATCGCTACGGGAGTATGATGCAAGCAATTGCAGGCGTTCACTTTAATATTTCGTTCCCAGATACGCTTTGGCAATCGCTTCATTCGTTACAAAAAAGCGATGCAAGCCTTCAAGATTTTATTTCAGAAGGTTATTTAGCGCTTATTCGTAACTTTAAACGCGAACTATGGCTAATAAGTTACATGTTTGGTGCATCACCAGCATTATGTAACTCATTTTTACAAGGTCGAAAAACCGATTTACCATTTAAAAAACTAGGTAAAGGTACGCTTTACTTAGAAGTTGGTACGGCACTGCGTTTAGGCAATTTAGGTTATACAAATAGCGCCCAGTCGTCACTACGTGTAATGTATAACTCGTTAGATGAATATGTTGCAGGTCTTAAAAAAGCAATCAACACACCATCAGAAATTTATGGTGATCTTGATGACTATAAGAGTGAAAACCCTAAACAATTAAATAAAAATATTCTGCAGATTGAAAACGAATTTTACTCACCAATTCGTCCTAAGCGTAATGCTAAAAGTGGCGAAACGCCAACGGATGCATTGCTTCGAGCAGGCATTGAATATGTAGAAATTCGCGCTTTAGACGTTAACCCATTTAGCGAAGTGGGTATTGATATTGAGCAAATTCACTTTTTAGATGTGTTTTTAACGTATTGTTTATTAAAAGATTCAGCTCCAATGGATTGGAAAGAACAAGCACGCAGTACTGAAAACCTAGACACAGTAGTCAATCAAGGTCGAGAAGAAGGGCTAATGCTTAACTTTAATAATACACAGCGTAGTCTTCAGTCGTGGGGTGATGAAATATTTGCCCAGCTCACTGATGTCGCTAAATGGATGGATAATGCTTATGGTGTTAATTATTACTCTGATACTATAAAGCGCATGGCAACGTGGGTGCATAATCCAGAGCTTACCTATTCTGGACGTTACGTGTCACAATTAAAAGAGTCTGGTTTAGACAACGGTCACTTTGCGCTAGCACTGGCTAATAAATACAAACAAAGCCACGCAGACACTGATTACAGTGAGTTTTTAAAGCCTTGGCTAGAACAACAAGTTGTAGAGTCTAACGAAGCACAAACTGTAATTGAGCAAGCAGATACGCAGTCATTTACTGCCTTTTTAGATGCGTATTTTGACGGTAAATAATCTTAATACCTAACAAAATTTAAGCAAAAAAACGCAGCCTAAGTTGGCTGCGTAAATATATATTCAGGGATGAACTAATGCTGTACTGCTGCATTCATTGAGTCAGACCCACACTTTTTAAAAAAGTTCTGTGAGATCTTAAAAAAATGAAAAAAAATGCAATTATTTTATCTCTTGCCATTACTTTAGCTGGTTGTGCTACAGCGCCTCCGAAACAACCTAACGATCTATGCAAAATCTTTGAAGAAAAACCTGATTGGTATTTTGACGCAAAAGACGCGCAAGAAAAATGGGGTTCTCCTAAGCATGTACTCATGAGTATGATGTACCAGGAAAGCTCCTTCAAACATGATGCGGCTCCACCTATGGAGTACTTCTTATGGATAATTCCAACCGGTCGCGCAAGTGATGCTTATGGCTACTCACAGGCTAAAACACCAACATGGTCTGATTATATTCGTGAAACAGGCAACAATGGTGCTGATAGAGACGATTTTGACGATGCAATCGACTTTATGGCGTGGTTTGTTTATAAAACGCATAAAGTAAATAAAATCTCTAAGTGGGATGCTTATGCACAATACCTTAATTATCATGAAGGTTGGGGTGGTTATAAGCGTGGCACATATAAAAAGAAAAAGTGGTTAATGGGTGTCGCAAACAAAGTTAAACACAGAGCGAGCCGTTATGGTGCGCAATTAAAACGCTGTGAAGACGAGCTTGATAAAGGTTGGTTTGAACGTCTTATATTTGGCTAGAGAGTTATTAATGGATATAAAAAAGGAGCCAATCGGCTTAATGCCGATCAGTTAAGAAAATGACCGGTTGACCGATCCAAGCGATCATGCAAAATCCGTAGTTAGGAAACTAACTACGGATTTTTTGTGAATATAGAACAAGCACTGCAAGCAACACTTG
>NZ_JACJDW010000060.1:0-10543 GCF_014163745.1 Pseudoalteromonas sp. SR44-2 | reverse complement strand
CGTTTAGCACCAGCATCTTTACATGCTTGTGATGCTCTATCTACTGCCGCTTTATGCCCTGCAATAACAACTTGGCCAGGAGAATTGTAGTTAACTGGAGATACAACCTCACCTTGCGCTGAGGCTACTTAATCGCACACACATAAATTTGAAGGATACATATTATGAAAAGCATTAATAAAACTTTAGCACTTATCGCTATTGCATCTTCTTCAGCCGCTTTTGCAGCAACAGATTTTGACACACTTGATGTAGACGGCAGTGGCACAATTAGCCAAGCAGAAGCATCAGTAGACGCAAAATTAATGAGCATGTTTTCTGAGCTTGATACCGACCAAAATGGTGAGTTATCAAAAGAAGAATTTTCAGAAGCTTAATTAAAAAGTATTTATCCTGAGTTGCCAAAGATAACCTAAGTAGGCAAGGGAGCTTACGAAAGAGGATAACAAGGAAGTGAAAAATTACGTTTTAAGTTAAACGAAGCAATTTTTTTGATAGAACATTGAAGGATTAAGTTATGAAACATTTAAATAAAGCATTAGCACTTATAGTATTAGCATCTTCTTCAGCTGCATTTGCAGCATCAGATTTTGACAGCCTTGATATCGATGGTAGCGGCACAATTAGCCCAAGCGAAGCGGCAGTCGATACCGATTTAATGGCTGAATTTATTGAGCTAGACACAGATGGTAGCGGCGAGCTTTCTAAAGAAGAGTTCGCTAATTACTAATTAAACATTTTTCACAGTCAGGGATCTTTGCAAAGGACTTCCCATATTACTAGGATATTATTATGAAAACATTCAATACAACACTTGCAGTTATCGTTTTAGCATCTTCATCAGCAGCATACGCAGCAGTGGATTTTGCCTCTTTTGATGCAGATGGCGACGGTGCGATTACAATGGAAGAAGCGAAGATTAACCCTCAACTTGTAAAGATTTTTGATGATTTAGATGCTGATGGAAATGGTGAAATCTCTAAAGAAGAGTTTTCAAAAGTACAGTAATCAATATTCGAAGATACTCCACTAAAGCCGCCTTAGTCAGCGGCTTTTTTGTATTTTAAATTAACTAATTAGCGTAACTAGTTAAAGGAATATAGCACTTACTTGGAATAGTTTTTCTACAACGGTAATGTGTTTTTTGTCGATTAAAAACATGATGACATGATCGCCCGACATAATAATTGTATCATCATGAGCTATCAGCACATCGTCATTACGTACTATTGCGCCAATAGTTGTACCCGCAGGAAGTTTTATGTCGGCAATCGCACGACCAACCACTTTAGATGTGTTTTCATCACCATGAGCAACCGCTTCAATGGCTTCTGCTGCGCCTTTACGCAGTGAATACACGTTAACAATATCACCACGGCGTACGTGCGTTAATAACGCTGATATAGTTGCTTGTTGTGGGGATATGGCAATATCTATTTCGCCGCCTTGTACCAAATCAACGTAAGCACCACGCTGGATAAGCACCATGGTTTTTTGTGCGCCCATACGTTTTGCAAGCATGGCTGACATAATGTTTGCTTCATCGTCATTGGTTACGGCAATAAACACATCTACTTGTTCAATATGCTCTTCTGAGAGCAGTTCTTGATCAGATGCGTCACCACAAAAAACAACCGTATTATCGAGCATTTCTGAGAGTTGCTCAGCACGTTCTTTACTGCGTTCAATTAGTTTAACGGTGTGGTTTTTTTCAAGTGAGCGGGCAAGGCCTGCCCCAATGTTACCGCCACCAGCTATCATAATTTTTTTGTACGAACGCTCAAGTTTTTGTAGCTCGTTCATTACCGCGCGTATATGTTTTGTAGCGGCAATAAAGAATACTTCGTCATCGGCTTCAATAACGGTGGTACCCAATGGTTTTATTGCTTTACCTTGACGATAAATAGCGGCAACACGAGTTTCTACATTAGGAATATGTTCTTTAAGTGCAGATAACGCATAACCTACAAGTAAACCGCCATAGTAAGCTTTTACGGCTACTAACGAGAGCATGCCATCAGCAAATTGCAATACCTGCAGAGCACCAGGGTAGTCAATTAAACGGCGAATATACTTAGTGACCAGTGCTTCGGGAGCAATGTAATGATCGATTGGTAAATCGTCGTTTTGAAAAAGTTTTTCGCGGTATTTTAAATATTGCTCTGAGCGAATGCGGGCAATTTTAGTGGGTGTTTTAAAAATACTGTATGCCACTTGGCATGCAACCATGTTCACTTCATCTGAACTAGTTACCGCTATAATCATATCGGCATCTTCAGCACCTGCGCGGCGTAATACATCAGGATGCGCGCTGTGGCCCATAACCCCTTGTAAGTCGTACTTATCTTGAAGTTCACGTAATCGGTTACCGTCTATATCAACAACGGTAATTTCGTTTTGTTCGCCAACTAAGTTTTCAGCAAGCGTAGCACCAACTTGCCCGGCACCGAGTATAATTATTTTCATTATTTACCCGTGGTATTGATCATAATTTAATTAAAAAAATAGCCATTTAATGTTTCATAAATGGCTAACTATTTAGTGTACGGCTATTAGGCTTTTTTAACTAGCTTAGCGTAATAAAATCCATCACTTTCACCGGGCAGTAACTGCAAACCTGGCGTTGTTACGGTATCGTTTTCGTGTAGAGGTATATGTTCTACATCATCGTTATTAGCTAAAAACTTAGCAACTTGCTGTTGGTTTTCTTGTGGAAGAACCGAACACGTAGCATATACCAATGTGCCACCTGGTTTTAACAGTGGCCAAATGCTATCAAGAATATCGCTTTGTAACTTAGCTAAGTCTTCGATGTCTGATGCGCGACGTAACCATTTTATGTCAGGGTGACGGCGAATTACGCCAGTGGCCGAACAAGGCACATCAAGTAAAATACGATCAAATAATTTTTCATCCCACCAGGTATGTGGTTGCGATGCATCGCCACATTGTAGGTCTGCACCTAAGCCAATACGAGTTAAGTTTTGCTTAACACGTTCAAGGCGAGTTGAGTCGCTATCAAGTGCAAGTACATCAGCATCAGCAAGCTCTAAAATATGACATGTTTTACCGCCAGGGGCTGCGCAGGCATCCAAAATATAGTCATCTGCTTTAGGTTCTAAAAAGCGGGCTGCCAACTGTGCAGCAGCATCTTGTACTGAACATGCACCTGTATCAAACTCAGGCAACGAAAATACATCACGTGGTTTGGCAAGTTTAATCCCATCAATAAAATCAGGGTTTAAGGTGTGTTCAATATCGTTAGCGCTAAGCATGTCGCTGTATTCTTGCGTGCTAAATTGGGCTTGATTGACACGAAGCCACATTGGCGCTTGTTGCTGGTTTTCTTCAAGTAGTGCTTCCCAGCTATCAGGGTAGGCTGTTTGCACCTGTTTAATAAACCAATTTGGATGGTTGTATAAACATACCGGAATAAGCTTCGCTTTTTCTTCAAGCTCAGCTTGTTGACGCTGAAAGCTACGTAAAATGGCGTTTATCAGTCCTTTTAATCCTAAAGCGCGTAGTTGAGCCAGTGCGTTAACCGTTTCTGAAATGGCAGCATGAGGTGGTACGCGCATATGCTGCAGTTGATAAATACCTACGTATAATAAAAACTGAAATATTCTACGTTTACCTTTTAATGGCTGCTCTACTAAGTGTTGGCAGTAATTTTCAAGGCTCGGTAAGTAGCGTAAAACGCCATAACAAATTTGCTGTAGCAACGCTTTATCTTTAGGCGGCAAGCCTTGGCTTGCAAATGGAAGTTCTTGATTAAGCGATGCGCCTTTATCAACTACGTTATATAAAGTTTCAGCGGCAAGCGCTCGTACGTTTGGAACATTACTCATTGTTTTCGCCTAATATTGTGCCAGGAGTAACCCAGTCACTACGACCATTTAAAAAGTCGTTAATTGCCATTGGTTTTTTACCTTGCGGCTGTAATTGCGTAATACATAAAGCGTGTTCGCCACACGCCACTACTACGCCATTTTTGTCGCTTGATAAAATTTGCCCAGGATCACCTGATTGCTGCACAACCTGTGCTTGATGAATCTTTACTGTTTGTCCACCCATTTGGGTAAAGCACATTGGCCACGGGTTAAAAGAGCGAATGTTTCGCTCAATTTGCAGCGCACTCATGGACCAATCGATATTAGCTTCCTCTTTAGAAAGCTTTTTAGCGTAGTTAGCAAGTTCATCGTTTTGAGGTTCAGGAGTGATCTCACCATTCGCTAATTTATTAATGGTTTCAATTAACGCATCTGGACCTAGCTCAGCAAGCTTTGTGTATAAGCTTGCGCTAGTTTCTGTCGTGCTAATAGGGCAGCGGCTTATATGTAACATATCGCCGGTATCTAGCCCTTCATCCATTTGCATTATTGTTACGCCGGTTTGCTCATCACCTGCCCAAATTGCGCGTTGAATAGGTGCAGCGCCGCGCCAGCGCGGTAATATAGAGCCATGCACATTTAAACAACCTAAACGTGGCGCTTCTAAAATAGCTTTAGGTAAAATTAAGCCATATGCTACAACAATCATAATGTCGGCATTTAAGCTAGTTAGCTCTGCTAGTGCTTCATCATTTTTTAATGACTGTGGCTGAAAAACCGGTAAGTTGTGCTCAAGCGCTAGCTCTTTCACTTCACTAGCTTTTAATTTTTTACCACGACCTGCAGGGCGATCTGGTTGGCTATATACACCCACTATTTGGTGTTCGCTTTGTATCAGCGCTTGTAAATGACGTGCGGCAAAGTCCGGCGTACCGGCAAATATAATGCGTAATGGTTGAGTCACTGAGTTTTCCTAAGGTGCTTATTACTGTTCTGCAAACTTGGCTTCTTTTTCAAGCTTTTTACGAATACGTTGGCGCTTTAATGGAGATAGGTAATCAATGAATAGCTTACCTTGAAGGTGATCTAGTTCATGTTGAATACAAATAGCCAATAATTCATCTGCATCTAGTACAAATTCTTCACCGTTTTCGTTAAGTGCAGCAACGGTTACTGTTTCTGCACGATCTACTTTTGCATACGAGTTAGGTACTGATAAACAGCCTTCTTCGCTAACGGTAGAGCCGTCTTTTTTAATGATTTGTGGATTAATTAAAACCAGTGGCTCATCGCGCTCTTCTGATACATCAATAACAACGATTCGTTGATGAATATCTACTTGCGTGGCCGCAAGACCAATGCCATTTTCATCGTACATTGTCTCTAGCATGTCTTTTACAATTTGGCGTACAGTGTCGTCAACTTGTACAACATCTTTTGCTACGGTACGTAAACGTTCATCTGGAAATCTTAAAACTTCTAACCTAGCCATAGTTACCTTTTTCACTTGTGCTTAATTTAGGGTATTGTATGCTCTTATTTTAGCCATTCGCGTTCACCTTTAACAGGTTTTGGGCAATAATAATGAAAAAACAATACAAGGAAGCTCGATGAAATCTCCATTACTTGCAATCATGCTTACGTTAAGCACTGCGTTTCCCGCAGTTGCTGATGTACTTAAAATAAAAAAAGACGCACCAAAACAGTATGTTGTAAAAAAAGGCGATACACTTTGGGATATTTCTGGCATCTATTTAGATGAGCCTTGGCTATGGCCTGAACTTTGGCAAATGAATCCACAAATTGACAACCCACACCTAATTTACCCCGGTGATGCATTAGCGTTGATATACGATGCTGATGGAAACCCACGTTTAGTGATCAATAAAGGATATAGAAAGCTATCTCCTCAGGGTCGTATTACACCAAAAGGGCGTAATGCTATTACTACTTTGCCGCTTGAAATGATCAAACCTTATATCAGTTACGAGCAAGCAATGAACAGTGATGATATTAAAGGTAAGCCTTATATTTTAGGTGCTAACGAAAATACTAAAACACAAACGTTAGGCCATATTTTATATGCCAAAGGCGACTTACAAGTACATAAAGCATATGCCATTTACCATAAAGGTGACCCTTACACAGACTTAACTGGTGAAGTGTTAGCAACGCGTGCATCTTATGTGGGTATAGCACGTGCCTTTAGAACGGGTGATGAGAAAAATGGCGTGCCTTCGTCATTACGTGTTGAGTCTGTTAAACGAGAAATTCAGCAAGGTGATTTTTTAATGCCGGCAATGGAAGGCCAAATGCTCCCTGCGTACTTTGATATACACCGTCCCTCTGAGCCTGTAACAGGTAATATTATTGCTTCACCACGTGAAGTTAGAGAATTCAGCACAATGGATGTTGTGGTGCTAAACTTAGGCAGTGAACAAAATATAGAAGCGGGTCATGTATTAGATCTAGAGCGTCAATCACCAACGGTTATCGATGGTCCTCGTGGTCCTCGTTACCCAGAAGATTCTAGTAAATACGAGAAGCTTTTATCTGATGTGAGCCAATTATTTGGTGATGAGTCTGACGAAGAGAGCACAACGTGGACTATGCCTAAAGAAAAAGTTGGCGAGCTAATTGTCTTTAAAGTGTATGACAAAGTAAGTTATGCATTAATAACTAAAAACCAGCACCCAATTCGCATTGGAGATATTGCAGTTATTCATTAAGAAGTAGCGAGTCGGTGCTCTAGGAGAGAGCATGGATCAGTCATCTGGCAAGCTAGCCCACTGGCTTGCCTTTTATATGTGTAAAGGGTTGGGTATAAAAACCCTTTTAGCACTATCTACAAACTATTCCCTTGGGTCGTTATTCGACTTATCTCATGACAAGCTTTTACAGCTTGGGTTAACCGCTAATCAAGCGAGTAATTTACTCAACACCAATTGGCAACAAGTCAGTCATTATGAGCAATTAATAGCGCTGAACAACATTACTGTTGTTTGTATTTTTGATGCGCTTTACCCAGAAGATCTCCGGCAGATTGCCAGTGCGCCTTTATTACTTTTTTGCAGGGGAGATGTCTCGTTATTATCAACTCCACAAATTGCAATTGTTGGCAGTCGTAATGCTACACCTACCGGGCTTGAAATAGCCTCAGAATTTGCATACGAGTTAACTTTGGCGGGTATTACAGTTACTTCAGGTATGGCGCGGGGAATAGATGGTGCAGCACATAAAGGCTCTCTTGCTGGTACGGGGAAAACCATAGCGGTGCTTGGTACTGGGGTTGATATTTACTACCCCAAACGCCATAAACTATTAACAGACCAAGTTTTAGAAAGCGGCCTGTTGGTGAGTGAGTTTTTACCAGGCACAGCTGCTCATGCTCATAACTTTCCGCGCCGTAATCGTATTATTTCTGGGTTATCGTTAGGGGTGCTTATTGTTGAGGCTGAAATTAAAAGTGGTTCGTTAATTACAGTACGCTATGCGCTTGAACAAAATAAAGAGGTATTTGCAGTACCGGGTTCTATTAAAAACCCGTTAGCGCAGGCAAGTCACTTTTTAATAAAGCAAGGTGCTAAGCTGGTAGAAAACGTGGCTGACATTCTTGATGAGGTGAGTTTTACTTACGATAGTAACTTAGCTAATAAAGAGCAACCGATTCAAGCCAATTCTCAATGTGAGGTTTTAAATAGTATTGGCTTTGAAGTAACCAGTGTAGATGACATTGTGCGTCGTGCGCAGTGGCCAATAGATAAAGTACTCAGTAGGTTGCTCGATTTAGAATTAGACGATCAGATTGAGCGAGTGTTAGATGGTTATATTAAGTTAAGCGCAGGAAGGTAATATGTTTGATATTCTTTTGTATCTTTTTGAAAATTACATTCATAGCGAAGCGGATATATTTGCAGAGCAAAATGAGTTAACCGATGAGCTACTGCGTGCGGGCTTTAATAAGCCTGAGATATTTAAAGCTCTTGATTGGTTAGAGCAACTAGCTGATTTACAACACAGCGATGAGTCTCCTTATCTTATTGCTAACCCTAAAGATGCTGTGCGTATATTTACCGATAGAGAATGCCAAAGGCTCAGCGCTGAGTGTCGTGGCTTTTTAATGTTTATTGAACAAATAGGCGTAATTAACAATGTAACACGTGAAATGGTAATGGACTGTTTAGCCTCTCTCGATAAACCAACTATAAGCCTAGAAGACTTAAAGTGGATTGTACTTATGATCTTGTTTAACGTTCCTGGCTCTGAAGAGGCATATGAGCAAATGGAAGATTTGATTTTTGATGAACCCAGCGAACTTCTTCATTAGAGATAATTATCTTAATTGTACTCAAATTACTTAAAAGGATAAGCACGGCATTGCTTGTATCTTTAAGTGGTTTGGGTATATTAGGCGAAAATTCACCAACCTATTAGGATCACCATGAGTAAAATCGACCATTCGCTTTTCTCGGCGAACAAGCACGCCCTCGAAAAAGAATACGAGATATGCCCACAGTGTGGTTCAGAGTTAGTGATCCGCAATAGTAAATCAGGCCCTTTTCTAGGATGCGCAAGTTATCCCAAATGCGACTTTATTAGGCCGCTGGCACATCACGACAGTAACGAAATCAAAATATTAGAAGATTCAGCATGTCCTGAGTGTAGCAAACCGCTGGTGGTTAAAAATGGCCGCTATGGTATGTTTATTGGGTGTACGGGTTATCCAGAGTGTCATTACATTGCTAACGAAAATGAAGAAAAGCAAAGCGAAGATACTTTGCCTAGTTGCCCTAAATGCAAAAAAGGTCATTTAGTCGCGCGCAGTAATAAGTTTGGTAAAGTATTTTATTCTTGTGATTGTTATCCAAGCTGTAAATACACGCTTAATAATAAACCGGTTGAACATCCGTGTCCTGAATGTGATTGGCCTATCGTCATAGAAAGAAATATGGCAAACGGCATATTATTGCAATGCCCACAAAAAAGCTGCATGCATAAGCTCACCCCAACTGAATAACGTTTAATTATATCTGGAGACTACTTTGTCAGACCTTTCAAATACGCCCACTGCAATAACATGCTTAACGCAAGGCGAAGTTATTTTATACCCAACAGAAGCTGTATATGGTTTAGGTTGTGATCCAGATAATCAACAAGCCGTTGAGGCACTATTAGCTATTAAGCAGCGCCCGGTTGAAAAAGGGCTTATTTTAATCGCTGATAACTACGGACAATTATTAAAATACGTAGATGATGCAAAAATACCAATGGATAAACGCGCTGATATTTTTTCGAGTTGGCCTGCTGCAATTACATGGGTGATGCCTGCATCTAAAAATACGCCTAAATGGCTCACAGGGCAGTTTGATACCATCGCGGTAAGAGTAACAAACCATCCAACAGTAAAGCGTTTGTGCCAAGAGTTTGGTAAGCCATTAGTATCAACCAGTGCAAACTTAACCGGTCAAGAAACGGTAATTAGTATTGAGCAAGCCAAAGCGCAATTTGCAGAACAAGTTGGCTTTTACGTTGACGAGCCGTTAGGTGGTAATACTCAACCAAGCACAATAAAAGATGCCATGACTGGCAAAATATTTAGAGGTTAATATGCAAAGCGAATTATTAGATCAAGTAAAAGCATACTTTATGGCTTTGCAAGACACTATTTGCCAAGGTTTGGAGGCTGCAGATGGCAGTGCTAAATTTATAGAAGATAACTGGCAGCGAGCAGAAGGTGGTGGTGGTCGTACACGCGTAACCACAAATGGTACTGTAATAGAGCAAGGCGGAGTTAATTACTCACACGTATTTGGCGCTTCAATGCCTGGTTCGGCAACAGCACATAGGCCAGAGCTTGCAGGGCGCAGCTTTCATGCGTGTGGTGTGTCGTTAGTTATTCATCCTAAAAACCCTCATGTACCAACAAGTCATGCCAATGTGCGCTTTTTTATAGCTGAAAAAGAAGGCGAAGAGCCAATATGGTGGTTTGGTGGCGGGTTTGATCTCACTCCTTTTTATCCAGTATTAGAAGACGTACAACATTGGCATCAAGTTGCTCACGACATTTGTGCGCCTTTTGGCAGCGACATTTATCCAAAATACAAAACCTGGTGCGACGAGTACTTTTATTTAAAGCACAGAGATGAGACTCGCGGAGTAGGCGGTTTGTTCTTTGACGATTTAAACGAACTTGGTTTTGAAAAGAGTTTTGCGTTTATGCAATCGGTGGGTAATGGATTTTTAGATGCCTATTTACCTATTATTGAACGTCGCAAAAATGACGAATACACAGAGCAACAACGTGATTTTCAGCTTTATCGTCGCGGGCGCTACGTTGAGTTTAATTTAGTATGGGATAGGGGCACTTTATTTGGATTACAAAGTGGCGGGCGCACTGAGTCTATATTGATGTCTATGCCACCACTTGCACGCTGGGAATATAACTATAAACCAGAGCCAAGTAGCCCAGAAGCTGACCTATATCAGTATTACTTACGCCCGCAAGAGTGGTTAACGAGTCAACCAAGTGAGCTGATAGCCAGAGAGTGGCAATTATAAAAATTAAACAATAATCAAAAAGGCGCTAATTAGCTGTCTCTTATACACAAATCCCTGCTAAGAAATTAGCGGGGATTTTTTTGAACTAAATCTCAATTTCATGATCAGATCTTCAAATCTTGTTTGAGGGCACATTATGATTAACGAACATACTC
>NZ_JACJDW010000005.1:159617-198758 GCF_014163745.1 Pseudoalteromonas sp. SR44-2 | reverse complement strand
AGGAAGTCAGGGCTCAATCTACGTCACAGCATTTTCACACTCTGGTTGGGTACGAGCTCACTGTCTTCCCGATGTGACAAGTGCTAGCTAAACACTCATCAAGAAGAGATACAAGGTTGGGTTGAGTGACACGAAACCCAACGTTTCACCAATGCAATGAGCACACCCAAAGCTAAGTATGTGGTGTTTATTGTAGGCGCTTAGCTTGCTGGCGCGTCGGGCGGTAGCCCGAAATAAATGCAGCGGTTGATAATTCGATATTACACTATGTGAAAAATCACGATTTAAAAGGACATTAAATGAAAGAATTCAGAGGCTTTAATTGGGATAAGCCAACTAACCGAAACGTGAATGAATATTTCCCAGCAGATAAATTAGACAGAGCGCGCTATGCTATGTTTCTATCAAAACTTTTGGTTCAAGAGGGTTTTGATAAGAGTCGTACTGAAGCAGAACAGAAGCGAAACTACGTATTAAATTTAAATGCAGAGTGGGGCGCGGGGAAAACATATTTTCTAAAACGTTGGTCACAGGATTTAGCTGTAGATTATCCCATTGTTTATATTGATGCATGGCAGCAGGATTACTCGGACGACCCGTTTTTAACTGTAATTGCCGCAATAATTGAACAACTAGGTAAACAAGCTTCATTTACTATTAAAATACCTAATAAAGCTGCATCAATATTTAAGGCTGTAGCACCTGCAATAGCGCAAGGGTTAACTAAAAAAATATCAGGCATTGATCTAGCAGAGCTTAATACATTGTTATTTTCTGAAGAAGATGAAGAGAGTGAGGACAAAGATTCTGTAAAGCAAAATAGCTCCGAATTTTCACCTGCTATAAAAGCTTTAGCACAAAACTTAATTAAAGATCATGAAGCTAAAAATAAGAGTATTGAAGTAATAAAGTCTAAGTTAGCTGATTGGGTCAGTAAGTTTGAGAAGCAGGAAGATAAGTCGTTACCCATATTTATTTTTATTGATGAATTAGATCGCTGCCGCCCAAGTTATGCAGTAGAAATGTTAGAGACGATTAAACATATTTTTGATGTTAAAGGTATCGTGTTTGTTGTAGCAACGGATACAGAACAACTCCAACATACAATCAAATCAATTTATGGTGAAGGCTTTGATGCTAAGATTTACCTAGGTCGCTTTTTTAATAGTCGCTATAGTCTAAAGCGTCCTGTTTTAAAAGACTTTTTATCAGTACATAGCGATACAACTAAATTTGAATCTGCGTATTTAGAAAGTAAAAATATTGAGCTACTCCCTCGAACACAGACACCAGAAACCGCTTTAGCTAATATCTCAGTTGTTTTAGATGCGTTTCAGGTATCAGCAAGAACAGCCATTCAGATTACTGAGCGAATTACTGCCATTATTGTAAATTTACCAAGAGGTAAAAAAGTAGATGTACTCGTTCTCGCTATCTTATTTTGTATTTATGAAAAAGACCACTCACTTTATGAAGAGGTAATAACAGGAAGGTTTAAACGAGATGGAAAAAACCATAAGGGCGAAGTACGAAATATAAGCTTAAATAATTTTTTAAAACAGAGTATTCAAGAAGTACAACAACTAGCTGAGATAAAATACTTTATTGAACCATTATCTTACACAAATTCATTCTACTTAGGTCAAATGGCAAGTAGAAATAATAATTTTGCTACTGGAAATTACTCTATACAACTAGCTGAATTTATTGATAGTATCTTTTGCAGAGTATTTAATAATACAACAAATTCTTTGGCTGCAATGGTTAGTTCAAGTAGTGAGAATGTAACGGCACTTCATAGCGCTGAACAAAACTTAGCAAATGCTGATGTGAGAAAGCCTAGGGTTGGCAATATTACACTATTATGGTTAAGTTATATTTACATAAAAGATGGCTATAAAGAAATTACCAAAGAGCACTACCGTGGTTTTATCGAGCTTTCCTCACCATTAGATTACATGGGCGATAGTTAACTATCTCTGTGCAGCGCGAAGCGCCTCTGTGTTCTCGGTGGTAATATTTATCTAAATTACCACCAATCTTAACTGAGCCAAACCACCTAAGCCCCACATTGCTTAACCCCAGCGCCCGCATGTTTAAGCCCAATAATCTGCCCTTTACCATTATGCGCCATAGCCAACGTGTCACCCGTATTTAGACCACTTTCTACCGCATGTTTACCCTTTAAATCACTTAACAGTGAATGCTTAATTTGCACGAGTACTTCATCATTACAGCTGGCTATGTACCAGTCGTTATCTACCTTCACTAGAGTGCCGTATTCTATGTGGCGTTGTTGGTGGCGGCGTAAATCGTTAGCTAATTGACTATCGAGCGCGTGTTTTTGCTCGTTTATGGAGCTTGCGTAGCTACCAGCTTGGTTTATTTCGTGTGTTTTTATAATTGAATAGTCGTGAATGTCTATAGTGTTAAATACGCTGTTAAGCACAGTTTTAGGCGCGTGGTTAATGCCATCGTTATTATCAAACACAATAAAAGCAAATACACCCAGTGCGCAGGCAAGGCTGGTTAGCTGCAGCGTAAAGCCGAACTTTTTAGGCTTTGTGTGCGTGGCCTTTTTAACTAGCACTTTTTGCTGAGCGCTTGTAAGTGTAGTGCGCGCTTTTCGCTCTTTGTAATGTTGTGTGAGCTTTTGATCAAGCGGCTCATCAGGCTTGTTCATTGTTTGCTCCTAATAAACGTTTAAGGTTTTGCTTGGCATAGCGCAGCCTTGTTTTAATGGTCTCAAGGCTGCTTTGCGTTATAAGTTCTATGTCGGCGAGCGAAAAGCCTTCTTGTTGTAATGTTATGGCTTCACGCTGTACAAAGGTAAGTTGTTTTAGCGCAGCGTCGAACGCGTCATAGCTTATGTTTGAGCTGCCTATATGCGAGTCTTTGCTAGTTAAGTCACCACTATTTAAGTTGTTTTCGCTTTTATCATTTTGTGCTGCTAAATGCGTGTTTTCGTCAAGCTCTACAAAGTGCTGTTGCCTGCGGTATTCGTCAATGAGTGTGTTGCGGGCAAGTTTAAACAACCATGCTTTGGGTGTGGTTTGCGCTTGGTAAAGGTGGCGTTTTTCGATTACTTTTAGCCATGTTTGTTGGCTTACGTCGTATGCTAAATGCGTATTAGATTGTGTAACAAGGTAGTGGTATAAGTCGTTACTGTAGAGGGCAATAAGCTGCTCTAAGTAACGATTGTCGCCACTTTTTGCGTAACTTGCCATGCAGTCCTTGCTTGGCGTTTCAAATAACCATGACTTAATACTTAGTAGCATAGGCGTTTAGTCCGTTAAATAGAGTTATCTAATTTAAAATCGAGCTGTACGGTTTGACCTGTTTGTAATTGTGCCACACCTTCAATTACTTTGGGGCGATATTTCCAGCGTTTAATGGCTCTTATTGCTTCGCGGTCAAAGGTACGTTTTGGCTCGGCGTTAATAACTACTGGGTCGATTACTTCCCCCGTTGGCGAAATACTAAAGCTTAGTTGTACCCAACCTTCAATACCATCGCGCACGGCTGTAGTTGGGTATTTAGGGTTTATGCGCACTATGGGTGTTGCATCCCCAGTAGGGCGATTAATAGTATTGTTAATGTCGCTACCAAAATCGTCAATCGTAACTGGCGTAAAGTCGCTAATTGCCAGCACAGGATCGGCTGATGTATCAAGCGGTGGAGCTTTTTGCGGCACTTTAGGCATTGGCGGTGGCGGCTGTATTTTTTGTATATGCCTTAGCTTTGAATCCTCAGGTGCCTGAAAAATCTCTACTATAATATCGCCTCCTGGTTTTACCGGTGCCCGTTGCTCGCCACTTATTAAATATTGCATAAACGCAAAAGCTACAAAGGTCATCACTGCACCACCAATAACGGCGGTCGATGCTTTAATAAATACTGGGTTGTTAGGTATTTCAAGTGTGTGCATAAGCCGCTCCAAATTTTATTGACCACTACAATTAGGGTGTTTTCAAAGCTATAACGGGTGGCAAATCAAAAAGGGGTGAAATAATTTTATAAAAAATGTGGGGTTTAGTTACAATAGCCATTCGCATTCTTTTACTTATTAACTTTTTAGGCTGTTATGCAACTCATTGAAATAAATAAAGCGCGTTACCGTAAACATTTAAACCGTGTTATTGCAGGATGCGGTATTGGTTTGGCTGTAGGCAGCTTGGCTATATCGCAAACACTGATTGCTTTATTTCCTGATGAAAGTGGTAGCCATTTTCATTGGAACTTAATAGGCGTTGCTATTACAAGCGTTGGGCTTGCGTGGTTACTTAATAAATACCGTACACATAGCTTTATGACTGAAGTTGTTTATGTGTGGGAGCTTAAAAAAGCACTTAATAAAATAACCCGTAAAATGGCTAAGTTAAAAGCTGCTGGCCGTGAAGGTAATGCCGATGCGTTATTAGCGATTCACTATAGCTACGCGGGCTCTCGGTTATTGTGGCAGCTAGACGATAACCTAATCACTATGGACGATTTAGCCATTAAACAAGCTGAGCTTGAATCTGTTGCAGCGCAGCATAACGTAACGCTCAACGTTGAAGATTACGAAGAAAGTATTTTAAAACAGTTTTAAAGCTTAGGTTTTTAAATTAGTTAGAGGAGCCTTAATGAAAAAAGTACTCATAGTGTGTTTAGGTAATATTTGCCGCTCGCCAACCGCAGAGGCGGTATTAAAAGCCCGTGCTCAAAAGCTAGGCGTTAACGTTAAAGTTGATTCGGCAGGCACTATTGGTTATCACGAAGGTAAAACGCCTGATAGTCGCTCAATGGCAGCAGGGGAGAAGCGCGGTTACAGCTTTAAAGGCATTTATTCACGTAAAGTGCGTACAAGCGACTTTACTGAGTTTGATTTAATTTTAGCGGCCGATACGCAAAACTTAGCTGATTTAAAAGCCCAGTGCCCTGAGCATCTACAGTACAAATTAGCGCTGTTTTTAGAGTATGGCGAGCAAGCCCAAAGCGCTATTCCTGATCCTTATTACGGCGGCGATGGTGGCTTTGAAAATGTGCTCGATTTAATAGAAGCGGCTAGCGATAAAATACTCGCTAAAATTTAGGACTAATTTATAAAGTTAAAAAGTGCCAAACGGCGCTTTTATATTTTAGCTTAGCGGTTAATTTTAAAGTCGAGTTGTACTTGAGAAATAGCGCTAACAGGTTTGCCATTTTCAAACTTTGGCGCGTAACGCCATTGCTCAAGCGCTGCTTTGGCTGATTTTTCAAATGCTCTGCCGCCTTCTGAGCTAAGTACTTTTGGGTTTTTTACAAAGCCAGCTGCGTCTACCTCAAACTCCATAACAATGCTACCATCGGTACTAGATCTGGCTTTGTTAACTGGATATTTAGGATTAACACGGTAAAGCGGCGTTTGCTCTTGCGATTCTTTCCATGGCACCATTTGAGCGATAGCTAGGCAATGTTTAGTTGCTTCTTCGCTTTTACCTTGTTTTTCGTACAGACCTACAAGCTTTGAATGAGCTGTTAGCTCTGCACTATGATCAAAGTTTAAGTTACTATCGAATACAGTAACTATACGATTTAGCCTTTCAATCGCTTGATTGTATCTTTTACGACCCTCTGCGAATGAGGCCATTAAAAAATCGGCTTTTATGCGCTCTAGTGAGTTTTCAGGTAAGTTTTCTTGGTAGTATTCGTCGGCTTCTTCTAGGTAGTTTTTAGCCTCACGATATTTTTTAGAACTAAACTTTTTAGCCAGTAGCGTTGCAGCTTCAAGTTTCATGTCGGCTACAAACTTAGGGTTATTTTGTGTTTTAGCTATACCTATTACTTGTTCTAAAAAGTTAGCTGCTTTGTAAGCTGATGTTGTGTAGTTAGCTTTTCCGAGCAGTGCATCAACTGTTTCTATTGATTGTTTGCCGTGATTAGCCGCTAAAATAGTATGTGCTTCATCATAAAGTGCAAAACGTTGTTCGTATAGCTCATCGCCGTAGCCTTTAATAGCTTTAGCGTAGTTAATAGCTAAGTTAGCAGTATTGTCGTCGCTTTTACCGTAAACGGCTTTACCTGATGTGTAAGCAAGTTTGGCAGTTTGTTGTACGTTTTTGTCTGCTTTAACTGCTGCTAAATAGCTTTGGTATGCTTGGCTAAATACTATTTGAGGATCGCTTGCTTGGCTTGCAAGTACTGTAGTACTTAAAGTGGTTGCGCTTAAAGCAGACAAACTTAAACCTATAAATAAAGCGAGTTGCTGACGTTTCATAATAATCCCTATTAACTTTTAAATTGAAACTAGGTTGACGTAATTACAACAGTTTCTTATTAATATAATTTTTGACTGAATGGTAAAAATACTTAAAGGCGTTCAAAATACAGTTCAGCTTGTGTTGTTGCATTTACAGGTTTTCCATTTTTAAACTTTGGAGCGTAACGCCATTGTTTAACTGCGGCTATCGCTGATTTTTCAAATGCTTTAGAACCCTCAGAACTAATAACCTTAGGACTTTGCACAAAGCCATGGGTATCAACAGTAATCTCTAATATAACTATTACATGACTTTTAGTTTCACCGCGAGGGTATATAGGCTCGGTTATGTAGAGTGGATTTTGCTCTGAGGTATTTTTCCAGTGCGTATTTTTAGCAAAGGCTAAGGCGTGTTTAGTCGCTTTATCGCTTTCATCTTGTTTTTCATATAGCTGAACTAAGCCAACATGCGCATTAAGCTCATAGCTTTGATCTAAATTTTTATATTTATCAAATAAGCCAACTATACGGTTTAGCCTTTTAGTTGCTTTGTCGTAATCTTTACGGCCACTCTCAAATGAAACCATTAAAAGGTCAGACTTTATACGCTCTACTGCATTATCAGGTAGCTGGGCTTGGTAATATTTATCTGCATCTTGAGCGTATATTTTCGCTAAAGAGTATTCGCTATGGCTAAACCTATAAAGTAATGTTTCTGCAGCTTCAAATTGCATATTGGCGACAAGGCCTGGGATATTTTGTAATTCAGCGATTTTAATGAGTTGCTTAAAGTTTTTGACTGCGATATATGATTTATTGGTATGAGTGGCTTTGGCTAGTAGCGTATCCATAGTCTCTATTGAGTTTTCACCATAGTTTTTAACTAAAATACGGTGGGCCTGTGAATACAAATCAAACCGTTTCTTTTCATTGCCATTCCCTATAACCATAATGTTCTTTGCAGTATAATTATTGATGGCTTTGGCGTAGTTAATAGCAAGGTTCGCCGTTTCATTGCTATTTTCTCCATATAGAGCGAGCCCTTTTTGATAGGCAAGTTGTGCTTCTTTTTCAGCTTGTTCTTTGGCTGCAACAAATGCTGAGTCAGTTTCTTCGGCGTTTGCAGATACAACTTGAATGCTATTTACTTGGTTTGCGAAAGTGCAGTTAGCAAAGGCTAATAAGCTTAATCCTATCGATATGGCGAGCTGATGGTGCTTCATAATAATCCCTATTATTTATTAGCCCAGAAAATTACCAAAACTATCAAGGCCTGTCATTATTTTAGGTAAATTAAAGTAAACAAGCGAAGTTGAAATATTCGGGTTATTTATTGCTTAACAATCATTGAAAATAACGCCTGTCGTCGCCATATATTTGCCATAAACAGTCTTGTACTACGGTGTATTTATCCTATTTTGTGATACTATCACTTTATTGTCGTGTCGTAGTTATTTAAATATTTGGATTTGTCGTGGCGCAAGTAAGAGCAAGAGTCCAGCTTAAAGTTGGCAGAAATAGTGATATCCCTGCAGAAATAATCTCATTTACTGATTTAAAAGATGGTAAAGAACATATTGCTATGGTGTTTAACAACGCCGATACAGAGCAAGATGTACCGCTAATTCGTATGCATTCAGAATGCCTAACGGGCGATGTATTTTACTCATCGCGTTGTGATTGTGGTGAGCAGCTAAATGAATGTATTGAAATGATGCACGAGCAAGGCGGTATTTTATTGTATTTACGCCAAGAAGGCCGTGGCATTGGTTTATACAACAAAATAGACGCTTACGTATTGCAATCGCAAGGTATGAACACCTACGAAGCTAATAATCATTTAGGTTTTGCTGATGATTTACGTGATTTTTCGGATGCGGTATTAATGCTCAATGCGCTTAATTTAAGCCACGTTAAATTAATGACTAATAATCCTAAAAAGCTTAATGCATTAAAAGATGCCGGTATTAATGTTGACTCGGTTGTGGGCACACATGCGCACATTAAAGCGGGTGTTGCGGGTAATAAATCGTACCTAGAAACAAAAATTAAGCATGGCGCGCATATGTTAGATATTAAGAAAATTAAAAAACCTTAATTATTTAATTACGTTTCGTCTATTAATCCCCCCTCACGCCAAGTTATACTTGGCGTGTTTCGTTTTAAATTAAGAGCAAGTATGTCTACACAATTACGAATTTTTAAAGCCGATGCAGGGCTAAAGTGGTTAAAAGCCGGGTGGCTTATTTTTAAAACCCAGCCAGCAACCTTTATTTTTATGCATTTATTTATTGGCATTGTAGGGCTGCTGTCTTTATTTTTACCGCTGCTGCAAGTAGTAGCAGCACTCGCTACGCCATTTTTAACCGCAGGGTTTTACCAAGCGGTGCTTAGTAAGCAGCAGGGCGGAAAAATTATGCTAGCCGATATTCTCAAGCCATTTACGGCTAAGGGAAATCGTTTAGGGTTATTACGTTTAGCACTTTATCAAATGGGTGCGGGTATTTTAATGGCGTTACTTGCTAATGGCTTATTTGCCGATGCAGTGGCTGTTATGAGCCAACCAGGGCTTGATCCAAACGTGGCACTTGAACAAATGCTTGAGAGTATTTCGGGCGCGAATGTAATTTTATTTTTTATGGCAATGCTAATTTATTTAACGGCATTTGCGTACGCTGTGCCACTTGTTTATTTTAGTAAAGAAACACGCATTTTAACGGCGCTTAAAAAGTCGTTAATGGTGTTTTATCATAATATTTTGCCACTTGGCGTTTTTGGCCTTATTTGCGCATTATTTATGGCGCTTTCGATGTTCTTATCGTTCTTACCACTGTTGATTTTAATGCCGATTTGCTACATTAGCTTTTTTGTATCTTATCAAGCCATTTTTATGCCTGTTGTACCATTAAGTGACGACATTAATGTTAAGCCACTTAGCAGTGAAACAAGCGGACGTTTTGACGCTTAATGGATGATAAATTAAAGCAAAAACTAAAAAACTATGTACTTTGGTTACTAGGGCGCCAAGAATATTCGCGTCGTGAGTTAACGCTCAAATTACAGCAAAAAGAAGCGACAGAAGAGTTTATTGAAACGCTGCTTGATTGGTGCGAAAAGCACAATTTTATCAACGAGCAGCGATACTGTGAAGGCTTTGTAAGAAAACACATATTTAAATGCCACGGGCTTAAGCGAATACAAAGCGAAGCTATGGGCAAAGGGATTGATCGTTCGCTACTTGAAATGGTAGTTGAAGAGCTTGAAATAGATTGGTTTGAGCTTGCGCAGGATGCGTACAATAAAAAATATTCGAATACACCGCCAGATCTCGATTACAAAGATAAAGCTAAGCGCGTGCGCTACTTAATGTATCGGGGTTTTAGCTACGATGAAATTAATTTTGCAATGCAAGCACAGTAAATACAGGTGAGACTTTCAAATGCAGCACATGACTACCGCACAAATTAGGCAACAGTTTTTAGACTTTTTTGCCAGCAAGCAACATCAAATAGTACCTTCTAGCTCGCTTATACCGGGTAACGATGCCACGTTGTTATTTAATAATGCCGGCATGGTGCAATTTAAAGATGTATTTTTAGGCGCAGAAAGCCGCCCTTATACACGTGCGACAAGTTCGCAGCGCTGTGTACGTGCTGGCGGTAAGCATAACGATTTAGAAAACGTAGGCTACACTGCTCGCCACCATACATTTTTTGAAATGTTAGGTAACTTCAGCTTTGGCGATTACTTTAAGCAAGACGCGATCAAGTTTGCGTGGGAGTTTTTAACTGAGGTTGTTAAATTACCTCAAGAAAAACTGCTTGTTACTATTTATCACGATGATGAAGAAGCGTTTGAGTATTGGTCAAAAGATATTGGCTTAAGTGAAGATCGTATTATTCGTATTGCGACCTCTGACAACTTTTGGTCTATGGGCGATACCGGTCCATGTGGTCCGTGTTCTGAAATATTTTATGACCATGGTGAGCATATTTGGGGCGGACCTCCGGGCACTCCAGAGGAAGACGGCGACCGTTTCATCGAAATTTGGAACCTTGTATTTATGCAATACAACCGTCAAAGCGACGGTACTATGTTGCCTCTACCTAAGCAGTCTGTTGATACGGGAATGGGCCTTGAGCGTATTTCTGCAATTTTGCAGGGTGTGCATTCAAATTACGAAATCGATTTATTCCAAGGCTTAATTGCAGCAGCTGCAAGTGTTACTAACGCGCAAGATATGGACGATAAGTCACTACGCGTAGTGGCGGATCATATTCGTTCGTGTGCGTTTTTAATCTCTGACGGTGTTATGCCATCTAACGAAGGTCGTGGTTATGTACTACGTCGTATTATTCGTCGTGCTGTGCGCCACGGTAATAAGCTAGGTGCACAAGGTTCGTTTTTCTATAAATTAGTTGCTGCGCTAATTGAGCAAATGGGTCAAGCGTACCCAGAGCTTGCTAAGCAACAAGAAATTATCGAAAAAGTATTACGCATTGAAGAAGAACAGTTTGGTAAAACACTTGAACGTGGCTTAGCTATTTTAGAAGAAAGCTTAAGTGACCTTAAAGGCGATATTATACCGGGCGACTTAGTATTTAAACTTTACGACACGTATGGTTTTCCAGCTGATTTAACGGCCGATGTTGCGCGTGAGCGCCAGATGACGATTGATCATCAAGGCTTTGAAGAATGCATGGCTGTACAACGTAAAACAGCGCAACAAGCGGGTAAGTTTGGTGCTGATTACAACGAGCAATTAAAATCAGAAAAGCTTACTGAGTTTAAAGGCTACGACAGCACACACCATAGCGCGACAGTGGTAGAAATTTTTGCCGGTGGCGAAGCTGTTCAGTTATTAGAAGATGGTCAACAAGGTATTGTAGTATTAGACCGCACACCGTTTTACGCTGAATCAGGCGGCCAAACGGGCGACACGGGTACTATTACAGTTGCTGGTGGCGAATTTAATGTTACTAATACCACTAAACTTGGTAATGCTTTTGCTCACCACGGTACTGTGCAAGGCCGCATTGGTGTTAACGATAAAGTGGATGCGACTATTGATGATGTACGCCGCGATAGCATTAAGAAAAACCACACAGCTACACATATTTTACACGAAGCACTACGCCAATTATTAGGCGACCATGTAGGCCAAAAAGGCTCACTTGTTCAGCCTGATCGTTTACGTTTTGACTTTTCGCACTTTGAAGCGGTTACTAAAGATGAGCTACGTGAAATTGAGCGTGTAGTTAATGACGAAATTCGTCGTAACTTTGCACTCAATACTGAGCTTATGGCTATTGATGATGCTAAAGCGAAAGGTGCTATGGCGTTGTTTGGCGAAAAGTACGATGACGAAGTACGCGTAGTTACTATTGGCGACTACTCTATTGAGCTTTGTGGTGGTACTCACGTTGAGCGCGCAGGCGATATTGGTTTATTCAAAATAGTATCTGAAAGCGGTATTGCAGCAGGCGTTCGCCGTATTGAAGCGGTAACTGGTGCTGATGCAGTTGCTTATGTTAGCGAGCAAGAGCAACAATTACATGATGTAGCTGCTTTAGTTAAAGGCGATAGCGCATCGGTACTTGAAAAAGTAACCGCGTTACTTGAAAAGTCTAAAGGTCTTGAAAAGCAAATTGCGCAACTTAACGATAAGTTAGCAAGTGCAGCGGGTGCATCTTTACTTGATTCGATTGTTGAAATTAACGGCGTTAAGCTACTTGTAGCAAATGTTGAAGGTACTGAATCTAAAGCACTGCGCGGTATGGTTGATGACCTTAAAAACAAAATTGGCTCAGGTGTTATTGCCCTCGGTGTTGCCAGTGGCGACAAAGTAAGCCTAATTGCTGGTGTAACTAAAGACTTAACAGGCAAAGTAAAAGCCGGTGAGTTAGTTAACCACATGGCAGGCCAAGTAGGTGGTAAAGGTGGCGGTCGTCCAGATATGGCACAAGCCGGTGGTAGCGAGCCACAAAACCTTGCTGCTGCACTAGATAGCGTTACAGCTTGGTTAACTGAGCGTACTTAAGCCTAAGTGGCGCTTATTGTTCAAAAATTCGGTGGCACTTCGGTCGGCTCGATAGAGCGAATTGAAGCGGTCGCCGACCTTGTTGTAAAAACCAGACAACAAGGACACCAAGTGGTTGTGGTGCTCTCGGCTATGTCGGGAGAAACCAACCGCTTAATTAATCTCGCCAAACAAATCGATACTCGCCCGAGTAGCCGTGAACTAGATGTACTAATTAGCACCGGAGAGCAGGTTTCTGTATCACTACTTGCTATGGCTATTATAAAACGTGGCCACTCTGCTGTGAGCTTATTAGCCGATCAAGTCAATATTTTAACCGATAACATGTTTGGTAAAGCTCGTATTGCAGAGGTTGCTGCTACGCGTTTGAAGCATGAGCTTGAGCATAATCGTATTGCTATTATTGCTGGGTTTCAGGGGCGTGATGTTGAGGGCAATATTACAACGCTTGGGCGCGGCGGCACTGATACATCGGCTGTAGAAATAGCAGCGGCTATAAAAGCTGACGAATGCCAGATCTATACAGACGTTGACGGCGTATATACTACAGATCCTCGTGTTGAACCTAACGCGCGCAGAATGAGCCAAGTTACCTTTGCCGAAATGCTAGAGCTGGCAAGTTTAGGGGCGAAAGTTTTGCATATTCGCTCAGTAGAAGCCGCAGGAAAACATAATGTGCCACTTAGGGTGCTTTCGAGCTTTAATCCCGATGAAGGTACATTAATAAGTTTTGAGGAGAACGATATGCCAAGCAAGGTTGTATCGGGGATTGCGTTTAATCGTGACGAATGTTTAATTAAGGTACAAGGTGTGCCAACGGGCACGCAATATCTTTCAAAAATATTGAAACTTTTTGCCGAAAATGGCATCGAAATAGATATGATTAATCAAGTTAATCATAACTTTGAAAAAATAGACTATGCTTTTACTGTGCACTCGAATGATTATCTGCAAGCACTTGAATTATTGAGTGAAGATCAAGCTCAGCTCAGTGCTCAAAATATAAGCGGATTGCAAGCAGTAGCTAAAGTTTCTGCTGTTGGCATGGGTATGAAATCACATTCTGGTGTCGCTAGTTTATTTTTTGATGCATTAGCGCAGGAAAATATTAATGTGGTTTTAGTCTCGACTTCAGAGATTAAAATTTCAGTTTTAATAGATGAAAAGTACTTAGAGTTGGCTGTTCGTGCATTACACAAGGCATTTTTAACAGAAAATGGATAGATTGCGAGTTTTTACTTACTTTTCAGTCTAATTTTCATTAGTATGTTTAAGCGGAATCTTATAATTTTTATTGGAACATGGGAGCAAGAGAATGCTAATACTAACTCGTAGAGTAGGTGAAACCCTAATGATCGGTGACGAAGTAACAGTTACTGTTCTAGGTGTTAAAGGAAATCAAGTTCGAATCGGTGTTAATGCACCAAAAGACGTATCAGTGCATCGTGAAGAGATTTACATGCGCATACAAGCTGAAAAGTCGAACCCTAATCCGGGCAATGCTTAATCAACACGTATACGTAGTTGAGTAATTAACTCAACTAGACTAAAAGCCACTCACTGAGTGGCTTTTTTGTTTATAAAAGCGAGTGTTTCAGGACTAAGTATTTGTTTTGATATGTACTGCATGCCGCTTTTGTTTTTAATAATAATACCTTGTTGGGTGTCTATTACTTCGCTTATATTTTGCCATTCTAATTGATAGCTTTTGTAATGATTAGCAGATTTAATACCTTCTTCATCAAAGGTAAGTGTTACCTCAGAGCCTGATGCTCTGCTGAGCATTTGTCTGGTTACCCACCATGGTCTGCGATAGTAAAAAGCGACGCACTCGAGTACCGCTAACATGATCATAAACGATCCTAAGTAATGATCGTCTAAAACATAAATGCCAAATAAACCAAGCGCAACTAACAACACAAGTAAAAAGTATTTAGGTTTTGCACGCTTACTATAAGGGAGTGACTCATCAAAACACTCGTAAAAGTAGGGTTTATCTAATGTGTAGGTGGTTGTGAATACCATTTTGCCTTGCTTTAAATATCGTTTTTTTTATTTTAACAAGCTAACTGCTAAATGAGCAGCTTTATAGTCAGTGATTTTATTACTGGTACAAAAAAACGGCTCGAAAGCCGTTTTTTTTAGCGGTACAAGAAGAATTAACAGTTAGTTTCTTCAGCGTTCACGCCTTCTTTAACATTTTCACATGCATCTTCAACAGAGTTTTGCACGTCAGTTACTGCTTCGTCGATACGTTCGCCAGCATCTTCTGCATGGTTGTCTTCACAACCCATCATGAAAAAACCTGCAAATACTGCGATTAGTGCTGCTTTTAAAGTTGTAGAGTTCATAGTGTAATTCCTTGTAAGTATTAATTAAATTTTAGTGTTTGTCAGTTGAATGCTTTATCTACCTGGGTGATTTACCACGTAGTGCACCTGAAACTAATGAAATCACTAAAAGTACTAAAAAGATAAAAAATATAATTTTTGCTATACCAGCTGCGGCACCTGCGATGCCACCAAAACCTAACACTGCAGCGATTAAAGCAATAACTAAAAATGTAATTGTCCAGCGTAACATTGTTTTCTCCTTGGTTATCAAATTTGCTCATAATAACTAATGCCAGTTATATGCCAAAGTTTATTTTGTATAAATATCAATTGCTTATGATTTTTTGCTGTTATTCTAGTTATTAGTTGGTTAGTAACTTTTACGCTTTGTTATGTAAGTTATTCACACTGTTGCAAATAACTGCTAAATGTTCACTAAATAGACTTATTTTGGTAAGACCAATTAACAAGTGGTGTGTGGCTTTGCATTTTATATTAAGAATTAGTGTTTATTTTTACTTAGCTTGATAGTTAATTAACAACTTCCATATAACTATTAGCTATAGTCGTTATTTCTTGTATGTATTGTAGAGCGCGTGATTGCTGAGTTATAGCATGTAAATTAATTGAGTGTTATGTTGTTTATTGTTTAATTGGTTTTACCAATTTACAAGATGTAGACAAAACGATTAGTTTTGTTATTATCCAGTGAATAAATATTTAATTAAATCGATTTTTTATTTTCGATATGGGTTTCAAGGGGAGAAAAATGGATATAGGTGCTCTACTCACAACGGCTGGTAACTTAATGCTTACTGGCATGGTTGGGGTGTTTGTATTTCTGTCGATATTAATTGGTGCAGTAACGCTTATGTCTAATTTGGTGACGCGCTTTAGCGAACCTGACGTGGCGACACCAGTTAAATCACCATCTTTTAAATCTCAAGGTGTGCCTAATGAGCACATCGCTGCTATTAGTGCTGCCATTGCTCAGTACAAATCAAATAATAAATAAGGGGCACACACATGGCTAAATTAAAATTAACAGAATTGGTATTACGCGATGCTCACCAATCATTATTAGCAACGCGTATGCGCCTAGACGATATGCTACCGATTGCTAGCAAATTAGACGATGCGGGTTATTGGTCTATTGAATCGTGGGGTGGTGCTACATTTGACTCGTGTATTCGTTATTTAGGCGAAGATCCTTGGGAGCGTATTCGTGCACTTAAAAAAGCGATGCCTAATACTAAACAGCAAATGCTATTACGCGGTCAAAACTTATTAGGTTACCGCCATTACGCTGATGACGTAGTTGAAAAATTTGTAGAACGTGCACATAAAAATGGCGTTGACGTATTTCGTATATTTGATGCAATGAACGATGTTCGCAATCTAGAAACAGCTATTAAAGCGGCTGTAAAAGTAGGCGCTCACGCTCAAGGTACTATTTCGTACACAGTTAGCCCAGTTCATACACTTGATATGTGGCTAACTCTTGCAAAGCAGCTTGAAGATATGGGTTGTCATTCAATTTGTATTAAAGATATGGCGGGTTTATTAAAGCCGTACGATGCTGAAAAACTAATTAAAGCACTTAAAGAAACTGTATCTATTCCAATTGCTATGCAGTGCCACGCTACAACAGGTTTAAGTACTGCTACTTACCAAAAAGCAATTGATGCTGGCATTGATATGCTCGATACCGCTATTTCATCAATGAGTATGACTTATGGACATTCTGCAACTGAAACTATTGTATCGATAGTTGAAGGGACTGAGCGTGATACTGAGCTTGATTTAAACCACCTAGAAGAAATTGCTGCTTACTTTAGAGATGTACGTAAAAAATATGCGGCATTTGAAGGTAGCTTAAAAGGGGTTGACGGGCGTATTTTACTAGCTCAAGTACCTGGTGGCATGCTTACAAACATGGAAAACCAACTTAAAGAGCAAGGCGCAGCCGATAAGCTTAATGAGGTTTTACTTGAGATCCCACGTGTACGTGAAGATCTTGGCTTTTTACCTTTAGTAACACCAACGTCGCAAATTGTTGGCACTCAAGCGGTACTTAATGTGCTAACGGGTGAGCGTTATAAAACCATTACTAAAGAAACTGCTGGCGTATTAAAAGGTGAATATGGCTTAACACCAGCACCAATGAATAAAGAGCTACAAGAGCGCGTGCTTGATGGAGCGGAAGTTATTACTTGCCGCCCTGCAGATAACATTGCACCTGAGCTTGCAACGCTTGAAGCTGAGTTATTAAAAGAAGCACAAGAGCAAGGTTTAACACTTGCTGATGATCAAATTGATGACGTATTAACTTATGCATTATTTCCACAAGTTGGTTTGAAGTTTATTAAAAACCGCAACAACCCAGATGCATTTGAGCCAGTACCTTCTGTTGAAGATAAAAGCAGTAAAGCACCTTCTAAATCAGTTTCAAATGGTAACAAAGTGAAGGCTGAGCAGTACAGCGTAAAAGTAGATGGTAAAGTTTATGACGTAGTAGTAGCGCAAGGTGGTGAACTTAAAGAAGTAACATTAAAAGACTCTGAGCACATTCCTCAGTCTGCTTCGGTTGCATCAGGTGAAACACTTAACGCGCCTCTAGCCGGTAATATTTTTAAGATTAAGGTAAAAGCTGGGCAAGTTGTTAACGAAGGCGATGTAGTGATTATTATGGAAGCCATGAAAATGGAAACTGAAATACGCGCTACGCATACCGGAACAATTGCTGAAGTGTTAGTTAGTGAAGGCGATGCTGTAACTACCGGCGACGCTATGATTGCATTAGCTTAGGAGTAAATAGAGGATGGAAGGTATTTTAAACCTCTGGAATGCGACAGGCATTGCTAACTTTACAATCCCATCGTTAATAATGATTGCGGTAGGGTGTTTATTACTGTTTTTAGCGATAGCTAAAGGCTTTGAACCACTATTATTACTACCTATTGGTTTTGGTGCAATTTTAACAAATGTACCAGTGGCAGGTTTGTCAGACCCAGGTGGGCTTTTGTACTACGTTTATTATGTGGGTATTGATACGGGGATTTTTCCGCTGTTGATATTTATGGGAGTAGGGGCGCTGACCGACTTTAGCGCACTTATTGCAAACCCACGTATGTTGTTATTAGGTGCGGCTGCACAGTTTGGTATTTTTGCTACATTGTTTGGCGCTATATTACTTAACTATGTGCCAGGTTTTGAATTTACTCTACAGGACGCATCGGCTATAGCCATTATAGGTGGTGCCGATGGGCCAACAGCAATATTTTTAGCATCAAAACTGGCACCTGATTTACTAGGCGCAATAGCGGTAGCTGCGTATTCATATATGGCACTTGTGCCAATCATTCAGCCGCCAATTATGCGTGCGTTAACCACACCAGAAGAGCGCCAAATTAAGATGCCTGAATTACGTAAGGTATCTAAAAAGGAAAAGATTATTTTCCCCCTTATGGTACTTAGTTTAACGGCAATGTTTTTACCGGCTGCTATACCGCTTGTAGGTATGTTTTGTTTAGGTAACTTAATGCGGGAGTCGGGTGTTGTTGATAGATTAAGTAACAGTGCTCAAAACGAAATCATCAATGTTACAACTATATTTTTAGGCTTAGCTGTTGGTTCAAAGCTTGCTGCAGATAAGTTTTTAACTGTTGAGACGATTGGTATTTTAGTGCTTGGCGCACTGGCTTTTGCAATTGGTACGGCATCTGGCGTATTTATGGCAAAAGGACTTAACCGAATATCTAAAACGCCTATAAATCCATTAATTGGGGCGGCAGGTGTATCGGCTGTGCCAATGGCGGCACGAGTAGTTAATAAAGTTGGCCTTGAAAGTAACCCACATAACTTTTTACTTATGCATGCAATGGGACCCAACGTAGCGGGTGTACTTGGTAGTGCAGTTGCTGCGGGTATTTTATTAGCACTTGTTGGCTAAAAATGTAATTTAAAATAGATTAACCATTAAGCGCAGTTTACTGCGCTTTTTTTTTGTTCTTAATTTCTTCACCGCTAAATGGTTTCTTGTTTAGTGCTTTTTGTTTACAGTAACAGCTCTTCAACATTTTAAGGATAGTTATCATGCTTCACACACCTTTAGCAAAGCACTTGCCTCATGTTAGTAAACTTGTATTTGGATGTATGGGTCTGGGCGGCGGTTGGAATAAAGACGCAATCACTGATGCACATGTTAAGCAAGCTCATGAATGTATAGATAACGCCATTGAAGGTGGTATTAATTTTTTTGACCATGCTGATATTTATACTTTTGGTAAAGCAGAACAGGTTTTTGGTAAAGCATTAAGTGAGCGGCCAGAGCTTAGAGAGCACATGTATATTCAATCTAAGTGTGGGATTCGATTTGAAGATGACTTAGGGCCAAAGCGTTATGATTTTTCATCAAAGTGGATTGAGCAGTCAGTTGAAGCATCATTAAAACGATTAAATACAGATTATTTAGACGTACTTATGCTGCATCGCCCTGATCCACTCATGGAAGTTAACGAGATTGCTCGTATATTTAGTTGCTTAAAAGAAAGCGGTAAAGTGCGCAATTTTGCAGTGTCTAATATGCAGCAGCACCAAATGAACTTTTTACAACATGCGCTTGATATGCCAATTGTGGCTAACCAAATTGAGGCTAGTTTACAAAAACATCAGTTT
Source organism: Pseudoalteromonas sp. SR44-2 (assembly GCF_014163745.1). Lineage (NCBI taxonomy): Bacteria > Pseudomonadati > Pseudomonadota > Gammaproteobacteria > Alteromonadales > Pseudoalteromonadaceae > Pseudoalteromonas > Pseudoalteromonas sp. SR44-2. Next base: position 179,488 of record NZ_JACJDW010000005.1, on the reverse strand, counting down.
GTTGATGAAGGTGTATATGCCGGTAACAGTGACGGTAAAGATCTTAATTTTACGCCAGGTAGTATTGAGTACTGTCGCCATTTTGAAATCCAAATTCAAAGCTGGGGTAGTTTATGCCAAGGCTTGTACAGCGGTAGTGATTTATCAAACGCATCTCAGGCAGATATCAACACCAGTCTTTTAGTTAATAAGCTGGCTGCACTTTATGAAACCTCTGCTGAGGCAATTGTACTTGCATGGTTGCTTCGCCATCCCGCATCTATTCAGCCAATTATTGGAACAACTAATGCTAAACGGATTAAAGCCTCTTGTGATGCTGTAAACGTAGAGCTAACTCGTGAGCATTGGTATGCACTTTATGTAAGCGCTAAAGGCCACGAATTACCATAAGTAGGGCGTTAATATGAACATATTCGTTATTTTAATTGGTTTGTTTGTTGCGCTGGCGATACTTATACCCTTGCTTGAAAAGTATCAAAGTAAAATAGGGCTCAACAGCGCAACCAAATACAGTAAATATATTTGGCCATTAGTGATGGTGTCTTTAGTTATTCAGCTCATTTATGTACTGATGTACTAATGGTTTATAGCGTATACAAAAAAGCCTTTGCAGGTTAAACCTGCAAAGGCTTTTTTAATGTTTATTGATAAACTTTATTTAAGTGCTAACTGTAGCTCGCGATTGCGCTCAAGCTGGGCAATAAAGTTATCAGCAATAGGTTTAAACTTGGCAAGTTCTGAGCGAGGTAATGGCTCTGACTTAGGAAGTTTTACAGTTTTAGGATTACGGTGAACGCCATTTACTAAAAATTCATAGTGTAAATGTGCACCAGTAACACGACCTGTAGAACCTACAGTACCAATTTGTTGGCCCTGTTTAACTTTTTGGCCCGTTTTAACTAGCTTCTTATTTAGGTGTAAGTACTTAGTTACATATTGCGTGCCATGGCTAATAAATACGTAGTTACCGTTGTACTTGCTGTAACCGGCTTTAATTACTTTACCGTTACCAGATGCAACAACAGGTGTGCCAGTGCGTGCAGCAAAGTCGATACCACGGTGGGCTCTAACTTGCCCAGTAACAGGGTGTAAGCGGCGAGGATTAAAGCTCGAACTAATATATTTAAAGCTTACAGGCGCACGTAAAAATGCTTTTTTCATGCTACGCCCTTCAGGCGTATAAAAATTGCCGTCGGTATGGCGAATAGCTGCAAAGCGCTGACCTTGGTTTACAAATTCAGCTGCAATAATTTTACCAGTACCAATAAACTCGCCATCAACATAGTGAGACTCGTAAATTAAGCCAAATACATCGCCTTTACGAATGTCGTTTGCAAAATCAACATCCCAACCAAATATGTCAGCAAAGTTCATTATTTGGCGCTCGCTTAAACCTGCTGCAATTGCTGAAGTCCAAAAGTTATTAGATATTTCGCCGCCAGCGGTTTTGGTTAGCGTTTCAATTTCTTTGCTATCAATAGCTGTATCGTAGTTACCTTCTTCGTTTAAGGTAACAAATAAAGTATCTGTTTTTGAAATCACATAGCGCAGTTGAGCTAAGGAGCCATCTTCAGCTGTCGCAAAACTAAGTATTTCACCTGGGTGAATTTTAGTCAGTTTGCGAGTCTCCGCATTAGTGTTAATTAGTTTATGAAGCGTTTGAGCCGAAAAACCAGCACGCTTAAAGATAATTGCCAAATTGTCGCCATTTTTAACTTTATGATTGACAAAGTCGTATTCTGGTAACTTTTCTGCTGCTTGCTCTGAATTTAGCTCAGTTAATTTTTCGTTGTTATCAACTTTAACTTGTAACTCATAGCGCTTACCAATTTCTAGTGCATTTGCACTATTGTCTTTGGATGCAGTGGCTTTTTCAGAAGGAAGAAAGGCTAAGCCAACAATAGCAGAAACCAAACCTAGAATAAGCAATTTGTGTTTTTTGGGGAGCGTGTGAACCACGTGAACCATAACGTGCCTTTTTCTGCTGTCAAGATAATAAATACATAATATTGCAGGATATACTTAATAATGTACGAATACTAGTGTTTTGTAGATTTAAACTGACCTTAAACTACGCTAAAATCAGGCTTAGAAAGCCTTTTTTAACGCTCTACCTAGCTAAGACTCAATTGATTTAGTTTAGTTGCATGAATCACTTAAAAAGTTGTTTTAATTAGGTAGAAATTTGTTATGTTAGCTACATCTATTTATTCGGTTTAAACCTTTATTAAACCGTGACTACGCAAGTAACTAGTCGCCCCTTCGTCGGCAGAATTTTGGAGTAATACACAGTGGATTTACAAACCGCTCTAGCAGAGATAAAACGCGGTGCAGAAGAAATATTAATTGAAGACGAACTAGTTGAAAAACTAAAGTCGGGCAAGAAGCTAAAAATAAAAGCAGGCTTTGATCCTACAGCGCCTGATTTACACTTAGGACACACTGTACTAATTAATAAAATGAAAACCTTTCAGGATTTAGGTCATGAGGTTATTTTCTTAATTGGTGACTTTACTGGCATGATTGGTGACCCAACGGGGAAAAACGTAACGCGTAAACCACTTACTCGTGAAGATGTACTGGCCAATGCCGAAACATATAAAGAACAAGTATTCAAAATTCTAGACCCTGCTAAGACCACTGTTGCATTTAACTCTACTTGGATGGAAAAGTTAGGCGCTGCAGGCATGATTAAACTTGCTGCAAACCAAACCGTAGCACGTATGCTTGAACGTGATGACTTTAAAAAGCGTTATGGAAGCGGCCAACCAATTGCAATTCATGAGTTTTTATATCCACTGGTACAAGGTTGGGATTCGGTTGCACTAGAGTCAGATGTTGAACTAGGTGGTACTGATCAGCGCTTTAACTTGTTAATGGGCCGTGAGCTACAAAAAGTAGAAGGTCAAAAGCCGCAAACAGTATTAATGATGCCATTACTTGAAGGTACTGACGGCGTTCAAAAAATGTCTAAGTCGCTTGGTAACTACATTGGTATTACTGATGCACCTAACGATATGTTTGGTAAAATAATGTCAATTAGTGATGTGCTAATGTGGCGTTACTACGACTTATTAAGTGCGCTTTCTATTGAAGAAATTGCAGCTCAAAAAGAACGTGTTGAGCAAGGTACGAATCCGCGCGATATTAAAATTGAACTAGCTAAAGAGCTAATTGCTCGTTTTCATAGTGAAGCTGATGCACAAGGTGCACATGATGATTTTATTCAGCGTTTTCAGAAAAAAGCGTTACCAGATGAAATCCCAGAGCTAACAATCACTATTGCAGAAGATACTATTTTAATTGCTAACTTGCTTAAAGAAGCAAATTTAGTAGTAAGTACATCAGAAGCAATGCGTATGATTAAGCAAGGTGCAGTTAAACTCAACGGTGAAGATAAAATCACTGATACCAAACTTGAAATAGCAAAAGGCACAACGGCTATTTACCAAGTAGGTAAACGTAAGTTTGCAAACATCACTGTAGCTTAAGCACAGTTTAAAAACTAAAAAACCAGCCTCGGCTGGTTTTTTTGTGCTCGTATTTTGAGCCCTTTAAATCAATTTTAATATTTCAATGCTAGCTATTACTAACAACCAAAATACACGGGCCTGATTTAACCTATTAATTATTACAGGTACATCCTCGGGTGTAGGTAGTCTATCAGTACCAATACGCATTTTATTAAAGCGAGTACCTAAATAAACTGCAGGCCCGCCCAGCTGCACGCCAAGTGATGCAGAACATGTGCTTAAGAGCCAGCCTGTATTTGTTTGATAAAAATGCCTGCCATAATGCTTTATAAAATGCATGCTTTGTTTGCTTGCTCGACTTGCTGCAATAGTTAAAGCGAGTAAGCGCATCGGAATATATTCAATAATAAACAAGAGTGTTTTAAGCGGTTTTAAAAAGTAACTATTTGGGGGGATATCACTACGCCATGCTTGTTGTATTAAGGTAAGTAACCGATAGGCAAGGGCAGCAATAGGACCAAATGCTAAAAATATAAATATGACTACGAAATAGTATCGAGCGGTGCGCAGTATTAAACTCTCAATTAATGCTTTGATAATACCAGCTGATGAAAGTCTATTAACTTCACGGGCAAGCAGTGGCTTTAGTAATTCGCGCGCTGTGGATTTTTGATTTTGTTTAGTTAGCTTTGCAATGCGAAGTGCTTTTTTATCAATGCTCTTACTTTCTAGGCATAAATATAAAATAAGGCCAGCGAGTAATTCAGGATAAAAAGCAAACTCGAGTAGTAACACTACAATAATTAGAATAACACTTAAAATAAGTGAGCTTGCGAGGATAGCTGCCAAATATTGATAGCTTTTAGGTTCTTTGCTTTTGTATATACGTTTGCCAATAGCACTAAAAACAGCATTTAACGCCGTATTAGGATGATACCAGCTAATAAGGGGAATAAAGCGCTCAGCAAGGAGCGCTAGTATAAAGGCAATAAAGTCCAAGTGATTTTGAACAATATTGCTAAGCATTTACAGAGATACTGCTGTAAGCTTTTCTAAAAGTGCAACAACCATTTTAGATGAGTTGATTGATGCTGTTTCTAGGTATTCTTCAAATGATTGTGGTGACTCTTTACCAGCAATATCAGACATTGAGCGAATTACGACAAATGGTGTGTTTAGCGTAAAACACGTTTGTGCAATTGAAGCGCCTTCCATTTCAACAGCAAGCATTGTAGGAAAATCACTACGTGCTTTATCAATGCGTATAGGGTCACACATAAATGTGTCACCAGTACAAATTAAGCCAACGAGTGTTTTAACATCACTGATTTGTTCGATAGTTTGCTGTGCTGCTTCAACTAATTTAGGGTGTGCTGCAAAGCCTGCCGGCATTTGTGGTACTTGGCCAATTTCGTAGCCAAAAGCAGTTACGTCTACATCGTGGTGACGTACTTCTGACGAAATTACTACATCGCCTACACTAAGAGAAGGATCGAATCCACCGGCTGAGCCTGTGTTAATTATGCAATCAGGTTTGAAGTTATCGATCAGTAAGGTAGTTGCAATAGTTGATGCGACTTTACCAATACCAGATTGAACAAGTGTCACCGTGTTACCAGCCAACTCGCCAGTATAAAAAGTGAAACCTGCTTTAGTTAAAATTTGTGGGTTTTGCATAGCTTCACGTAAAATTTTAACTTCTGGCTCCATTGCGCCAATAATACCAACATTCATAAAGTTTAATTCCTGAGTTTGAATCACTTGATTATACGTGAAGTTAGCAATAAAAAACAAAAAAGCGAGCTTGTTTATGAGCTCGCTTTAAATACTTTTTAGGAGAGTATTTAATTCGTTTTTTAAATTTCAGCTAACGCGGTGGTTTGCGCTTTAGCTTGAGAAGGTGAAAGTACCGCTGGCTTATGTGAGCGATTACGAACAGGGCGCTGAGTTTGTGTTGCTGCAGGCTGCTTACCAAGTTTAAACATAATTGCATCGCGTACTTCAGAAGGACGGTAGCCCGATTTAACTTTCATACGAATATGTGGAATGCCCGCAGACTCTAGTGCACCGTTTACAAACCAGTCGCGTTGAGCTTTGTGGCCATCTTTGTTGGCATTGTTAACTAGGTCAACAGCAGCAATGATTGTTAGTTTTTCTTTGTCGATTAAAACAAAGTCGAGTTGCTTATTTTTAGCTTTAGCTAAAGCAGCACGTTTAGACTTTACTGAAAGGCCCTGCTTACAATCAATAACGTCGATTAATTTAACACGGCTGACTATTTTGTACTGATCGCCTACAGCACGCTCGAGAAGATTTAAAAAAGCGCCTTCAACCTGCGTAAAAACAGTTTGTTTGCGAGTAAAAGGATACGGATTTCCGCCATCGTCATTAAATTTTGACGCAACAACAGAGGCCCCGACAACTAATACTAGGATTAATAATAAAGCGAATTCCATACGGTAACTCCATAACAACAAATTGACACTGCTCAAACAAAGCAATTTACGTGCCTAAAAAGTATGGGTTATAAAATAATTACCGACTGGTTTTACAAGTAATAGCTACATAGCGATTAAGCTTTGTAGCCTCCTTTAATACCTTTTACCGCAATAGCGACAGCATCGTGTGCATGCAGTGATTCGTAGTGGTTTATTTGCAGCCAATAATCACTGTAATTGTTTGCCTCGAGCAATGCTTTAATTTTACGCGCTGCATCTTCACAAAACATAAGGTTTTGACCATTCAAACGGGCAAATTCTTGCTCGTCTTCACGTTTTACTGCTGCTTGTACTGGTGTTTTAAGCTCAGCTTCAAGGGTATTAATTAGCGTAACTACGTCAAATTCTTGAATGTTGCTATCAAGCTTTACTTTTACGTTGGCAATAGAGCGCTGCGAGTGTGGAGTAGCTACAATGCCTTGTGTAGTGCCTAGCCATTCGTGCACATCTTTTTGGCTTAACGTTTCTTGGTTAAACTTTTCGTTAAACGCGTTTTGTATAAGCTGTCGCGCAAGTGCAGCAGAGCATGGGCACGTTGAAGAATAAGTAACATCTACGGTTAGCTCGTAGCTAATAACGTTATTTTCAATTGTACTGGTAAGTACAACTGGGTAGCTTTTCCAGCCCGCTTTACCACTTAATAGTGACTTACGGCGTAGCGGTAATTCAAATTTAAATTCAATTTGCGCTTTATCGCTCAGCCCTTCGTGGCTAGTTATAAAGGTATCGAGTGCCTGCGCTATTGTTTGTGGGTTGACTTGCTGCTCGGTTGAAAGCAGGTCAAGTGCTAAAAATAGACGTGACATATGAATGCCTTTGGCATCTTCTTTATGTAAATTTACAAATGCACGAGCTTTGGCGTTTACTGTAACTGGAGATAAGTATCGAGATTCAAAAATAAATGGCAGTTCTATTTCGCCCATGCCAACCCAGTCTAATTTACCTGTTTGTAAAGCGGGTGCAGTGTCTGCTATATCTGGCATATTGGTTTGCATGTGCGCTACTCGTATTTTGGGGATAATAAAGCGAGGCATTTTACACTAAATAATTTATTGCTGAAATGATGAGTTTAATAGATGAGCTAAATCAAACATGAAAAATTCTGTTTTTATCGCACAACGTGAGTAGTGGTAGGAGAAAAATGCTAAAATCTGGGAAAATGGTATGTTTATACATGTGCATTGCCTTCTTTATATTAAGTACACAGCTAAGAGATAAAATTACGTATGACCGATTATTCTTTGAGCCCTTGGGCTCGGGTACTTTCCAGCTCAATAACGCGATTTGGTGAATTTAAAACCGCTGCTATTTGTTACACTTTATTTTTAACTGTATCTCTTATTTTATCGAGCATGTTTTATTATGTGGCGATAGGCGAATTACACCTGGTTGATATTTTAGCCGTGGTATTTTTTACGGCTGTAGTTTCCCCTTTAATTATAAGTGTGTTGCTTAATTCAATTCGTCAACTAGATGCCTCATATGCTTATTTAGATAGCGCCACCAAGCAAGAAAAGCTTTTAAATCAAACCCTAAAAGATAACATTAATCGTCTAAATATCGAAATTGATGAGCGTAAAATGGCATTTCATGCCAAGCATCGCGCTATTGAAGAGTTACGACGAGAAATTGCTGAGCGTAAAAAAACACAACAAGAACTTGCTCAACAAAGCATGCTGCAGCGCTCAATAGTAGATTCATCTCCTGATTTGTTTTATTACCGCGATAATAATGGCGTGTTTGCTGGTTGTAATAAAATGTTTGAAGAAGTAATGGGCAAATCAAGTAGCGAACTAATTGGCAAAACGGTTGAGCAAATATTTCCTAGTCACTTTTTATCTGAAGTTTTGAAAACCGATAAAGAGGTAGAGCAAACGCATAAAGCGCTGACTATTGATGTTGGTTATGAGGTGAATGGTGAAATGCGTTGGTTCGAGCTGCGTAAATTGCCTTTTATAAATGATGACGGTGACTACATTGGTTTACTGGGCTTTGGTCGTGATATCACAAGTCGTAAGGAGGCCGCTCAAGCGCTCGAAACGGCCTATAAAGACAAAGGTAAGTTTATTGCTACATTAAGCCATGAACTTCGAACACCGCTTAATGGTATTGTTGGTTTAACACGAATGCTGCTTGATACTGACTTAAATAAACAGCAGCGTAGTTGGGGTAATACTATATTTTCGAGTGCTGAAACGCTCGGTAATATTTTTAACGATATTATTGATTTAGACAAAATAGATAGAGATCAGCTCGATATAGTGACCAACTCTATTAACGTGTCAGACTTTATAAATGACGTTGTTAACTTTGCGGGCTTAATTGCGGAGCAAAAAGAGCTAGAGTTTGATATTAAGCGCAATGGGATGTTGGATATTTACGCACAGCTCGACCCAACTCGCTTACGCCAAGTTGTTTGGAACTTAATTAATAACGCCGTTAAGTTTACACAGCAAGGAAAGGTAACTCTTGAATGTAGCCGAGAGAATAGAGTTGAAGGCCCGTGGTTAGTTATTAAAGTATCGGATACCGGCCAAGGTATTCCGCCAGAGCAGCTTGCTCATATATTTGATATGTATTACAAGGCGCCAGACTTAAACGGGACTAACGCTATAGGCTCAGGTATTGGTTTAGCTGTAACTAAGGCGCTTGTAAGTGCAATGAAAGGGATAATTACAGTAAATAGTACTGAGGGCGAAGGGAGCTGCTTTACAGTGCAGATACCGCTTAGTTTATGTGTAGCACCAACAGAGCAAAGTTATGTTGGTCGTGGTTTGTATATTTTACTAGTAGAAGATGTACCTCTTAACGCTGAAATTGCTACAAACTTATTAGAGCAACGCGGGCATGAGGTTTTGTGGGCTGAAACCGGTGAAGATGCACTCTCGTTTGTCGAAACTGAAGATGACTTAGATTTAGTATTACTTGATATGCAATTGCCTGATATAAATGGTGACGTAGTTGCCAAGCAAATACGCTCAGACAGTCACTTTGATAAATTACCCATTGTAGCTCTGACTGCCAATGTTCGTAGTGCTGAAGAAGAGCTTGAAGGCATATCAATACAAGGGGCGCTTGCTAAACCAATTAACACAGTGAAGCTTGATAAAATGCTGGCTGATTTATTTGGAATTAAGCAAAGTGAATGCACAGAGCCGCTGTTAAAAGTAAGTGAAGAAGCCCTTAAAGGCATTGATGCACACTTATTAGATATAGAAACAATAGAAGACTTTGTCAATTCAATGGGCTTAGTTGTGTTTAGACGCAGTAGTCAGTTATTCGAAAAGCTAAGTCCACAATATCAGCAAGAGTTACTTACTTCATTAAATACTGGTGATAGAGAAGAGTATGAATCAGTAGCGCATAAACTCAAAGGGGCGGCTGGCTCAGTAGGTCTTAATGATGTGCAGCTTCATGCCAAAATAATGGAGCATGGTGCTATTGATGAATCTGATGAGGTGTTAAAGCAGTGGTTAGATATTCTGGCAGATAAAATAAATGAAGGACAAAAAGCCCTTCATTTATTTTTACAGCAATTAGAGTGAAACTAATTAGCTCTAATTAAGCGTCAATTTTACCAATGAAACGGTAACCTTCACCATGGATGGTGCTGATTAACTCAGACGTTGAGTTATCACTTTCAAAATGCTTACGAATGCGACGAATAGTAACGTCAACAGTACGGTCATTTGCGCGAAGCTCACGGCCTGTCATATGCTTAATTAATTGCTCACGGCTGAAAATGCGACCTGGAGAATCAAGCATTAAACGAAGTGCTCTGTACTCACCTTTAGGTAAACGCTTAGCGTCGCCATTTGGAGAAGTAAGACAACGGCTGTTTTCATCAAGTTCCCAACCATTAAACGTAATAACACCATTTGTTTCTAGTGCTGACTCTTCACCACCTAAGGCAGTACGAGTAATAAGGTTGCGAGCTCTGATAGTTAATTCACGCGGGTTGAACGGTTTAGTAACGTAGTCATCTGCGCCAATTTCAAGACCTAAAATACGGTCAACATCGTTATCACGACCAGTTAGGAATATAAGACCTACTTTACGCTTTTGGCGTAATTCACGGGCTAAAATAAGACCGTTTTTACCAGGAAGGTTGATATCCATAACTACAAGATTAACGTCATCGTTATTTGTAAGCTTGTCATGCATATCATCGCCATCAATGGCTTCAATAACTTTGTACCCTTCAGCTTCAAATAAACTAACTAGGTTCAGTCGAGTTACGTCTTCATCTTCTACGATTAGAATGACTGGCGTTTGCATTATTAATTAACCTTTTGGAATATATTATTTATAAAAAATCGGTGACTAATTTATAACCGATTACTAGAGACTATAGGATTATACCCATTTGTTAACAAGGAAAAAACAAATTGGATAAAAATAAAACAGTAGGGTGTCCAAAGTCTGCTAAAAAGGACAGTGCAAAAACTACTGTTTAATTGATATATACATGGATGTAGCTATTTGAATCATAAAGTCGAAGCCATTTTCCTTTGATAATTGACATATCATTCAATCAAACAAGGTACTTAAAATAATCAGACTAATTCAAAGCAAAACTATATCACTTTTTAACCTTTCATCAATGTATGTGATACAGCAAAGATAAAAAAGTTCATAAATCGCTTGGTAATATTTATTTAAAGCAATTAAATAATGTTACGCACTTATCACATGCCTCATTAATGAGGTCATTAAATGCTAATTCAAGGATAAATTTTAAATATATGCACTTTTTAATGGTCTTTATTTAAGGAATAGTAATTATAAAGCGAGCACCGCGTTTTTCTTCAAGATCAAACATCACTCTTCCGCCAAGTGCTTGTGTTACTAGGTTATAAACTAAGTGCATGCCTAAGCCACTTGCGCCTTGCCCGCGCTTTGAAGTTACAAATGGGTCAAAAATTCTATTTTTAATATTTTTGTCAACGCCCTGACCATTGTCAGAATAAACGATTGTTAATTTTTTCCCGACGAGTTCTACGTCAAAGCGAATTTCATTGTTTTCTTTACCTATAAATCCATGAATTACAGAGTTCATAAGTAACTGCTGAAAAACTTGTTGTAGAGGTTCAGATTTACTATGAATAGCTAAGTCGGTCGGACAGTTGATAGTGACAACAGGCTTTTTGGGCAATAATTCAGATTGAATCGACGTTAAAACATCACTTATTAATTTGTGCACATTAATATAGGTATTTACACCGTCATCTTGAATAACCGCTACTTTTTTAAAGTTAGATATAAGGTCAGCTGCACGATTTAAGTTGCGGTAAATTAAATCTAAGTTTTCAATACCTTCATCTATAAAGCGTTTTAGATGGCTTGAGGTCAGTTTTTTGTCATCAAAGCTTTGCTGTATGTCTGCTAGTTTATCTCTAAGTAACGTAGAACCTGTAATACCTAGCCCTATTGGTGTGTTAACTTCATGGGCAACACCTGCAACCATTTGCCCTAAAGATGCCATTTTTTCGTTTTCAACAATTTGTGTTTGGTATTGATGCATCCGCTCAAGAGTTGATAAAAGCTCTTGATTTGCTTCTCTAAGGGCGATTGTTCGTTGGTTTACTTTTTCTTCAAGGCTTAGGTTTAGTTGTTTGATTTCTTGCTTATCTTTTTCGTGGCGTTCAAGTTGTTTTTTTGTACGCGTAAGCATGATATTTAAACTATTTGAAAGAGCACTTATTTCTTTTACATCAGTTACTGGTGCGCGTGCATCGTAGTTATGATTTTTAGACACATCCTGCAATAACATGCTTAATTGCTCTATTGGCTTAGCTATACGTCGTTGAACTTTAATAGCAATAAAGTAAACAACCGCCAGAATTAATAATGTTAATAACACGTCTATTAATATTTTTCTCTCAATATAAACCTCTAAACTCTCGAGGCTTCCTCGCATATACACATAACCTACTACTTGTTCGTTATCGTAAATAGGGCGGGTTAGCTCAATATGGTCACTGGTAATTCGTGGTGTTTTTAGCTCTTCTACACTGTCTATTCTCAGTGGCACAGGAGGTGTTTTTTTAGCATTAAAGCTAATAAAGAAAACAGGCTTTTGGGATGCTTTTTCTATTGAGTAAATATGTATGTTTTTTACAAGAGGGATCTTTTCAAATGACTTGAGGCGTTTTTCTTCTGTTTTACGATCATCTTCAATTACCGATTGCCCAGCATCAAAAGCTACAATTTCAGAAAGAATAACAAGCTTATTAACTATTAATTGCTTTTGTTCTTTCACGCTTAAATACGTAGAGATAGAAATAGATAACGATAAGCAAATAGCTGTTATAAGCATGATCAAATTAATGAGTGCTTTTCGAATGCTACTTTGATGAACTTTTTTAGGCATTATTTCATTATCGCCTGAGTTAAATTTAATTATTTAGAGTTTTAGTTTAGCAAAGACGTGGAAAAATGAAGGAAAAAAACTAAATTAATTCTTATATTTATTCGAAAGTTAGCTTGAGCACGTTTGTGCTCAATCATTTTACAAATTTAAATTAGCTGCTATATACAGCAAATTTATTGTTCTTAAATACAGTTTGATAGCTTTCAAACTGAGTTTCTAAAATAGGCGGGTACTTTAAAAAGCTGTTAGCAACAATATTTAGCTTCCCTAATTTAGTTAAATGCTGTTTTGCATTAGCTAAAAATGTTTCTGCTACTGTGTAGTCGGTTGCAATACCAGTATGAAAAGGTGGATTGCTAATAATTAAATCAAACTTGCCATTAATGCTTTTAAGGCCGTCACTTAATATAGCCTCACCATTGATGTTGTTAAGCTTTAGGGTTTGCTGTGTTGCATAAGTTGCCAGCGCACTTACATCACTACACACAAACTCAAGCGCTGGATTATGAAGCCCTAAAAAAGTTGCTATTAAACCAGCGCCACAACCAAAGTCGAGAACTTTGCCTTGCTTAATTGTCGGTGCGTTTTCCAGTAGAACTTTCGTTCCTATATCTAAACTACCGTGATTAAACACCCCAGGAACACTAATAGCTGTAAATTCAGTGTCGGCAACATTAACAACAAACTTTTTATGGTAAGTCGTAATATCAAAGTGAGGGTGCTTAGAAATTTCAGCAAATGAGTAAAGAACGCAGTGCTTAGCTGAATCAATCTTGTTACTAAACTCAGCCTTACCAGCTAATTGCTTTTCAATTGACTTAACACCACTTTTGTTTTCACCTACTACTAATAGTTCGGCATCATCAGTAATAGCAGATCGAATATTATCAAGTGCCATTAATAACTCTGGTTTTGATTTAGGGTAGTAAAGAATAACTAAATCGTAGTCGTTACCAGGTATTGTGTGGCTTACATGAACATCAACATCTTTGGTGTTTTTAGCAAACTCTCCGTTAGCATGGTTGTAGCTAAACGCAGTTACTTTGCTTTGCGGATTAAGTCTTTTAAGCTCTGTTAAAAAGCCATCTTGAACAAAGTTGACCACCAAGATAGATTTTCCCGTTAGTGCCTCGCTATTACGAAGTAACAGTAAACTTGGGTTGGTTAGTACGCTCATAAATGGCTTTGCCTTACAGTATATTTAGTTTTATAAAAGTAAAAGTGAGTAATTAAATTTAATTATTCTGTGCGCTCAAACATTAAATCCCACACGCCATGACCTAGGCGATGTCCGCGCTGCTCAAACTTAGTAAGCGGGCGTAAATCTGGACGTGGAACATAATCATTTGTTTCTGATTGGTTTTTAAAACCAGGAGCTACATTCATCACTTCGAGCATGTGCTCTGCGTAGTTTTCCCAGTCTGTTGCCATATGAAAAACGCCACCCATTTTAAGTTGGGCTCTTAGCTTTTCAACAAACTCAGCTTGTACAATACGACGTTTATGATGACGCTTTTTATGCCAAGGGTCAGGGAAAAATAGTTGTAGTGTTGTTAAGCTTTCATTAGGTATGCAATCTGCAAGTACTTCAACTGCATCGTGTTCAAAAATACGTAAGTTGGTAATGCCTGCTTCATCGGCATCCATTAAACAAGCACCAACGCCAGGGCGGTGTACTTCAATACCGATAAAGTTTAGGTGAGGGGCATTTGTTGCCATTTCGACAAGCGACTTACCCATACCAAAACCAATTTCTACTACTACATCGTTGTTGTTGCCAAAAACTTCGCTTAAATCAAGCATACCGTTTTTATGCTCTAGGCCCATTGTTGGCCAGCATTTTTCGATTGCAGCGGCTTGGCCTTTGGTTAATCGACCTTCGCGTTTTACAAAACTGCGAATGGTGCGGATGTATTTACCTTCTTGCTTAGCTTGCTCAAGGTTAGTGCTGCTTGATTCACTCATATTATTGGCCTGACAAAAACAATGTGTTTAAAAATGGTTGCATATTATCCCTGACCGAGGCCGCAATCACAAGTATTAGCTGGTTTTACACCCCGTATAGCTTGATCTTTTTGTTAACTGCAATAGACTGAGCCGCCATTGGGCATCAGTAAAAGTTAAAAATGTTGGATTTAAATAAAGAACAGTCACACTGGTTTTCTAATCAAGTTGTTGATTGGTATCACCTTCATGGGCGTAAAACACTCCCGTGGCAGCTAGGTAAAACACCTTATAAAGTGTGGGTGTCTGAAGTGATGCTACAGCAAACCCAAGTTATTACTGTTATTCCATACTTTGAAAAGTTTATGCAAAGCTTTCCAGATATTATCGCTTTAGCTGATGCGGATGAAGACTTAGTTTTGCATCACTGGACTGGCTTAGGGTATTACGCTCGTGCGCGTAACTTACACAAAACAGCTAAAATAGTGCGTGACAAATACCAAGGTGAGTTTCCGAAAACACTCGATGAAGTAATGGATTTACCTGGAATAGGGCGCTCTACTGCAGGGGCTGTTTTATCATTGTCGCTTGGGCAGCATCACCCTATTTTAGATGGGAACGTGAAGCGAGTTTTAGCGCGCTATTTTATGATTGAGGGCTGGTACGGCGTTAAAAAGGTCGAAAACCAGCTTTGGCATTTATCAGAGCAGTTAACGCCTAAAGATAATGTTACTGAGTTTAATCAAGCTATGATGGATTTAGGGTCGAGCGTTTGCTCACGCAGCCGGTTTGATTGCGAGGCTTGCCCATTAAACTCAGGCTGTGGTGCTTTTAATGCAGGTAAAGTAAAAGAGTTTCCACATTCTAAACCTAAAAAAGCAGTTCCTAAAAAGAGTTGTCATCAGTTAATTATTCAGTGTGGTGATAAAGTGCTTATGGAAAAACGTCCTAACAGCGGTATTTGGGGCGGATTGTTTGGCTTTTTTGAATTTAATGAGTACGAAGAGCTTCAAATATTTTTAGTTCAGCAAGGCCTAGAGGCTAGTTTAGTAGAGCTTGAAGCGTTTATTCATGTGTTTTCACATTTTGAATTGAGGATTAACCCGCATGTACTTAATGTTAAGAAAACTCCTGATGTGGTAAACGATAAGCAATTAATCTGGTATCCGCTTGATCAATCAATAGAGGTTGGTCTAGCAGCGCCAACTAAAAAGTTGGTTAAACAAATTACAGCAATAGTATAGAATAGCTCCATATTTAGCGTTAGAGAGAATCAATCATGGCACGTACAGTATTTTGTCAAAAGTTACAAAAAGAAGCCGAAGGGCTTGGCTTTCAGTTATACCCTGGTGAAATTGGTGAAAAGATTTTTAATAACATCTCTAAAGAAGCGTGGGCTCAGTGGCAACATAAACAAACAATGCTTATTAACGAAAAGCATTTAAATATGATGGACCCAGAACACCGCACATTTTTAGAAGAGCAAATGGTTGGTTTTTTGTTTGAAAACAAAGATGTAGAAATTGAAGGTTATCGACCGCCTGAAAAGTAATGTTTTAAACATAAAAAAGGGCTATTTAGCCCTTTTTTATGTTTATTTATTCATTTAACTCATTTTCTTGCTCAGATATTTTAATTTGTTCCTTTAAAAATTGAGCAGCTTTAGAGTATTCAATTTCCAGCTTGTCTCTTAACTCTATTAATTCATCGGTTGTGAGTTCACCTTCTTTACATTTATCTTCAAATGCACTTGAAAGTTCTGCCACCGTTTGGGCACCAATTGTCTTGGAGATCGATTTTAATTGATGACACCCTTCAATAATCTCATTTAAGTCGTTAACCATAACGCCGGAATTAATACTCTTAATTAAGCCTTGGCTTTGTTCTAAATACATTTTGAAGAAACGGATTTGCTTAGCGTTATCACCGTTTACATATTTAGCAACAGCTTCCATATCAATAGGTAGTGCCATAGTTTGATGGATAACTACATTTGGGTTTTGGCTTTGTTTATCGCTCCAACGTTTTAGAGTTTCTTCTAACGCGTTCAGCTCTATAGGTTTGGTAATGAAGTCGTTAATACCTACCGCTAAACAGCGCTCTTTTTCGCCTTTAAGTGCGTTTGCTGTTACTGCAATAATGTAAGGCTGTGCATCAATCGATTCTAATAGCTCTGCTTCATTACGGATTTTTTCGACCATATCGTAACCCGACATTTTAGGCATGTGTAAGTCGGTTAAAATAAGTGAGTAATCACCTTTTCTCCACATATCTAGGCCTTCCTCACCGTTGTTCGCTATTTCAACGCCAAAGCCCAGTATATGTAGTTGATCGGTGAGGACTTGTTGGTTTAGAAGGTTATCTTCAACAAGCAAAACCAATTTGTTTGAATTACGTGCCTGCTCAACATTTAAATAGTTATTAAGTGTTTTGGTTTTTTTAATTTGCTTAGGTGTATGTAACCCTGCAGCCACCAATATAGAAAGCATAAAGTTAGATTTACATAGAGGAGAGGCATTAATATAAAAAATGTTTTTATGATTTATAGCTGCTTCATCAAGCTTACTTAGTACAACAACTTGTTGGTTATAGTCCTCTAATGAATAAAATAAACGTCTTAGCAGCGCATTAGTTTTATCCATATTGTCTATGCCATCAGCCACCCAAATAATATCTTGTGAATGCTGGTGCTCTTCAATTTCTTCTTCTGTGTGTGCATAAATTATTTTAGCGCCCATGAACGATAAATAACGGTACATTGTTTTTTCACGTTCTAGGTGATTACTAACTACAACAATTTGCTTACCATTTAATGCACCTTTATGTGCGTACTTAATTTTACCCGATGTGCTAAACGGCAGCTCTACTGTAAATTCACTGCCAATCCCGGTATGACTAGTTACATGAATAGTACCTAGCATAAGCTCAGTTAAGCTTTTACAAATAGAAAGACCTAAACCGGTGCCACCATATTCTCGGGTAATTGAGTTTTCGGCTTGAATAAATGGATTAAATATTTCGCGAAGTTGCGCCTGCGACATGCCTTTACCGTTATCAGTTACGCAAAAGCGTAAGGTAAAGTGATCAGTCGTATTATGAACCACCTCTACTGATATTTTTACATGGCCTTGGGTTTTTTCATCAGTGCTAGTGAATTTAATTGCGTTGCTACATAGGTTATAAAGCACCTGACGTACACGCACACTATCACCGGTAAGGTTGATTGGAATATCTGGTGCTATTGCTAGTTCTAAATCAAGCTCACGTTTTTTAGCAACTGATGAGAGTACTCGAGCAACTTCTTCAATGGTATCGGTTACCGAAAATGGGATCGGGTCAATATTTAGCTTTCCAGCCTCAATTTTAGAAAAATCTAAGATATCATCCAAAATGCTCAATAACGAAAATGCTGATTCACGAATAATTGTACTTAAACGATGTTGAGCGCCATCAAGTTCGGTCTGGCGCAGTAAATCAATAGTGCCTATAACACCATTCATCGGTGTTCTTATTTCGTGGCTCATTGTGGCTAAAAAGGTCGTTTTGGTTTCGCTTGCTCGCTCTGCTTTTAATGTGGCTTGCTCAAGCGCTATAGTACGATTTTGCACTTCGGCTTCTAGGCCATTTTGTAATTTATAAAGCTCTTTTTGTGCGGCGTCATTCTCACTCATCGCAGTCTGTACTTTTTGTAGTAGTAAGTTAATGTTTTTTGCCACTACACCTAAACCAATATCAAGCTGCTCATCAACACTACTATTGTAATTAGCATTTTCGGTAATTGCCTGCAGTTCTTGTGTAAGAGTGTCAGTACTTTTTCGTAAGCGACTATTAATGTACATATTAAACATTAAAGTAAATATAAATAATGCAGCTACGCTTGCTATAGCAATAATGTAGGCAATAACTTGAGAGTTTTGAGCGCTTAAAGGAGCGGTTGGTAGGTTTTGCTTAATAATAAGCTCGCCAATAGGTTGATCGTTTAACAGCAGTAAGTGGTGTAGGATGCCTTCTTCTACTAGATGCTTTTCAGTTTTAATTGAAGCGATAGCAGGTTTACTACTGCTATATACCAATTGAGTACCTGATGTTGGATTGAAGCGATATAGAGTATATTCAAAGTCATCATCTAATAACGACGTTAAATCAAGTAACTGCCTTACTTTACCTTGACCATACATAGTTAATGCATCAACCATAGGTAAGTCTAATCTATCGGCAAGCGTTACAATATTAACAGATGATGCAGGTTGGGCTGTCTTAACTTCAGTTTGTGAATAAAATGAGTGGGCAATAATAGCAAGCGCTGTTACTGCAATATTTATGATTAAAAAAAGAGGTAATAAGCCTTTGACTGGCGATGAAAATTTACTCTGCATTGATTGTTTCCAATTGATGTGATTTTACTACGATAAATCCCTATCGTACGTATCTAAGCTAATCGTAACATTTACAAAAAATAATTCACTACTGTTTTAGTCTGATTTATTTATATTTATAGTTCGACTTGTGGTAAAAATGAACGTTATTAATAAAAAATGCACTGAGTTGCCTGAAAACCGTTCAAACAGTTATAAAGAATAAAAAAAAAGTTGACTTGTAAGGGCAAAACTCGTTTAATACGCCGCACGCCCAGATAGCTCAGTCGGTAGAGATGAGTGGGGATTGCATTAGAAATCATTTAAGATTTTTAATTAGCACTGTTTAAGTGCCTCGATAGCTCAGTTGGTAGAGCAGAGGATTGAAAATCCTCGTGTCCCTGGTTCGATTCCGGGTCGAGGCACCATTTATTAAAGTAGTGGTGTTTAATCAACAGTTTAAACATTATTACACGTGCCTTAGCACACAGCTTTGTGTGCCGACTTAGCTCAGCTGGTAGAGCAACTGACTTGTAATCAGTAGGTCAACCGTTCGACTCGGTTAGTCGGCACCATTTATATAAAGTTAATTGTAAAGTATCACAATTAATTAGCACAGTTTATGTGCCTCGATAGCTCAGTCGGTAGAGCAGAGGATTGAAAATCCTCGTGTCCGTGGTTCGATTCCGCGTCGAGGCACCATTTACTTTAAGTTCTCAATCTTTAAAATTGAACGTGCCTTAGCACACAGTTTTGTGTGCCGACTTAGCTCAGCTGGTAGAGCAACTGACTTGTAATCAGTAGGTCAACCGTTCGACTCGGTTAGTCGGCACCATTTATTTAAAGTAGTTTGAAAAGAAAAACTGTAATCGGTAGTCTGTTCAAATTACCCGTCGACTCGGTTAGTCGGCACCATTTATTAAGTTAAAGGTTAATTTTATTAATCGGTAACTAGCACAGTTTATGTGCCTCGATAGCTCAGTCGGTAGAGCAGAGGATTGAAAATCCTCGTGTCCGTGGTTCGATTCCGCGTCGAGGCACCATTTATTGAAAAGCCTTGCTTATGCAAGGTTTTTTTATTTCAAGTGCTTTATAAAAGTTCTCAATCTTTAAAATTGAACGTGCCTTAGCACACAGTTTTGTGTGCCGACTTAGCTCAGCTGGTAGAGCAACTGACTTGTAATCAGTAGGTCAACCGTTCGACTCGGTTAGTCGGCACCATTTATTT
>NZ_JACJDW010000005.1:77548-159517 GCF_014163745.1 Pseudoalteromonas sp. SR44-2 | reverse complement strand
CAATCTTTAAAATTGAACGTGCCTTAGCACACAGTTTTGTGTGCCGACTTAGCTCAGCTGGTAGAGCAACTGACTTGTAATCAGTAGGTCAACCGTTCGACTCGGTTAGTCGGCACCATTTATTTTAGGTAACTTGAAGCAACTGACTTGTAATCAGTAGTCTGTATAAGTTACCCGATCGACTTTTTTAGTCGACACCATTTATCTAAAGCCCCGCTTATAGCGGGGCTTTTTTGTTTTCGATTTTAGAATTAAAAATACCCATAGTTAAGAGCAAAGCAACTGACTTGTAATCAGTAGTCTATATAAGTTACCTGCTCGAGTCGGTAGTCGGCACACTTATTTAAAGCCTCGCTTATAGCGGGCTTTTTTGTTTTTGTATAGTTAATCTCTTAAACACATTACAAAAAGTTAATTTTAGTATTAAAAATTGCTGATCATTTACTCATTTTTACCGTATAACTGGCTATTATGTTAATTCATCGCTAGCTATGTAATGTTATGTAAAGTAAGTTGAGCAAAATTTGCCAAAGTGCTTGAATTACGTTCATAAATAGCAGTAATTTAGGTTTAATTATGATTTGGCAATGCAAGCCAACCCTACTGGCAATTAGTGTGATGCTGCTCAGCGGCTGTGCGAGTGATTTAAACTCGTCGCAGCGCATGCAAGCGCCTAATAATATGCCTCAGCAATGGCAGCAAGAAGCATCAAGCTCAGTATTAAAAGTACAAGAGCAATGGCTTACACAATTACAAAATCCTACGCTTAATAAATTTGTACAACAAGCACTTAAAAATAACCAACAGCTTTTGCAAACGAGTTATGATGTTGAAATTCAAAAGCAGCAACTTATAGTCTCGGGCGCTGCACTTTGGCCAAGCCTCGATTTATCAACACGTACAAGCCGTAGTAAAGACAACCGCCCTGTAAGTTACGACAACGCAAGCTCAGCTAGTTTAAACTTAACTTACGAGGTTGATTTATGGGGTAAGCTCTCTGACGCCAAGCGCGAAGCTAATCTTAACTATTTAGCTCAGCAGGCACGGTTTGAGCAAGCTAAACAGCAACTTGTTGCTGATGTGGTAACAGGTTGGTTTGATGTGGTTACGGCGCAGCAATTACTGGATTTATTTAAACGTCGCGAAGCCAACTCACAACAAAATCTCGATATTATTGAAGCTGGCTATCGCCAAGGCATAAACGAAGCGCTCGATGTGTATTTAGCGCGTAATGAGCTTAATAATGAACGCTCTCGCATTGCCACTCAAACAGCGAGTTTATCGGCGTCAGCACGTTCACTTGAGCGTTTACTTGGTGAATACCCAAAAGGCGCTATTACTGCTAGTAGTGACTTACCTGTTATTAATACCGATATTCCTCTAGGATTACCTTCTGAACTTATTACGCGAAAACCTACTCTACGTGCAAGTTGGTATGAGCTTTTAGCAGCCGATGCATCATTGGCATATGCGCACAAACAACGCTTTCCAAGTTTAGATTTAACGGCTTCATTAAGCGATAGCACCGACAGAGTAAGCGACTTGTTTTCTCCATCAAGCCTTGCATGGTCTTTATTAGGTAGTATTTCAGCGCCACTTTTTGAAGGTGGGCGCTTAAAAGCCAACGAAGAAATAGCGCGTCTTAACACTCAAAAGCAAGAGCAGCTTTATTTGCAAACGCTTTATGACGCATTTGGTGATGTGGAAAATGCTATTTCACAGCAGCAGTCCCTCAAAGCTCAATATACAAGCACGTTAGAGGCACAAGAAAACGCACTTGCTGCAGAGCAATTGTCATTTGAGCAGTATCAAAGTGGCTTGGTAACTTACACGACAGTGCTTGATGCCCAAGATCGCTCTTTCGATGCGCAAAGCTCCTTAATCGATATTAAAAACCAATTAATAGCCAATAGAATTAACCTACACATTGCCCTTGGTGGTGATTTTGCAAAGCCCTCAAGTGAACTAAAGAGCAATAACGATGAAAACTAAAACAGCAAAAATTATTATTCCAGCGGTGGTTATTGTTGCCACAATTTTAATTGTTATGTTTATTAAGGGGAATCCACCAGAGGCTAAACGCTTTGGGGCACCCCCTAAGGCATCAATAAGTGTGGCTGCGCTTGAGCTAAAACCACAAAATTATCAAGTTATGATAGACAGCTACGGTACGGTAAAACCACGTACACAAAGTTTGTTAGTGGCTCAGGCATCTGGACAAATAATTGAAGTAAGTGATGACTTTAGAGAAGGCGGTTTTTTTGAAAAAGGCGATGTACTTTTAAAACTAGATGACAGAGATCATCAGGCTGAAGTTAAATCTGCTCAAGCCAATTTATTAACTGCAGAGCAAGGTTTACTAGAAGAAAAAGCGCGTGGGCAACAAGCTATTACCGATTGGAAGCGCCTTGGCGGTTCAAATCAAGCAAGCAGCTTAGTACTACGTGAACCACAACTAGCAGCCGCTGAAGCTGAGGTTTTATCGGCTCAGGCTGCACTTGAAAAAGCGATGCTTGATTTAGAGCGCACTAAAGTAACGGCGCCATATGCGGGGCGTATACTTAGCCGCAGTGTTGATTTAGGGCAAGTTGTTACTAACAACACACAGCTAGCTACTATTTACGCAATCGATAGCGTTGAGATTCGCTTACCAATTAAAAATAAAGATCTCCCATTTGTAAATTTACCAGAGCAGTATCGCGATGGTGCTAAAAACCAAGCGGGTTCAATTGTTAAATTTACTTCTGACTTAGTAGGTGAGCAAACGTGGCAAGGGCAATTAGCACGCACAGAAGGTGCTATAGATGAAGGCGCACAGCAGCTTTATGTAGTTGCTAAAATTAATGACCCGTATAAAGCAACAGCAAATAACCAGTACCCAATAAAAATTGGGCAGTATATAAAAGCGCAAATTACCGGCAGAACAGTATCTAACGCACTTATAATTCCTAACAGTACAATTTATCAAGGAACGTACGTTTACATTGTTGAAGATGGCGTACTTAAGCGCAAAGACATCACACTAGCTTGGCAAAATGCGACTCAGGCGATGATAAAAACCGGTTTAAACGCAAATGATAAACTTGTTATTACTCCACTTGGCCAAGTAAGTTCAGGAACTCAAGTAAGTATTTTAGGTGAACAAAGCGCAGATCAACCTAAAAGCCGTGGAGCGAATGGGCAAGGTAAAGGAAAGCGTCCGACTCCAGAGCAGCTTGAACAAAAAGCAAAAGAGCTTGGTATTAGTGTTGAAGAGTTAAAAAAACGCCGTCCAGCAAAGCAAGGAGATAAGCCATGATAGCTTGGTTTGCCAAAAACCATGTTGCTGCTAACTTATTGCTAGTAACACTGCTGCTGTCGGGGCTTTTTAGTTTATCGACTAAAATACCGCTTGAAGTATTCCCTTCATTCGAAACCGACATGATAAGCGTGAACGTAAGTTTGCGCGGTTCAACACCAGAGGATGTAGAGCAAGGTGTAACAATTCGTATAGAAGAAGCCGTACAAGATTTAGAAGGTATTAAGCAAATATTTAGCCGCTCTTCTGAAGGCTCAGGCTCTGTAACAATTGAAGTTGAAACGGGCTACGACCCGCGTGAGCTTTTAGCTGATATTAAAAGTCGTGTAGATGCAATTAATACCTTTCCAGCCGATGCTGAAAAGCCAATAGTCGCGCTTGCGGAGCGAATTCGCGAAGTTATCGCGGTTACCGTATCAAGTGATTACGGCGAAAAAGAAACCCGTGAATACGCAGAAACAGTACGCGATCAAATTCTACGCTTACCAAATGTGACGCAGGTAGAGCTAAGTGGTGTTCGTGATTACG
This sequence comes from Pseudoalteromonas sp. SR44-2, assembly GCF_014163745.1. Taxonomy (NCBI): domain Bacteria; kingdom Pseudomonadati; phylum Pseudomonadota; class Gammaproteobacteria; order Alteromonadales; family Pseudoalteromonadaceae; genus Pseudoalteromonas; species Pseudoalteromonas sp. SR44-2. Next base: position 155,691 of record NZ_JACJDW010000005.1, on the reverse strand, counting down.
AAATTGCCATTGAAGTAAGCCAAGACGTTCTTCGCCAGTACGATTTAAGCCTTGCACAAATATCGAGTGCCATTGCTAATTCAAGCTCTGATATTTCTGCTGGTAACTTAAAAACTGAAGGTGGGGACGTACTTATAAGCTCTAAAGGGCAAGCATATCGTAAAGATGAATTTGCCAATATTGTTGTTAAAAACCAAGCTGACGGCACGATTATTCGTTTAGGCGATATTGCAATAATTAAAGACGATTTCGAAGAAACCCCAGTACGTACTCGCTTTAATGGTAAGCAGGCTGCATTTATCGACGTATATCGAATTGGTCCGCAAAGTGCGATTACTGTTGCTGACGAAGTTAAAAACTACATAAAAGAGCAACAAAGCTCCCTTCCACAAGGATTTGAACTAAGTTACTGGGATGATGATTCGGAGCTGGTTAAAAGTCGAATTGCCACACTAACGACCAATGCCCTACAAGGCGGTATTTTAGTACTTGCTTTACTTACTTTGTTTTTACGCCCTGCAATTGCATTTTGGGTATTTATTGGTATTCCGGTTTCGTTTATGGGCGCGTTTATAGCGATGCCTATTTTTGGCGTAACCCTTAATATTATGAGCTTATTTGGCTTTATATTAGTACTTGGGATTGTTGTTGATGACGCCATAGTTACTGGCGAAAATGTCTATACCCACTTAAAAACAGCTAAGTCGGGGGAGCAAGCTGCAATTTTAGGTACTCAAGAAGTCGCAACACCAGTAACGTTTGGTGTATTAACTACCGTTGCCGCCTTTTTACCTTTGGCCTTTATTGAAGGGGCGCGCGGTGCTTTGTTTGCACAAATACCGGTAGTGGTTATTCCGGTATTATTGTTTTCATTGATTGAATCTAAATTTGTACTACCCGCACATTTAAAATATATAAAACTACGCCACGAAAAAGGCGAACCTTCAAAGTTTGATGTTATTCAACAGCGTTTTGCAGATGGATTTGAAAACGCGATTCTAAAATATTACCAACCCACTTTAAATTTAGCACTGCGCCATAAATTGGCTTCGGTAAGTTTGTTTGTTGGTGTGTTTATAATAATTTTAACCATGATCACTAGTGGTTGGACTAAGTTTGTATTTTTCCCGCGTATACCAAGCGAAACAGTCCGCGTTAACTTAACACTACCAACAGGTACGCCATTTGAAGTCACTAATAAATACGTAATTGATATGTCGCAAAAGGCGCAGCAATTACAAGAAAAATACCGCGACCCAGATACAGGTGAAAGCGTTATTTTAAATATATTAGCCACAACAGGCGGGCGCGGTGGTGTATCTAATTCAGGTTCTGTACGCTTTGAAATAACACCGGCTGAAAAGCGTGAATCAGACATAGGATCAAGAGAGCTTGCCAGCGAATGGCGCGATTTAATTGGTGTCATTCCAGGCGCTGAAAGCTTAACGTTTAGAGCTGAAATTGGCCGAAGTTCTGACCCAATTGATGTTCAGCTTAGCGGGACTTCGTTGACTATTTTACAAGACGTGGCTGATCACATTAAAACCCGTTTATCGACCTACCCAACGGTATTTGATATTGCAGATAGCATGTCTGATGGTAAAGAAGAGTTACAAATAGAGCTTACGCAGCAGGGCTTAGCGCTGGGCTTAAATAGAGTTAATGTTGCAGGTCAAGTGCGTAACTCGTTCTTTGGCTCGCAAGTCCAACGTATTCAGCGCGGGCGTGATGATGTACGTGTAATGGTTCGCTTGCCTATAGACGAGCGCCGCTCAGTTGCCGATTTACAAAATATACTCATCAATACACCTACTGGTGGTTCGGTGCCGTTATCGCATGTTGCAACCCTTACCGCAGGGCAAAGCCCGTCAACTATTAACCGAATAGACCGCTACCGTACTTTAAATGTAACAGCGGATATCGAAAAAAATAACACCAACATGACCATACTTCAGGCTGACCTAACGGAGTATTTAGATGAATTAATGCAGCAATATCCTGGAGTAGATTACAAACTAGAAGGTGAAGCTAAAGAGCAGCGAGAGTCGTTTGGCTCATTGGCATGGGCACTTGTGTTTGTATTTTTCATAATTTATGCGCTATTAGCGATACCGCTTAAGTCTTACTTACAGCCAATTATAGTAATGAGTGTAATTCCATTTGGCATGATAGGTGCAGTAGTCGGGCATTGGATTATGGGCATGGATTTAACCATTATGAGCTTGCTTGGTATGCTCGCCCTAACTGGGGTGGTAGTAAATGACTCCCTTGTACTAGTTGATTTTATCAATAAAAAGCGCAGTGAAGGCGGCAAATTACTAGATGCAGTTAAACTTGCCGGTGCATCGCGTTTTCGCCCTGTAATGCTAACAAGTTTAACGACCTTTATTGGCTTAATGCCGTTATTATTTGAAAAAGCGACTCAGGCGCAGTTTTTAATACCCATGGCGGTAAGTTTAGGGTTTGGGATTATTTTTGCTACCTTTATTACTTTATTGTTAGTGCCAATAAACTACATGATGATGGAGCGCTTTCAAGGTTGGTTTAAGTAAATAAGCGTAAGCATTTAAAATTTAGCTGTAAGTAAGAAATTGCTTGCAGCTTTTTTTTGCCAAAAATTATAAAAATAATGTACGAAGGTATAGCAAAAAAATGAATAAGCAATAAGAGGGAGTATAAAAATAAGAAGGTGTTCCCCAAGATACGGTACCCGGTTTCAGTCCTGAAACCAGAAGGTTTCAGGGCGGAAATCTGCGGTTTACCGTAGGCTTCTCGGTACATGCCGAGCTTGCACAATAGTAGACGAACAGAAATCCTGGTATAAAATTTATCGGCTCAGGGACTTAACCAAGCTCCGGTACCCCAGGGAACAATTTAAGTATATAAGACATAATCCAATCCTTAAACCCTAAACGTAAAAAATTAAACCGTTCGCTTAGTTTTCCCGCACCTTTAACTCGTCATTTACTTTATCGCATGGTTTTTGAGCTTGATCATACAATTAATTGGAGTTGCTTTTTATCGAGTGGTAGCATTGCCTTAACTTGCAAAGCGAAGATTCGATTATGAACGATTTACCCGATTACGAAAAAGCTCAACTGCTTTTAGAAAAAAACGAAATATTTGTATCACCTGCCGAAGCGCATGGTGTAATTAGTGGTTTACTTGCGTGTGGTTTAACCATTGACGACAAAGAATACTTAGGCCTTTTGAGCGATGTGTTTAACGATGGTGAATCATTTAGTAACGATTTAAAGCAGTTTTTTGGCACTATTTATAAGCAAGTAGTTGCGAGCTTTAATGATGACGAGTTTCAGTTTGATTTATTTTTACCAAACGATGACGAAACACTCATCGATCAGGCTAATGGCCTCGTATCATGGGTAGCAGGGTTTATGCTTGGTTTTGGCTTAAAGCAAAAAGATTACGGTAAGTTATCAAGCGATGTTAAAGAAGTTATTACTGACTTTAGTGAAATCACTCGCCTAGATACCACTTTTGAAGAAACCGAAGAAGACAGCCAAGCGCTGCACGAAGTGATTGAATATGTGCGCGTATCAGCACTACTTTGTTTTGCAGAGCTTGGTAAAGAGCAAAACACGCAAAGTACTAAAAAAACACTTCATTAGTTTAAAAAGTTAAACGGGTTGGTTAATAATGGTTGAAGTACAAAAGTCAGAATTTAAAGCACGCCGTGAGCGTTTACTTGCGCAAATGGATAAAAATAGCGTTGCTATTATTCCCGCTGCGAGCGAAGTGACGCGTAGCCGCGATACCGAATATGCATTTAGACAAGATAGCGACTTTTTCTATTTAACAGGCTTTAACGAACCCGACGCTGTACTTGTACTATGTAACAACAGCGATGCTCCCAGTACTTTATTTTGCCTAGATAAAGACAAGCTTGCCGAAATTTGGCATGGCCGCAGAGTTGGCTTTGATAAAGCTAAAAGTGACTACTTGTTTGATGAAGCTTACCCACTAAGTGAATTAAACGATAAGCTACTCGATATACTAAATGAAAAAGATGCGATTTATTTTGCACAAGGTGCTTATCCTTCATTTGATACCAAAGTGTTTACGTTACTAGGTACACTTAGAAGTGGTGCGCGAAAAGGCCTCAAAGCACCGAGTACTTTAAAAGAAATACGCGGCCTTATTCATGAAATGCGTTTGTTTAAATCGCCAAGCGAAGTAAATGTTATGCGAGAAGGCTGTGAAATTAGTGCGCGAGGGCATATGCGCGCTATGCGTTTTTCACACCCCGGAGCTACTGAATTTCAGCTAGAGGCTGAGCTGCATCATCATTATGCCATGAATGGTGCGCCGCACCCTGCATACGGCACAATTGTTGGTAGTGGCGACAACGCCAATATTTTACATTACACGCAAAATAGCGACGTATTAAAAAATGGCGACCTGGTACTTATAGACTCCGGTTGCGAGCTACAAGGTTACGCCGCCGATATCACCCGTACTTTTCCAGTAAATGGTCAGTTTAGCGAAGAGCAAGCCGCGCTTTATTATATTGTACTTAAAGCGCAAGAAGTTGCTTTTGATGAAGTAAAACCAGGTGGTTACATGTCGCATGCTAATAAACTAGCAATGGAAGTAATGACTCAAGGTTTACTTGATTTAGGTATTTTAACCGGCGACTTTGACGAGCTAATGGCAAAAGGTGCATGTAAAGAATATTACATGCACGGGCTCGGGCATTGGCTTGGTTTAGATGTACATGATGTTGGCGATTACAAAGTAAATAACGTTGAGCGTGCATTTGAGCCGGGTATGGTACTCACCATAGAGCCTGGGCTTTATATCAGCGAAGACTCAAGCGCACCGCAAAAATACAAAGGCATTGGTATTCGTATCGAAGATAACTTGCTAGTTACCGAAACAGGCCATGAAAACTTGACCCTAAGCGTGCCTAAAAAAATTAGCGATATAGAAGCACTTATGCAAAGTGCTAAAAACGTATAAAGCTCGGAGAGTAAAGTGGCTAAGCAGTTTGATGTAGTTATTATTGGCGGTGGTTTAGCAGGAGCAAGCTGCGCATTAAGTGTGGCTAAAACTAATCCCGCGTTAAATATTGCCGTTGTAGAAGCTAATCAAGTAACCGGCGACTACCACCCAAGCTTTGACGACAGAAGCATTGCACTTGCTCAGCAATCGGTAGAGTATTTACAAAGCCTCAATTTATTTGAACAAAATGCCCCTTACACCGCCGCAATCAAAAAAGTGAGCGTGTCTGATAGAGGCCACTTTGGAAAAGTGCACATTAATTGCGACGAATTTGCTAAGCCTTCACTTGGTTACGTAGTAGAAGTTAACCCTTTTGGCCGAGCGCTCCACCTGCGTTTAACGCAATCAAATATTACGCTTTTGTGCCCCGATAGCGTAATTGCCATTGAGCAAACCCTGCATAGCAATACACTCACCCTGCAAAGCGGCGAGCAATTAAACGCAGCGCTATTGGTTATTGCTGATGGCGCACAATCACCAACACGTAGTTTACTTGGGCTTGGTTTTAATACCCAGCCTTATGAACAAGGCGCTATTATTGCTAATGTAGAAGTGGCTGGTGGGCATAATAATCATGCCTTTGAGCGCTTTACACAAAACGGGCCTATGGCGTTATTACCCATGAGCAATAACCGTTATTCGTTGGTGTGGTGTATGAGCCAAGATCAAGTCGAACAGCACATGGCACTTAATGAACAAGGTTTTTTAAGTGCCCTACAAAGCGCGTTTGGTTATCGCGGTGGGCAATTTACTAAAGTAGGCATGCGCACGAGTTACCCGCTCGTTTACGGGCAAGTCGAGTCTTTGACTGCGCACCGTACAGTGGTTATTGGTAATGCTGCACATGCTATTCATCCTATTGCAGGGCAAGGTTTTAATTTAGGCCTTCGCGACGTGCAAGTACTTAGTAATTTAATAGCAAACAGCCAACACGGTTTAGGCAGCTATGCGTTTACACGTGAATATTCAAAAAAGCGCAGTGATGATATAAAAACCGTAATGAGCTTAACCGATGCACTTGTTAGGATTTTTTCAAACTCATCGCGAGTGCTCGCATTGGGGCGCAGTATTGGGTTGTTTTCGATGGATTTATTTCCCGCATTAAAAGCGCCATTAGCCAAACAGTTAATGGGGCAAGTTAAACAAGGTAGGCGTTTATGAAGCAAGCACAGGTTTGTATTGTAGGTGGTGGCTGCGTAGGGCTAACACTAGCACTTGGATTGGCAAAAGCCGATATAAGCGTCGTTGTACTCGACGGCGCACCAACACAAGTGTTGCCAACTGACGAATATGGTTTGCGCGTAAGCGCGCTAAGCATTGCAAGTCAAACCTTGCTTGAGCAATTAAATGTATGGCCAGAAATTATCGCACAGCGAGCTTGCGCTTATACGCATATGGATGTACGTGATGCCGACAGTTTTGGCAAAATAGCGTTTGATAACAAACAACTTGAGCTTGAGCATTTAGGCCATATTGTTGAAAACGACATTATCCGCTACGCGCTTATAAAAGAGCTAGAGCAACAACCAAGTGCCACGCTAATGTTTGATACGCAGTATCAGCAAATACATCAAAGCGAATCAGATGTATTTATAACGCTTAAAAGCGGCGAGCCAATTATTGCAAAACTGCTGGTGGCCGCTGATGGGGCAAACTCAGCTATTCGCAAACAATTTAATATGGCACTTAGCTTTAAAGATTACGATCACCATGCGCTAGTCGCAACCGTAAAAACCAAAGAGCCGCACGAAAACACCGCACGCCAAGTGTTTTTACCAACCGGGCCGCTGGCATTTTTACCTCTGAGCGATGCAAATACGCATTCAATAGTATGGTCTACTAGCCCAAACTACTGCGATGAGCTGCTTGCAATGAACGATAGTGCCTTTAATAAAGCTGTTATGGCTGCAATAGATGGCCAATGCGGGCTATGTGAAGTGCAAAGTGCGCGCGCAGCTTTCCCACTTAAAATGCGCTACGCCCAGCAATGGGTTGCAGGAAAAGTGGTACTCATTGGCGATGCTGCACATACAATCCATCCACTTGCAGGGCTTGGTATGAACCTAGGCCTAAAAGATGCGGCTTATTTAATTGAGCTTTTAACAAGTAATAATAAAGAATTTGCAAGCGCGCGCACACTTCGCGATTACGAACGTACCCGTAAGCTCGATGCGCAAAAGCACATAGCCATGATGCAAGGGTTAAAAGAGCTATTTGCAGGTGCAAATCCGGTTAAAAAACTTATCCGCGGAGTAGGGCTGTCACTCGTTGATAATTTAGGCCCAATAAAACACCTGTTCGCCAAAGAAGCGATAGGAAAGTGATGTAGGTTGAGTGAAACAAAACCCCACGAGAAAAGCGGTTAGTTATTCGCTTTTAATAAAAAACCGATGTTTAATTTAAGCATCGGTTTTTTATTAAAATAAATTAAGTACTTACTTTGTATGTTTTTTCGGTAAACTTTGTTATTTTTACATTAAATATAATAAAAAGTTTTTACTAAATTTTAAGGAAGAAATAAATGTTAAAAATAACACTCTTATTTTTTTTATTAACTGCGTCTGTAGTTCATGCAAAAGATAAACCGTGGGAGTCTTACGCTAAACTTCCAATGGTAGAGCAACCACAAATATCGCCAAATGGAGAAATGATAGCAACACTTTATAATACTGCTGAAGGCCCTACTATCAGTTTAGCTAAATTTCCTAGTATCGAATTCAATATATTAGCAAGTCTCAAAAAAGATAAAGACAGAGTCGACTTTATTCGTTGGTCAGGTAATAAATATATCATTGTTTCTGCTAGTTACCCTGAATATGTCAATGGTCAATACATGAGAGTTTCAAGGTTATATTCGATCAATGTTGAAACCAATGAAAGTAAAATGCTAACTACGCGACGTTTTTCTGAATATAAGTGGTATAGATATCAGAGTTTCAGACTCGTTTCCTCACTTAAAAATGAGCCAGATTTCGCGCTAGTGTCAACGTTTGATGAAAAAGATAAAGCTTATTCTGTTTTTAAAGTTGAATTAGGTGATTCTAGTTTTGATAAAATTCAGAGGAATAAAGAAAATATTGGAAGTTGGTATGCAGACCCTAAGGGAGTTTTACGCCTGGGGATCGCAATTGATAAAAAAGATGATAAGTTTATTGCTTCAATATGGTATCGAGCAAAGAAAGATGAAGCATTAAAAATGATTCATACCCATATATTGGGTGAAGATAGTACTTTCTCCATCCAAGGCCTTAATGAAGATGGTACAAAAGCTTACGTCCTTTCTGATCGTGTATTAAACAGACAAGCTTTATGGTCATATGATATCGAGTCAGGGGAGTTTGAAGAGCTTGTTTATAGCAATGATAAATACGATATAAATAATGCAATCGTTAATAGTGAGGGCGATTTTATAGGGGTTGGCTACTATGATGATTTCTACAAGAGCCATTATTTTTCAGAGGTAGACGGTAAGCAAGAGCTTATGGTTACTAATTTATTTGGTGATAAGCAAGCTAGTATTGTTAGCCGTAGTAAAGATAGAACACGAATTCTTGTAAATGTAATAAGTGATTCAGTCAGCCCTACTTATTATTATTTTGATTTAAACACAAAGAAGGGCGGCGCTTGGTTATCTAAATTTCCTTATTTAGCACGTAATAAATTTGTACCAGTGCAAAACTATAGCTTTAAAGCGAGCGATGGAGCTGAAATCTCAGGCTATTTTACAAAACCAGAAGGGATTAAAACTCCGCCGCTAATTGTTATGCCTCACGGAGGACCGCATAGTCGAGACTACAAATACTTTAATCGAGAGCTTCAATATTTAGTTAGTTTAGGTTATGCGGTATTGCAAGTGAACTTCAGGGGCTCAGAAGGTTTTGGTAGCGCTTTTGAAACTGATGGTTATTATCAGTGGGGTAAACGTATGCAACAAGACGTATATGATGCAATGGATTGGGCTACTAGAACCGGATTAACATCAAAAAATAATGCATGTATTTATGGCGCAAGTTATGGTGGTTATGTTGCATTAACAGCTGCATGGCAAGAACCCGAACGCTTTAAATGCATTATTAGTATTTCTGGAATATCGGATCTAAAAGGGTTAGTTGAAGATGAAGAGCGACAAGATGCTTACCTAGGTAATATTGTTGATATGACTGATAGTAAAGCCGTTGATGCATTATTTGAGGTTTCGGCAATCAATATGATTAACCGAATTAAAGCCCCAATTTTGCTTATCCATGGGACAAAAGATACGAGAGTTGACTATCGACAATCAAAATATTTTTATGATAAGGCAAAGCGAAACCTAGATATAAAGTATGTTGAAATTGATGACGGAACACACTTTTTTGATGATCCAGAAAGCTTAAAAGTACAATACAAAGAGGTTACTGAGTTTCTTAAAAAGCATTTGTAAGTAAATCAAATGAGCTTTTTTATTCAAAACCGATCTTTAATTTAAACATCGGTTTTTTTATAATGGTTTTAAATATATTAAAAGCTTCGCTTTTCACACGAGCAAGCTCGGCGTCTTGTATCTCTCATTGATAAATGATTAGTTATCATTTATCACATCGGAGTCACTGAGCTTAATTTTACCTGTAGGCGTTTAGTTGGCTGACGCGACGAGCCTAGCTCGTAATTACTATCGTTAGCTAAAAAGTGCTTTGCGTTAAATCAGTTACAAATTCTTTTGTGCTTCATTCATCATATCCTTGAGCGCATCAACTAACATTGGATCTCGCGAGTTTTGCTTAGCAAGTTCTAATGCGTGTTTCATACTGGTGACGGCCTCTTTGAACTGCTTATTTGCAGTATAGCCTTGCGATAAACGCATGTGAGAATAGGCTGCATTTGGGTAATGGGTAGCAAAGTGTTTAAGCGTGGTAACAGCTTTAGCTGTGTTACCAAATTTTTGCTGGCTATGAGCAAACTCTACATATACATCTTGTGGAATTTTAAGCTCAAACCCATATTTATCACTCAGTGCTTGGTAGTAACCTGTAATGAGCGATACATCAGCAAATCTTCCGTGCTCGTCAGTAACGCTAAAAATTAGGTCGCCAAATAAGTGAATTAGGCTATCGCTAAGGGCTGGTAGTATGGTGCCCATATGGCTAAAAGTAGGGTAATGCTTATATTCCCATTTTAGCTGTGTGGGCATTTGTTGCTCTAAATTTACTAAAGTATTTAATACACCTGTATAAAAGCGTGACCCTTCACTTGCTACACTAATAAATAGCGATTGACCGCCTTTAGGATTTTTAGTGTATTTTATAATATTATTTTTTAATTCTTCATCACTCCACCAACTGTTTGGGCTTATAGCTATATAGTTATTAAATAACTCAGGCTGATTAACTAAAGTATAAAGCGCTAAAGTACCTGCATTAGAGTGGCCAATTAAGGTGTTGTAGCCGTTAGTTGAGTAGTTAGAATTTATGTATGGCATAAGTTCGTCAGACACAAACTTCAAAAACTCGTCAGTTTGCCCCGCTTCAGGCCATTTATTTTGAACAAAGGTTTGAAACTCAGTTTTAGGCTCACCATCTACTTTAGGTAAGTAATCGCGAACACGGTTAGTTGTATCAATACCAACGAGCATTGCGTTAGGTATCTGCTCGTAATCAACAAGGGATTTAATAACCCCAGACGCCGTATGAAAGTGCTCAACACCATCAAGTAAATAAATAACATAAAGCGGTTGGTCATCTTTTACGGTGTCAGGTATGAAAATTTTGATAGGCCTGTCTTCGTTAAGTATTTTTGATTGCAGAATGACTTTTTTACCAACGGTTATGTCAGTTGTATTGGTTTTTGCGTGGCTTAAAAATGGTGTACTAAAAGTAAGTATTAATACAAGCGATAGTAAGAGCTTCATAAATATCCTTATTTAATAATGTATTGCTTAATAATTGCACGGCTTTAAGTTTGAGTAAATACTTATATTTTGAGGCAGGTGTTAGACTTAAGTAATTCAAAGCTGCGCTTTTTACGCGCGCAAGCTTGGCGTATATGATAAATATTAAACTGCGAGTTTAGCTTTTCCTTTAGGCCTACGGCTTGCTAACGGGATGAGCGAAGCTCGCAATAATTGCCTTTAAACTCTTATCTATAAAAGCTTAAAAAACCTGCTTGCTTAATTATCCGTCTAAGCGTAAAATGCGCGCTCATTTCGGCTTTTAAACTATTAATTCCTTGCCTTAAACCGACCGGCCGAAACGGTAGAAGGCTCTATTAACCGTAAGGAATATCCATGCGTCATTACGAAATCGTATTCATGGTTCACCCTGATCAGAGTGAGCAAGTAACTGGTATGATCGAACGTTATACTGGTTCTATCACTGAAGCTGGTGGTACTATCCACCGTCTTGAAGACTGGGGCCGCCGTCAACTGGCTTACCCAATCAACAAGCTTCATAAAGCTCATTATGTTCTTATGAACGTTGAAGCACCTACTGAAGTAATCAGCGAGCTAGAAACTACTTTCCGCTACAACGATGCAGTGCTTCGTAACTTAGTTATGCGTACTAAAAATGCTGTAACTGAAGCGTCTCCTCTTGCAAGAGAAGAGAAGAAAGAAGCACCAGCTGCTTAATTGTTTTGAGTCCTAGCATGGCATGTAGTCAGCAGTTATTATAATGGTTAGCCCATATATGAATCAGCTGGTTATATCTGGGGTAGTTTGTAAAACTCCCAAGTTTAGCCAAAGCCCTGCTGGCATCCCGCATTGTATTTTTGTTGTAGAACATAAATCAATGCAAACCGAAGCAGACCTTAACCGTAATAGTTATGTGAGGCTTCAGGTAGTTGCCAGTGGAAAGCAAATGCAACAACAGACTCAACATTTGCACGTTGGGCAGGCATTGCAAGTGAGTGGTTTTTTAAATCGCCACGAAGGTCGTAACGGCCTTAGCCAATTGGTTTTGCATGCTCAGCATATAGAAAGAATTATTTGAGGAATTAATCTCATGGCACGTTATTTCAGACGTCGTAAGTTCTGCCGCTTTAAAGCGGAAGGCGTACAACAAATCGATTACAAAGATCTAGCTACTCTTAGAAACTATGTTACAGAAAGTGGCAAAATCGTACCTAGCCGTATCACAGGTACTAGCGCTAAATACCAGCGCCAGCTAGCAACTGCTATTAAGCGTGCTCGCTACTTAGCCCTTCTTCCATACACTGACTTACATAAGTAAGCAGCGGATTAACAGTTTTTAAAAGGTGTAGAAACATGCAAGTTATTCTACTAGATAAGATCGCTAACCTAGGTAGCCTAGGTGAACAGGTTGTAGTTAAATCTGGTTTCGCACGTAACTTCCTTTTCCCGCAAGGTAAGGCAGTTCCTGCGACTAAAGCTAACATTGAAACGTTTGACGCTCGTCGTGCAGAACTTGAAGCGAAAATCGCTGAACAGTTAGTTGCTGCACAAGCACGCGCTGAAAAACTAGAAGCATTAGCAGAAGTTACATTAGTATCTAAAGCTGGTGACGAAGGTAAGTTATTCGGTTCAATCGGTACTCGTGACATCGCTGACGCTATCTCAGCTGTTGGTGTTGAAGTTGCTAAGTCAGAAGTTCGTTTGCCTCTAGGTACTATCCGTGAGACTGGTGAATTTGACGTATCAATTTCAGTTCACTCAGACGTAACGGCTACTATCAAAGTAATCGTAATCGCTGAAGCTTAATTTTTAATTAAGCTAAAAAAGCCGTGCTATTAGCACGGCTTTTTTGTGCCTATAATTTGGCTAACTTCATTAGTTGAGGGCACAGTTTAATACAACCTCGCATAAGCTCCTTTTTATTCAATTATTTTTTCATTCCTTTTAAACCTTTTCGAACTGTCATTACGTCTAACTTATCAATACACTTAAATAGCACTCAACAATAATAATTAAAAGGCGGCATCACGGATGTTACACGTTAAACCCGAACCAACGTCTTTGTGCGAAGCTGCACTCATTGAGCGAGTTAAATCGGGTGATCAAGGCGCATACACAACGCTTTATGAGTTACATATAAAACGAGTATACGGTTTATGTTTACGCTTATTAGCAGACCAAGCACACGCCGAAGACGCCGCCCAAGAGGTATTTGTACAGGTATGGCATAAAATAGCATTGTTTGATGGGCGTTCGCAGTTTTCTACTTGGCTATATAGTGTTGCCAGTAATGTAGCGATAAGTTACCTGCGCAAGCAAAAAAACTGGTTACAAAAAGTAGTAAGTATTGAACACAGCGGTATGGATGAGCAATCAGCTAACGACTGCAAAGGCTTAAATGGCCTCGATAAGTTAATAGTAAGGCTTCCTGAGCGCGCACGTATGGTATTTGTATTATTTGCTATTGAAGGTTACAGGCACGAGGAAATCGCGGAGCAATTAGGTATGGCTGTTGGTTCAAGTAAGTCACAATATCATCGTGCTAGGCAGTTATTACAAGAGTGGTATGAAAATGAGTAAACCGAACTTTAACGACTACTTAAACAAGTCATTAAACACGCTTGATAAAGAAATTACGCCACAAAAAGATTTATGGGCGGGGATTGAGCGAGCAATTGTTAATAATAAGCAGAACCCAAAGAGCACTATTATTTGGCCAAAACTAAAGGCAATAGCAGCGTGTACTGTGGCTGCTTTAATTGCTGTTAATATATTTGTTATAGCACCTGAACCACAGCCCGTAGTGGCTATAAGTGATTACTTTTCGGATAAAAAAAATAGTTTGTTAGTTGAATACGAAAATAAAGAAGCATTAACCACTAACTGGCAAACGCAACTACAAGAACTTGAAGAAGCTGAACAAGCAATAAAGCAAGCTCTTGAAAACGAACCACAAAACCAAGCGCTACTGACAATGTTAGCGCAAATATATCAACAACAACTTGATTTAATTAACAAGGTGCACGCGCCACGTTGGCAGCACATTTAGGAGTACGATATGAAAGCGATTTTATTAGGACTGAGCTTATTTCCACTGGCGGCATTTGCAGGTGAAAAAATAGATAAGCAAATAGACGTACCAAGTGGCGGCACTATTTTTATTGAAAACCAACGCGGTGATATACATATTACAGGCTGGGATAAAAACGAATTTAAAGTATCTGGCGAGCTTGATGATAAAGCACAGGGTTATGAGCTTAAAACAAGTGGCGATAAAACACAGTTTATTGTAAAAATGCCCCGTAAATCAAATTGGGGCAATAGTGGTGACGGCTCAAACCTAACTATATTTATGCCTAAAAGCAGTAGTTTAGAGTTTGCTGGCGTTAATGTATCGGTGACTGCAAAGGCGCTTAAAAACGGCGCAGAAGTTGATGTGGTTAACGGCGAAATTACGGTAGATGATATTACTGGCAACATTAAGCTCACCACTGTAAATGGTGATGTGAACGCTGAGAACTTAAACGGGAATATTCAGTTTGAAACCGTAAATGGTGAAATTAACGATAGGCAATCAAGTGGTGAGCTGCGTTTTAGCGCTGTTAATGGTGATATTAAATCAACTTCAAGCGCTAATGATGTACGCCTTGAAAACGTAAATGGCGATATAGAATTTACGCTATCGGCTATTAAAAACCTACGTATTAATACGGTCAATGGCGAAGCAGAAGTACAGATTAACGAGCTTTTAAAAGGCGGTGATGTACGTTTTGAATCAGTAAGTGGTGATGCCGACTTTTATTTCCCACAAAGTGTATCAGCAAAGTTTGAAATTAAAGCCCATGCTAATGGTAAAATCATTAACAAAGTCAGTAGTGACAAAGTCAGTAAAGCTAAATATGGCCCAGCCAGTGATTTAGAGTTTAGTATTAATGGCGGTAATGCAAATGTTGAAATGGATACCATAAGTGGACGAATAGAGCTTCGTACCAAATAACACTCATTCCCCATCACGATTACAAAAAGCAGGAAAGATTTCCTGCTTTTCTATTTGCACAGCCCCTGCAAGTCGATAGAATAGAGCCATTCAATTTTACTACTGTGAAGTTATGGCCAAACCAGATAAGCAAGTCGATACTCTTAAAGTTCCTCCCCATTCAATAGAAGCTGAACAATCTGTTTTAGGTGGCTTAATGCTTGATAACCAAGCTTTTGACCGCGTAGCTGAGCTTGTTGTATCACAGGATTTTTATACCCGCACGCACAAGTTAATTTTTGAGGCGATGACGGCACTTGCTGAGATTGGCGATCCGATAGATTTAATCACTATTTCTGAAAGTTTAGAAAAAAATAATAAACTTGCAGGTATTGGGGGTTTTGCTTACTTAGCCGAAATTGCTAAAAATACGCCAAGTGCAGCCAACATTGATGCCTACGCAAACATTGTACGTGAGCGTGCTGTTGTACGTGAAATGATTGGCGTGGCAAATGAAATAGCCGAAGCGGGTTTTAATACCGAGGGGCGTACTAGTCACGACCTACTCGATTTTGCCGAAAGCAAAGTATTTAAAATTGCCGAGCAACGTACAAAAAGTACGGAAGGCCCGCAAAGTATTCATAACATACTCGAAAAAACCGTTGATAAAATAGAAGAGCTTTATCAATCGCCACAAGATGGTGTAACGGGTGTAAGTACAGGTTATGCCGATCTTGATAAAATGACGACGGGCCTGCAACCGTCTGACTTAATTATTGTTGCAGCGCGTCCTTCAATGGGTAAAACCACTTTTGCGATGAACCTTGCAGAACATGCCGCAATGACTCAAGACAAACCCGTGCTAATTTACTCGCTAGAGATGCCTTCAGAACAAATTATGATGAGGATGTTAGCGTCTCTTGGCCGTATTAACCAAACTAAGGTACGTACAGGTCAGCTAGATGATGACGATTGGGCGCGACTTTCATCAACAATGGGCTTGTTGATGGAAAAAGGCAAAATGTATGTTGATGATGCCTCGGGCTTAACACCTACCGATGTTCGCTCTCGTGCACGTCGTATTGCGCGTGACCACGGCGGCATTAGTATGATCATGGTCGATTACTTGCAGCTAATGCGTGTACCTAGCCTTGCTGATAACCGAACGCTTGAAATTGCTGAAATTTCGCGTTCACTTAAATCACTAGCAAAAGAGCTAAAATGTCCGGTTGTTGCGCTTTCGCAGCTAAACCGTACGCTAGAGCAACGTGCCGATAAACGCCCAATTAACTCAGATTTACGTGAGTCAGGGTCGATAGAGCAGGATGCCGATTTAATCATGTTTATTTACCGTGACGAAGTTTACAACGAAGACAGTACTGATAAAGGTATTGCCGAAATCATCATAGGTAAACAACGTAACGGCCCAATTGGTAAAGTGCGTTTAACGTTCCAAGGTCAATTTTCTCGCTTTGATAATTACGCGGGACCAGCGGTAGATGACGATTACTAATGCGCTTAGCCACTGCTGAAATTAACTTAACGGCACTTGCGCATAATTTAGCGCAAGTTAAATGCTTTGCACCTAACAGCAAAGTAATGGCGGTGCTAAAAGCAAATGCTTACGGGCATGGATTAGTAACGATTGCGCAGCATTTAAATAATGCTGACGCATTTGCTGTGGCACGTATAGATGAAGGGCTCGCCCTTCGAGCTGGGGGCTTAACAAAGCCAATTGTTTTACTAGAAGGCTTTTTTAACAAAGCCGACTTACCGATTCTGCTCGCCAACAATTTTCAAACTATTATTCACGATGAGTACCAATTAGCGGCGCTTGAAAAAGCAAAGCTAGATGCACCAATAACATGCTGGTTAAAAGTAAATACAGGTATGCATCGATTAGGTATTGCGCCAGAGCAGTTTGAAGCGTTTTATAACCGCTTACAAAACACACCTAACGCTAAAAATACCGTTAATTTAATGACCCACTTTTCGTGTGCTGATGATGTTGATAATGCTAAAACGGTTCAGCAAATTACGTTGTTTGATAATTTAGTGAATGGCATTGACCAAGCGCATTGTTTATCAAATTCGGCTGGTATTATTGCCTGGCCGAGCGGTCATGGCGATTGGGTACGTCCTGGGCTTATGCTCTATGGTGTATCGCCAATGGCAAATAGTATTGGGCAGCAACACAAATTAAAACCAGTTATGCGCTTAACTACGCGCGTAATTGCAGTGCGTGATGTGCCTGCTAATGAGGCTGTTGGGTATGGTGGTCGTTGGAAAAGCGATAAACCAACCAAGTTAGCTGTAGTGGCTATGGGTTATGGTGATGGTTATCCTCGGCATGCTAAAGAGGGGACACCGGTAATAATTGGTGAGCAGCGTTATGGTATTGTAGGAAGCGTAGCTATGGACATGATCAGCGTTGATATAGGCGCTAATGAGCATAATATTAAAGTTGGCGACAGAGTCACTATGTGGGGCCCTGAGCTACCAGTTGAAGAAATAGCACTGTGCGCCGATACTATTCCTTACGAGCTATTATGTAATATTACACCACGCGTAAGTTATGAGTATCAGCCATAGTTAGTTTTTAGCGTACACCAATTGGGTATAATTACTCTTTTATAAAGTAAATGTCGCTAAAGCCCATACGGGCAAATTCTTGGTCGCGAAAGTTACGAACAGAAGCAGACCCTTTTGAGGTCATTTCTATTTGGCGTACCATGTTTAAGTAATTTGTTAAATCAATACCCTCGGCAGCAGCAATAGCTTGATACATGTCGTGGTATTTATCTTTTGCGAAGTTAATTTCGCGCGGTTGGTTTTTAAATGTATACGTTATTCTGCGTGCCATAATAAGCTCAGTTAAATTGAGTGTTAGTATAATTTTACACTGTATTGAACTGGCATTGAATGATTTGTTTAAATCAAATAATTAAAAAGTAGAGTTTAAAATGAAATTATCAGTAGAGATCAGTAAATATCCACTTCACCAAGATTACATTCCGTTTATTAAAGGCTTTATTGACCGCTTAAACGAATACGAAAATTTAAAAGTGATTACTAATACGCTATCAACGCAAATTTTTGGTGATTATGATTTAGTAATGCAGGTGTTAAATACCGAAATTAAGCGCTCATATGAAGAATTTGGTAAAGCTATTTTTGTATGTAAGTTTCTCTCTGGCGACTTATCGCCTGAATAATCTATAATACCAACCTGCATAAATCTTTGATCAATTTAACGAATTAAACTGCACTATAACGTCGTTAAAAATTTTTTATTTAGAACAACTAGATACAAAAATTATTGCCTAGTTCTAGCGTAATTTTCTTAACGTTAAATAGACCCCGTATATAAGCAGATTGGTATAACAAATGGCGCAACTAAACGGTGATTGCATAATATGGACTTTTTAACACAAACCTTAAGCGGTTTTACAGCAATGTCGCATTGGGAATACATTGCGGTAGGATTGTCGATGGCGTACTTATTATTGGCAATAAAGGAAAGCTTATGGTGTTGGCCGGCGGCATTTTTTAGCACGCTCATTTATACAATAATGTACTGGAATGGCGCATTGCTCATGGAGTCGTTACTTAATTTTTATTATATGTATATGGCTGTGTTTGGATGGGTTGTATGGAGAAAAGGCAAAGCTGAAAATTTAAATATTACCTCGTGGTCGATAAACCGTCATGCTGTTTTAATTAGTTTAACAACCGTAGCTGCAATTACAATTGGTTACGTTATGCAAAACTATACGCATGCCGATTTTGCTTATCTTGATAGTTTTACAACGTGTTTTGCTGTAGTAACTACTTACTTAGTTGCTAAAAAAGTCCTCGAAAACTGGCTGTACTGGATTGTAATAGATGCAGCTTCCATGTATTTATATTATGAAAAAGGCTATTACCCAACGCTTGCGCTCTTTATATTTTATACCATTATGGCAGCGTGGGGCTTTAAAACTTGGTACGAAGAGTACGAACAAAGCCAAGCTAAGCCGCTAGCTCAGCTTTAATTAATGATTGAGCATACTCAGTTAGTAAAAATGTGTAGGGCGTTTATAGAGCCTACGAGCGTTATTTCAAGCGAGCGACTACTCAATGGTTTTAGTAACGATAATTTTTTAATACGTACCAAACAACAAGGGTATTTATTAAAGTGTTATAAAAGCCATTGGCCAGCCATAGGACTTGAAGCACAGCGTTTTTTAAGTGAGCTTAATATATGTCCTGCGCCTGTTTGGCTCGATAAAAAGAATAGCCGTGCGGTATTTAATTATATTGAAGGTAATACAGCGCAATCGGATATAACGCTTAGCTTTATTAATAAACTTGCTCAAGTGCACAATTACAAAGTGTCCACTGCGCCAATGGATATAGCTAAAGAGCTGCATTTTTATCAAAGCACCGGCGTATATACGCAATATAAACCTCAAATAGAGCAGGCACTCAAAGTAGTTGCAGCCATGCAATTTGATGAAGGCTTTTGTCATAATGACTTGGTAAAAGATAACATTATTGTAAATGCTTCGGGTATGTATTTAATTGATTTTGAGTACGCGCAAACTAACGATGTATATTTTGATTTGGCAGCCCTTGCAGTGAGTTTTAACCTTAATGAGCAAAGTAAAAAAGCGCTGTTAAACAACTATAAAAATAGCGTTGATAAAACAAGCACGTTTTACCCATCAATAGATAAGTTAAATTACTATAAGCTGTTTTTTTTGGTGTTATGTATTGCTTGGTATGAGGAGCGCAGCATAACTAGTAAATCTATAATGTTACGTGCGCAGCTAAATAAACTTGTTACTAATACTTTTTTATAAAAGTTACAAACCACCAAAGCGTTCAGCGAGCTCTTTGTACTTTGTTACTTCGGCCGCATCAAATTGTGGTTCGCCATTCTCGTCTTCAGATTTAGCAATTAATAAACTTTCTCTAGAGAGGCGTTTTACACGCTCTACTTTTACACCTAAAAACTCAGCGACTTGCTCAGTAGACATTAAACTCATTATTATTTCCTCGTATTAAACTAATCCTCACAGCGACAATCATAATTTTAATGTTACTAAACCGTTACTGTTTCTTATCTAATAAGAATAAATAGCGTGTTTTTAAGCCTTTGTGAAGTGTTTTATTTAAAAGAGTTTAATTAATAAGCATATAAGCTGATCTTACTGGTATTTATTTAAAGATCTCTTTATCATTGCGGGTGCTAAAGCACTGATATCGCGAGTTGGTGTGGCGGCAACAAATGTGCTCTCGTGGTGAAATGGATATCACGTGGCCCTCCGGAGGCTGAGTTGTAGGTTCGATCCCTACCGAGAGCGCCATTTGCTTTTATATTTATTAATTATCCTCTCTATATTACCTAGCTTCTTATTAATTACTCTTGTATTTAAAAATGCATTTACTGCAAAAACTTTGAAAGTTAATTTTAAAAACAGCTTTCTAGTTATTTATACAATGCAAAATTAGCATCCAAAAATCATGTTGTACTTTTTTGCATATAAGATTTAGTGATAAATGAGGAAGAGCGATTCAATGTTAAATAGTCAATTAGAGATACTAGCTCAAGGACACGCTTATCTTGAAGGTGTAACTAAAGAGGACTATTCCCAAGTCATTACTCCTAACTTTATTAGCTCGGCAGGAGCTCATATGCGACATATTATCGATCATTATCAATCTTTAATGACTGGCTTTAGCACGCAAAAAGTAGATTATGATTGCCGCTTAAGAGGAGGAGATATTGAAAACTCTCCAACTGCTGCAATAAAAAAAATTGCCGAAATAACAACGTGGGTTGAACAGCTAAGTCCAGATGATTTTAATAAACCGTTATCACTTTCAAGTGAAGTTTCGATTAAAAGCAAAAATGTACAAACAGTAACAACATCACTTGCGCGAGAGCTTATTTTTGTAGGCAGTCACGCTGTGCACCATTACGCGATGATTTCACAAATTTCTTTTGCTCAAAAGTCGCAGCTCGATCAAAGCTTTGGTTTAGCACCAAGTACAGCTACCTTTTTAAGAGAAAATAGCCAGCCAGCACAACCAAAATCGATGCAAAATTAAAATGTGCACGTTAAGTTACTTTTTAACTGATGATGGCTACGAGCTATTTTTTAATCGCGATGAGCAAAAAACACGAGAAACGGCAATCGCTCCAAGTAAGCACCAGGGTAATGCAATTTTCCCCATTGATCCGCAAGGAGGAGGTACTTGGCTTGGTGTATCGCATTTTGGGCAAACACTCGCATTATTAAACGATTACCAAAGTGTATTTGATATAACTGCGGTAAAGCATAGTAGAGGTCTGTTAATCCCTCATTTACTGAGCAATAAAGCCCCTGCATTGTACCAATTACAAAACATGGATTTATCGGGCTACGCGCCTTTTAAGTTGTGTATTTTTCCGGATGGGCTATCGATAAATAACAATAACGTGGTTTTTGTTAGGTGGGATGCAAAGCAGTTAATCCACTGCCAAGTTGAACCACTTGCTACGTCATCAGGTGTTGAGCTTGAAACGGTGACACAAAAGCGTAAACAACAATTTAAGCAACTTATTGATTTAAGACATCCTGAAAGTGAGCAGTTTTTAGCGTTTCACTACAGTAAAGCCGAACAAGGGCAATATGGCGTAAACATGCTAAGAGAAGATGCAATGACGGTCAGTATTAGTCATATTAAAGTTGGTAACACTATACGCTTTAATTATTTTGATAAGCAGTCTCAGCTCATTAGTAGCATTGGTTGTTTAAAAGTGGCTGCAGCTTAACTAAATATTTTTATAGCCATAACTATTACATAATTAAAAACAAAAAAGTCGATGTAATTAATTACATCGACTTTTTTGTTAACTGTATTTTACCTGCTATATTAAGCAGCAGGTAAAAATTATGAGTGATTTATATAATCATTCTTTTTATCACCAAGGTAGAGCTTAAGTAGCTTTTCAGGCGCACTTGGTAAGTGCACACTTAAAAGTAATCCTGGCGTGTGATTAAAGTTGCTATCAATGCCCATGCAATGAAATTGAGCGCCTAGCTTATGGTACTGCTTTAATAAAATCGGTATGTCTTTTTTATCTTCTTCTATTCCCATAACCAATGCTGATACATGGCCTATGTTTAACGTGTGGTCATTAATAAAGTCTTCAAACTCTGGGTGGAGCTTATTATTAAAAGGCGTATTGGCGCTAACACCTTGTTTATTATTAACCATTGTATGGTCAATAATTGCAACAGAGCGAGGGTCATAAAGTTTACTTAATGAAACCGTGCCATATAAAGTCCTATAGCGTGGATTTTGCGCCATAAACGCACCAATCCCTTTAAATAGCAGTAATAAACCATGGTAACTGCCCTGATGTTTTTGAACTATAAACGATCGACCCATTTCTAAGCACGGCTGTTGCTGATTAATAAAAGAAGGTTCGAAGTTAAACATTTGCGATAAATAAAGAGCGCTCACGTCGCTATTTTTTTGTAATATGTCAGTTTGCCCAATGCGATAAGCCCCAATGATCTCTTCATTTTTATGATCAAAAATAAATAAATGCATATAAGTTGCGTCAAACTTATCTGTGTCGCATGGCTCGCCACTTCCTTCGTTTAATGTACGAAAGGTTATTTCTCTGAGACGTGTTATTTCAGTAACGCAATTAGGTATTTGCTCTTGGTAGCCGTAATAAACTGAGTAACCTTTAAAGTCGACTAAGTGCTGCTCGCTTGGCAAGTTGGCAAGCTCATTTTTCATTTTTGTTTTACCAACTTCCTGCATAATGGCTTTGAGCTGTGTTGATTGGTTATCCTCTTGCCAAGGCGTTACAAAGCGCTCATCGTTTAAGTAACACTGCAAGCGTGTAAGTGCGTTTATGTCGTCAGTTTGTTCAAACTTATTTAATAATTTGGGTGTAAGTAAATTACCAGCGCTTAAGCTAATAGAGCTTTTTTGAATTTTAAGTAATTCGCGTATTAGCATTAATAATCTAAATCGGTAGTAAACACGCCCCAAGTTATAAAAGGTTGAGCTATTCTGACCGCTAATAAATACAGGCAATAAAGGAGCTTGTGTTTTTAAAGCTAGTTGAGCGGCTAAGCGATTCCATTGCCCGTCAGTTACACGTTGTTTTTCTGATTGAAAAAACGAAACCCTGCCCGCAGGAAAAACCACAAGTAAGCCATCATTTTTAACATGACTAAAACACTGTTTTATTGCGCTGGTATTAATGGCTGCTTTTGGTTTTAGTGGGTTAGCAAAAATAAAATAGTCTTTAATTTCTTTAAATATTTTTAAACCCACGTTAGCCATTACTTTTGTATCGCTACGATAATGGGTGAGTAAATTTGCAATTATTACGCCCTCAATCATGCCATAAGGATGATTACATACCACTATGCAAGGGCCATGCTTTGGTATTTTGTTAATAACACCTTGTGCACCAAGCACATTAATACCTAATACATTTAACAGCTTTTCACTAAACTCTTGTTTATCCAAACCCGATAAATTATTAGAGAGATATATATCACGCAGCTTATTGATGCCCAATAGGCTATCGAGCAGCGGAGCGGCTATTTTTAGTATATGACTCAAAGGAGAAACGGTGCTTATTGCCGCTACACTTAAGTTTGATACGGGGTGGTTTAGTTTAGTCATATACGTTGATGCTCTTAAATTTTTATAGCTGTTGTGTATATTTAGACCGAGGAAAAACCACATTATGTTCAAATTAGGTTAATTAAGTTTGTTTAAAAGCGTAAAAATAAGACTCAAATAGCCTTTTAAGTGCTAAATAGTTGTAGGTTATTAAGAAAATAAAAGAGGGTTTTAATTATCCATAAAATAAAGTTACCCACTACAGCTAATAAGAGTAATACAGTAAGTCATCCTTTGTAGTTATATATCACTACTTACAACTCAAAAACTAGACTTTTAAGCTTAATTAATGCTATTTAAGGTGCATCTACTTTAAATGTAAAAATCTCACCTTTATGCTGATTACTTTGCCTGTGTCTGAGCTCACCCCCGGTATGTACGTTGATAGCGTTACTAAACAACACGAGGGGATCAATAGCATAAAAATTAAGACCAGTGGCTTGGTGCGCAACAAATCTATTATTAAACGTTTAGTGTCTGAAGGGGTACTCGAGCTGCTTATAGATTTTACTAAAGGTGATGCGCCAGTTCCTGCCAAATATAAGCCCCAAAGCGCACCTAAAACATCTAATAGCCAGAAAAAAGCCGAAAAAACACCTGTAGCAATCTCAATTGAACAAGAATTTGCTAAAGCGACTGTAAATTACGATCAGCATGGCCGAAAGTTACAATCATTATATGGCGACTTAACATCTGGCCTGAGTGTTAATATAAAGGTGCTAGATGAAATTGCCGGCGAGATAGTCAGCTCAGTTTTTCGTAATGCTAACGCTATGACTATTCTTACTCGTATAAAAGACAAACATAGCTATAACTGGCGGCATATGATCAACTGCGCCATTTTTACTGCTGTATTTGCTAAATACTTAGGGTATGAAAAGGCTGTTGTCCAAGAGCTTGCAATGGGGGCGTTACTTCATGACTTAGGCCAAGCTAAATTACCGCAGGGTATATTTTCCAAGCCAACTAAACTAAGTAATAACGAGCTAGCTGCAATTAAAAAGCATGTTGCGCAAGGTTTAGGTTTAGTTAAAGGTGAGAAGGGTATAACTCCCCTTATGCTCGATATGATAGTAAATCATCATGAGCGTTTAGATGGCTCGGGATATCCGCGAGGGTTGCAGGCTGAAAAGTTAAGTCGCCCGGCGCGTATAATGGCAATTGTAGATGTGTACGATGCTATGACAGCCGATAGAATGCACCAAGAGGGTGATGAGCCTATTAATGCATTACGCTACTTATTAGCCAATAAACACTTGTTTGATGGTGAACTAGTACAACGCTTTATAAAATGCTTGGGGGTCCATCCGGTAGGAACTATTGTAAAATTAACGAATGAACGTTTAGCCTTAGTGCTTGAGGGGAACGTATTAAATCCTATTAAACCTAAAATTAAGCTATTTTATAATGCTAAGCATAATCATCATGTTACACCTAAAGACATAGATTTAAGTGAGCACACCCAAGAGCTGAAAATACTAGCAAGTGTTAAGCCTCTTGATTATCAGATTAATTTGTCTCGCCTGCTAAAAGAGCATTTGTTGAACTAGTTTTACTGCATTGCCTTTTTTTAGTTTGTTTTGCAGAAATAAACGCACCCAAAAAACAACTTCCCATCAGTGTTAGCCATAGCAAAGTACCTAACTCTACGTGCAATGCAAAACAACAAAGCGCTAAAGAAATCAACGCATTCAACATTGCCCCTAGCCAATAATGGTTTACGGGGTTATCGCATTGTCCTGCTTGAGTGCATGCACAGTAGTTTGCTTTGTAAAAGCAAAATACACTCGCCCCACAAAATATTAGCCCTGTAATAATAAATAAAATGATCACAGTTTTACTTCCTTTGCGATTTTATAGTGAGTGTAATTTGCTATATATTTCAAGTCAATCTAAATGATAATTAATTACAATTAGAGCTTTAGCTCTAATAACACATTTCTCATCCGATGAGTTTTAAATAGTTGTTAAAATGTCGTTAAATAACATGTTTTTTGCTGTTTTTTGACGCATTCATAGAGTTTTTTACAAAAAATTAAGGTAGTGTAGCAAAGTTTCAAATCCTAATAACAACACACATAGTACCCAGACAGTCAGTTTGGTTAAGGACTCAACAATGAAATTTTCTAAAACTCTTATTGCAGCTTCGCTTGCATTTGTTTCAGCTGATAGCTTTGCAGCTGCGTTTCAATTATCAGAGCAAAATGCATCGGGTTTAGGCCGTGCATACGCTGGTGAAGCTTCTATCGCAGACGATGCGTCTGTAGTTGCACGTAACCCAGCACTAATGACTTTATTTAAAGATAAACAACTAAGTGTTGCTGCTATTGGTGTAATTCCAGATGTAAGTATTGAAGGCGAAAGTACTAATAACGGTATTGATCCAAGTGCATTAGATGACGACAGCATCGCACCAAGTGCTGTAGTACCTGCTATTTACTTTACTATGCCTTACAACGATAAAGTATCGATTGGTTTTGGCGCATTTTCTAACTTTGGTTTATCTACAGAGTTTAACGACGAATACGTTGCTGGCCAAATTGCTGGCGAAACAGAAATCTTTACTGTTAACCTTAATGCAAGCGTTGCTTATAAAGTAACTGAGCAATTCAGCTTTGGTATTGGTTTAAACGCTATTTATGCTGATGCAACTGTTATTCGTAAAGTGGGTGCTAATGCAAGCGGTATTGATTTTGGTGCTGATGCTGTAAACCTTCAAGGTGATGATACTGGTTTTGGTTTAAACGTTGGTTTAATGTACCAGCTAGATGATAACAGCCGTTTTGGTTTTAACTATCGTAGCGAAACAGACATCACATTTGATGGTGACTTCTCAAACGACCTACCAGCAGCTATTGGTGGTACAGGCGGCGCTAAGCTACCAGGAGCTGTTGATCTAACACTACCAGCTATTGCTGAGTTTTCTGGTTCACATCAGTTAGATGATAAGTTAGGCCTACATTACAGTGTATTATGGACAGGTTGGAGCAGCTTTGAATCACTAGAAGCACAAGTAACGTTACCAACTGGTGATAAGTTTGTTGCGTTTGAAAAGCAAGAGCAGTTTGATGACTCTTTCAGATACTCTGTAGGTGCTGATTACCAATACAACGAAGATTTACTACTTCGTGCCGGTGTTGCATTTGATGAGTCGCCGGTATCACAAACGCACCTATCAATCTCTATTCCTGATACAGACCGTTTCTGGTTCTCGTTTGGTGGTAACTACACAATTGATCAAAACTCTAATGTTGATCTTGGTGTAAGTATCATCCGTGGTAAAACACAAACGTTCACAGAAGCTGATGACTCGGGCAGCCAGTGGGGCTTCGAATCTAAAGGCCACGCAGTATTACTTGGCGCTCAGTACAACTACAAGTTTTAATGTAGAAGTGTCTTGTGGTTAATCACAGGGCACAAAAAAGCCGCTCACTTTAATTAAAGTGAGCGGCTTTTTTAATGCCTATTAAATAGTGTTAATAGGCATTTTATGAAAGCTTATAAGCTTTCTATTTTAGTTTTTTGCTCAAGTAGCTTAGTTTTAGCATCGCTAAACTCAGCCAGTTTTGCATTTTCTTTAGCAAGTACGGCTTCAGGTGCGTTATTAACAAACTTTTCGTTAGCGAGTTTGTTTTGCACTTGTGCTAGGCCTTTTTCTGCTTTTTCGAGTTGCTTATTAATACGCGAAAGCTCGGCTTCCACATCAATTAAGCCTGCCATTGGGATCATGATCTCAAGGTTGCCAACATAAGACGTTGCACATGCAGGTGCCCCGTCTTTGTTTTCAAGCATTGTAAACTCTTCAATTTTTGCAAGTGATGCTAAAAATGATTTGTTTTCTTCAATGCGGCGCACGTCGTCGCTTGATGCATTAGCAAGTAATACGCTAAGCGGTTTACTTGGGCTAATATCCATTTCACCACGAATGTTACGAATAGCTAAAATGAATTGTTTAACCCACTCTAAGTCATCCATCGCTTTAGCATCAACGCTTGCTTCATTATATACAGGGAACGGCTGAACCATAATGCTGGTGTTTGCTGTTTCAAGGCCAGCAAGAGGTGCAACACGCTGCCAAATAGTTTCAGTGATGTACGGCATCATTGGGTGCATTAAACGTAGTAAGCTTTCAAGTACGGTAATAAGTGTATTACGTGTACCACGTTGCTGCGCTTCATTACCTTTAAATAATACCGGCTTAGTGAGCTCTAAGTACCAATCACAGAACTGGTTCCATGTGAATTCGTAAAGCGTGTTAGCAGCTAAGTCAAAGCGGTAGTTATCAAGGTGCTCAGTGTACGTTTTAACTGTTGACTCAAATTGACCTAAAATCCAGCGATCAGCTAATGAAAGCTCTTTTTGTGCATCGTTTGTAAAACCACAGTCTTGCTCTTCTGTATTCATTAATACGTAACGGCTCGCGTTCCATAATTTATTACAGAAGTTACGGTAACCTTCAAGGCGGTTCATGTCCCAGTTAATATCACGACCGGTAGATGCCATTGCAGCAAGTGTAAAGCGAAGGGCGTCGGTGCCGTGTGCCTCAATACCGCCTGCAAATACTTTACGCGTATCTTTTTCGATTTTAGCGGCAAGTTTTGGCTGCATCATGTTACCAGTACGTTTTTGTACTAGGTCTTCAAGTTCAATGCCGTCAATCATGTCTAGTGGGTCAAGTACGTTACCTTTTGACTTAGACATTTTATCGCCATTATCGTCACGTATTAAACCCGTTACATACACGGTTTTAAACGGAACTTGTGGTTTGCCATTTTCGTCTTTTACAAAGTGCAGCGTCATCATAATCATGCGCGCAACCCAGAAGAAAATAATATCAAAACCAGTTACCAGCACGTCAGACGGGTGGAAGGTTTTTAAATCATCGGTATTTTCTGGCCAACCTTGTGTAGAGAAAGTCCAAAGCGCTGATGAGAACCACGTATCAAGTACATCTTCGTCTTGGCTTAGCGTTACGTTATCTGCAATGTTGTTTTCACGGCGAACTTCGGCTTCGTCGCGACCAACAAATACATTGCCTTCACTGTCGTACCAAGCTGGAATGCGGTGACCCCACCAAAGCTGGCGTGAAATACACCAATCTTGTACGTCGTTCATCCACGAGAAGTACATGTTTTCGTATTGCTTAGGTACAAATTGAATATCGCCGTTTTTAACAGCGTCTTTTGCAGGTTCAGCAAGTGGTGCAACACGTACATACCATTGGTCGGTAAGTAGTGGCTCAATTACCACACCAGAGCGATCGCCGTAAGGAACCGTTAAACCATGGTCTTCAATTTTTTCAAGCAAACCTAGTTCTTCAAATTCTGCCACAATTGCTTTACGCGCTGCAAAACGATCAAGGCCGTGCAAGCGCTCAGGTATTGGTGCATCAAACTCAAGCTCTTTACCGTCAAAGGTGTATGTTTCACCTTGGGTAAGAATAGCGGCGTCTTTATCGAAAATGTTGATCATCGGCATTTGATGACGCTTACCTACTTCATTATCGTTAAAGTCATGCGCTGGTGTTATTTTTACACAGCCCGTGCCTTTATCTTTATCGGCATGTTCGTCAGCAACAATTTTAATACGACGATTAACGATGGGTAATAAAATCTCTTTACCGATTAAATCTGTGTAGCGCTCATCATCAGGATTTACTGCAACACCTGAGTCACCCAACATGGTTTCAGGACGTGTTGTTGCTACTACTATGTAGTCTTTTCCGTCTTGTGTTGTAACGCCATCAGCCAGTGGGTAACGTAAGTTCCACATGTGGCCTTGCTTGTCTTTGTTTTCAACTTCAAGATCAGAAATAGCCGTGTGTAATTTTGGATCCCAGTTTACTAGGCGCTTGCCTCGGTAAATTAGGTTTTCTTTATGAAGGCGTACAAACACTTCTTTAACAGCTTCAGATAAACCATCATCCATGGTAAAGCGTTCACGATCCCAATCAACCGATGCGCCAAGGCGACGAAGTTGCTTAGTGATAGTGCCGCCAGATTCTTTTTTCCATTCCCAGATTTTATTAATAAAATCTTCGCGGCCTAAATCGTGGCGTGTTTTGCCTTCTTCGGCATGCAGTTTACGCTCAACCAACATTTGCGTTGCAATACCTGCGTGGTCAGTACCTACTTGCCATAATGTGTTGTTACCTTGCATACGTTTAAAACGCGTTAGGGTATCCATTATTGTATCTTGGAAGGCGTGGCCCATGTGTAAGCTACCAGTGACATTTGGCGGCGGGATCATAATTGAATATGGTACGCCTTGGCCAGATGGCTTAAAGTAGCCTTTTTGTTCCCAGTCTTGATATAGAGACTGTTCAATATCTTGCGGATTGTAGGTTTTATCCATTACACAGAACCTTAAATAAGTACTTAAATTAGTTGGTTAGTTTGCCTGATTGGCTAGCTATTAATATCTTGCGTGGTGAGATTGGCACCGAGTTGGCGTAGCTTTTTAAAACGCTCGCGGGCTGCTTGCTTAGCAGCTGGTTCTACGGGTACAAAATCAAAAACTTGGTTAAATCGACGAATGTAATCCGGTAACTGAGTAGCCAAGTTAATTAAAACTTTACGATTGCCAACAGGTGGCGTAATACCAATTTCTACAGGTGCGCCGCCTTTAGGGCCTTCACCTTGTAAATTATGTGGCACAAAACTATCTGGATCGAATGCCCAAATTATTTCATCAATGGCACAGGCTGCTTCGTTATCGTTAACACAAATAAACACACGCTGCCCATTTCGATACTGATCGGCCGCAATTTGAGCAGCCAATGCAAAATGATCGTCAGCCTTCGCTTTAGACTCATCTTGTTGCTTTAGAACGAAAAATTTAGCGTTCATGTTCATTGTATCGGGGTTTCCCATGACATTGAATGTATACCAAATTGATATACACAAATTAAGAGGCAGATTTTGCCATATAACGGGGTTTGCTTCAATTAATACACAAATAAATAAGGCGCCAAATGGCGCCTTATAAATAGCTAAATAGATTATTAATCGTGCGTAGCTTCGCTTACACCCGCTCGGTTTAATAAATACTGAGTAAGCATAGGCACAGGACGGCCCGTTGCGCCTTTTTTAGCGCCACTGCGCCACGCTGTACCGGCAACATCTAAATGTGCCCAATTATACTTTTTAGTAAATTTAGATAAGAAACATGCCGCAGTAATAGTACCCGCAGAGCGTCCACCTAAGTTCGTAAAGTCAGCAAATGGGCTTTCTAGTTGATCTTGATAGTCATCCCATAACGGTAACTGCCATGCACGGTCGCCACTTTGCTCAGACGCTTTTAATAAATCGTGTGCAAGTGGGTTATGGTTTGATAGTAAACCAGTAGCATGCGCGCCAAGGGCTACAATACACGCGCCAGTTAGCGTTGCTACGTCAATAACCGTATCTGGGTTAAATCGTTCAACATATGTTAGTGCGTCGCATAATACTAAGCGGCCTTCAGCGTCGGTGTTTAACACTTCAACTGTTTGCCCCGACATTGTTGTTAAAATATCACCTGGACGATACGCATTTGAGCCAGGCATGTTTTCACAACCCGCTAAAACACCAATAACGTTAATCGGCAATTGCATTTGTGCAAGTGCACGCATTGCGCCAATAACGCCTGCTGCTCCGCCCATGTCGTATTTCATTTCGTCCATGCCTTCGCCTGGTTTTAATGAAATACCGCCTGAATCAAACGTTAGACCTTTACCAACAAGTACAATAGGGGCTTGGTCATCAGCGGCGCCTTTGTAGTTAATAATCGACATAATCGATTCGTTATCACTACCTCGGCCAACAGCTAGGTAAGAATTCATACCAAGTTCTGCCATTTGCTTTTCGTCAATAAGATCAACAGTAATGTTGTCAAAATCAGTTGCCAGCTCTTGTGCTTGTTCACCTAAGTACACAGGGTTACAAATATTTGGTGGCATATTAGCTACGTCTTTACATAGCTTACTACCTGCAGCAATGGCTAAACCATGCTCAATAGCGCTTTCGCCAATAGTTAGTTCGCGTCGTGTTGGTACGTTAAACACCATTTTGCGAAGTGGACGACGAGGGTCTATTTTTTTACTTTTCAGTTGGTTAAACGTATATAAGCAGTCTTGCGTTGTCTCAACTGCCTGACGTACTTTCCAGTAGGTGTCGCGACCTTTAACGTGTTGCTCTGTTAAAAAGCAGACTGCTTCCATAGAGCCCGTTTCGTTTAAGGTATTTATAGTTTTAGAAATGATTTGTTTATATTGCTTATCATCAAGCTCACGCTCTTTACCACAACCAACAAGCAATATGCGCTCGCTTAATACATTAGGTACATGATGCAATAATAAAACTTGGCCTGGCTTACCTTCTAAATCGCCACGGCGAAGTAAATTAGAGATATAACCATCACTGATTTTATCGAGTTGTTCACCAATGGGGGATAACCTACGTGGCTCGTAAACGCCAACCACAATACATGCGCTGCGCTGTTTTTCTGGGCTACCACTTTTTACGTTAAATTCCATTGTTACTCCTGGTTTTGAGTCGTTTAAGTTACTAAGTTGGGGCTAAAAAAGTATTTTCTAGTCTTATCTACGTAACTTATGTAAGGATAATTCTTATTTTAGCTGATTTTGCTAGACTCTTACTGTGTAATTGAACTTTATATGCTTAAGGGCTACTAATGCAACATTATATCGTGCACTTAGGTAGGATAATTAATTTTGATGGCTTATAATAATAGCCTATTTGCCGGTATTAATTGGGTAAAATAGCTATTTAACTATTCAATTCTCACTATCGTAGTGAAATTCCATGTTTAACAGGGGCGAGCATTGCTAATTTTCCGTTATTTGACCGCTGAGGTTTTAAAATCGCAGGTCGCCGTATTTTTAACTTTAATGACAATATTTTTGTCACAAAAGTTAGTTGGTATTTTAGGTGATGCCTCTGAGGGCAGCATTCCTGCTAAATTAGTGCTATCGATGATTGCACTAAAACTTCCACAACTAGCCTCGCTAATACTTCCGCTGAGTATATTTTTAGGCATTATTTTAGCCTACAGCCGTATTTACGCCGATAGCGAAATGACCGTACTTAAAGCCTGTGGCGTAAGTGAATGGTATGTTGTGCGCGTAACCCTTATATCAAGTGTAGGGCTTGCTATATTAGCCGCAGCACTGACTATGTATATAGCTCCGTGGGCAAGCGAGCAAGAGTATCAATTAAAAGAGCAAGCCAAAGCCGATGCGGGGTTATCTGCACTCAGAGCTGGGCGGTTCCAAGAAACCGGTAACGAAAAAGCCGTGGTGTTTATTCATAATATTGAAAAGGGTGGCAAAGAGCTCAATAAGGTATTTGTTGCACAGTTACCCGATAGCGAAAAAGGCAACTTAGCGCGCTTAGTATATGCAGAGCAAGGTGTTGTGGTTGAAGCCGTAAATGGTGAGCAACAGCTCGTACTAACAGACGGTAAACGTTACGAAACAGATGGCGCAACGCCTGCACTTAACTTAACAGAATTTGATGGTTACAGCGTACAAATACGAGAACAAGAAATAGAGCACCAACGCCGTAAATTAGAGGCTGTGCCTACTAATCAATTACTCGCCATTAATACACCAGAATCTATTGCTCAATGGCAGTGGCGACTCGCTATTCCGTTATCAATTCCGCTACTTACCTTACTGGCAGTACCGCTAAGTGTGGTTAATCCTCGCCAAGGTAAATTTGCAAAACTAGTGCCTGCTATAAGCTTGTACTTAGGCTATTTTATTTTACTAAATGCCGCTAAATTTGCAGTTGAAGATGGCAAAATTCCGCCTTCAATTGGCTTGTGGTGGATTCACCTAAGTGCCTTATTTATAGGTGGGTTATTAATTATAAAAGGGCGACCGTTGGGCGCTTGGCTTAAAGCCGTTGTAACTAAGCGGGAGTTAGGCTCATGATGAAAACGCTTGATTGGTATTTAGGCCGCAGTATTTTACAAACTACCGGCTTTGCATTGTTGGTACTTGTTGGTATTAGCACCTTAATTAAGTTTATCGACCAGCTAAAGTCGGTAGGGCGTGGCAGTTACGATTTAATGACCGCAATGCTTTACACGCTTTACACAATACCTGGCGATTTAGTGGTGTTTTTTCCGATGGCTGCGCTAATTGGTGGCTTAACGGGTTTAGGGGCACTTGCCTCAAACAGTGAGCTGGTAGTGATGCAAGCGGCTGGTATGTCGCGCTTACAAATAATTGGCTCTGTGATGAAAACGGCCATATTTATGGCTGTATGCATGATGGCACTTGGCGAATGGGGTGCACCTGAAGCGCAATTACACGCTAAAGAAATGCGTAACCAAGCAATACATGGCGGCGATGTATTTAACACACAAAAAGGTGTATGGGCTAAAGACGGCAGCAATTTTATTAATATTGAAGATGTTGACGAAAACGGCAGGCTCAACGGGGTACACATGTACCACTTTGACAAATCGTTAGAGCTTACCCAAATTACTAAAGCAAAAGATGCACTGAGCCGAAAAGAAGGCTGGCTACTTCGTGATGTAAATAAGGTTATTATTACGAGCGAAAAAACCACAACAGAGCAACTACCAGAAGAGTTTTACCCTTCACAATTGACCGCTGAAAAGTTAGGGGTTGTTTCGGTAAAACCAGAGTCACTTTCATTTACTGGGCTTTGGTCGTATTTAACTTACTTAGAGCAAAACGAACAAGACACCAGTACCTACGAGCTTGCTCTGTGGCGTAAGCTTATGCAGCCTGTATCTGTAGCGGTAATGCTGCTGGTGGCGCTCTCGTTTATATTTGGCCCACTGCGTACCGTTACTATGGGCGCACGTATTATTATGGGTGTTGTAACGGGGATCGTGTTTCACTTAACTAATGAAATATTTGGCCCTGTAGTTATGGTTTACCAAATACCCGCTATTATAGGGGCGGTATTACCCAGTATTATATTTATAGGCTTTGCGACATATTTGATGAATAAACGGGTATAGAGTACCCATTCAAAGCATTAAAAAGGGTGACCAGTGGTCACCCTTTTTGCTTTTTAATTTCCAGTTTTGGAAAGCTGGTATTAATCAAGCTCACTATAAATACGTCTGTTTTCTTCTTTAGTAAGTGCAATAACTTCTGTTTTAGAGATGTAATCTTGCAGTGCTTTTTTGTTTTTAAAATCGACTAACACCACCAAATTACCTAAACCGAGTAAAGCGCTAACGCTGCGGATAATTGATTGCGGCCAGCTAATTAAATTACCTTCAAGAGTTTGTACTTTTAAACGCCATGCACGCATGCCAATGGTTTGCCCGCTTTTAGTCCAAAAGTAACCAAAAAATACTAAGCTAACAATAATTAAAAGAGCGGTACGAATACCCGAAAGAAGATTTGAATTTTGAATAAATGCAGATACATCCTCTGCGCCATTTAAACTAATTACATCGAGAGAAATAAGCCCCTGTACTGCAAATAAATACAGCACTACAGTTAACATCGCAAACGCAATAATGGCTAACGTATCGTAGACCAACGACGCAAAACGGCGCCAAAAACCAGCACGTGGAAACTCACCCGACATAAATACACTCTCACTATTAATATGCGAGCTAGTTTAACAAAAAAGCTTACAAATACTAAGACATGTTAATGTTTAGAGAGAATTGATTTTATTGCTGTAAATTACTACCTACGGAGGGGAATCAAAAAGACCCTACTATTTACAGTAAGGCCTTTTAATTTATAGCGAGTTTAACCTAGCTTAATGGCAAGGTATTTTATGTCGTCACCACTTATTTGCGGTAAAAAATAAATATCGCCGTATTTAAAATACTGCTGTGAGTTAATGATTACGGCCTGTGCAGCCTGAGGCAGTGAGTCGTAAGTTTGGCCCAAGCTATAGTCATTCACATTACCCACTTTTATTGCCTGATTAAGGCGAGTTGATGGCTCATCAACAACCGTATAACCATCATTATCCGCAATGTAGTACACATTTTGATAAGTGTAGTAAGTCGCATTATGGTGTTTAAAATGCCTGTAATTTCTTGGAAGCGTATTTATACGCAGGCCTCTAGGTGGTTTAACAACATGGTAGCCTCTTTTAGCTTTACGGTAATAAAGGCCGTCGTTAAACGTAAACGAAATACCATTAAATCTGATTGATGCGCTATTGCGTGGTAAATGGTTTATAAATCGATTTTGTCTGTAAGCGACTGAATTGTGATGGCTTGTTAAGTAGTTATATTTTCGCTGGTTGTAGCGGTGTAGTTCACGCTTTTCCTGTTTGTACTTAGCAAGTTTACGTTTTTCTTGCTTACGGTCTTCTCGTTTTTCTTTTTTATGCTCAATACGCTGCTTTTTTTCATGGCGGCGTTCATCGCGTTTATATTCAACACGTTTGTCGTGATCGCGTTTAAAGCTTTTATCATTCTCTCGCTCGTTTTGTGCTCCAAGCGCAGAGCCTGATACTGCGCCAATGGCGAGCAGGGCAGGTAGTAAAAAAGTAAGTTTCATAGTATTGCCTCGTTTATGTTTTTACATAACTGGGTTCAATACTAGCGGCTCAAACTGAATGTTAACTGACATACAACAGCAAACGGAGTTATGCTTACAGCTTTTTACATTTTACTGACGGTTCTTGACATAACACCTAGTTTTTGACGATTTTAGGAATATTTTGATACACCAAAATGATTAGTGGTATCACAATAAATGGATACGAAATTAGTAATTAAGCCTTCCTTGGCTTAATTAAATTAACTATTTTTCGTAGAGCGGATAATCGCTATAACCCACTTCAGTACCGCCATACATAGTGGCTGCATCGGCTTCGTTAAACGTCCAATTATTTGCTATACGCTCTGGTAAATCAGGGTTAGCTATAAATGGGCGACCAAATGCAAATAAGTCACCGTAACCTTCACCTAAAATACGCACCGCTTTTTCTACTGTGTATTTACCAGCATAAATAATGCGACCTGAAAATTCAGCTCGTACTGCTTTATAAAATTCTTGTGGTAAATCGGGAGCGTTATCCCAATCAGCTTCCGCAATCGATAAGTAAGCAATACCTGCTTGCTCAAGCACTTTAACTGCCTGGATATAAGTGTGATGAGGATTTGATTCAACAAGTCCTAAATACACTCGTGTTTCATCTGTGCTTTCAAATAAAGGAGCAAAGCGAACACCTAAACGATCAGAGCCTACAACGTCACTTACCGCTTCAACTATCTCTTTTAAAAAGCGCAGGCGATTACTAAGCGTTCCACCGTATTGATCGTCACGGTTATTAGTATGCTCAGAAATAAACTGATTAACTAAATAGCCGTTAGCACAATGAAGCTCCACACCATCAAAGCCAGCTTCTAGAGCATTGCGTGCAGCTTGAGCATACATGTTTACCAGTTCGCCAACTTCAGTTGTTGTTAGCGCACGAGGCTCACTTGGGTCAGCCAATGCGCCTTCACCAGGTGCGGTTTCAATAAATACTTTTACATTGTCAGCTGCAATGTCTGAAGGACCAACCGGTTTACCTGAATTTGGTTGTAGTGTGGCGTGCGATACGCGCCCTACATGCCAAAGCTGAGCAAAAATAACACCGCCTTTAGCGTGTACCGCGTGTGTTACTTTTTTCCAGCCTTCAATTTGTGCTTGCGAGTGAATACCTGGGGTCCAAGCGTAGCCTTGTCCACGAGGTTCTATTTGTGTGCCTTCGGTAACCATAAAACCAGCCGATGCGCGCTGCGCATAATACTCAGCCATTAATTCATTAGGAATATTGCCAGGCTGAGTACTGCGAGAGCGAGTAAGAGGTGGCATCACAATACGGTTTTTAAGTGTAAAAGGGCCAAGCTCAATTGATGAGAATAAAGGAGCGGTATTAACTAATTCTGATTTCATTTTAAATTCTCTTATAAAGCAAACAAAGGCTTAAATAGTGGTTAAGCAACATTGGCAGCATAGAGATTTAAGGATACAATTTGAAACAACACTTTTTTGTGCAGCATACAATTATGAATGGTATCAGTCGGCTCGATATAAAACAGTTAAGAGTACTCAGTAGCTTATTAGAACTGCAAAATCTTTCACAAGTAGCCAAAAAAATGGGGTTAACGCAACAAGCTATTAGTGAGCAACTACGAAAACTACGAGACTTATTTGACGATCGCTTGTTTATTCGCCAAGGTAATAACATGGTTGCTACTCCTAAAGCGCAAGGACTCAAGGCGCCTGTTA
The DNA here is from genome assembly GCF_014163745.1 of Pseudoalteromonas sp. SR44-2. NCBI lineage: Bacteria > Pseudomonadati > Pseudomonadota > Gammaproteobacteria > Alteromonadales > Pseudoalteromonadaceae > Pseudoalteromonas > Pseudoalteromonas sp. SR44-2. The sequence continues at coordinate 117,882 of NZ_JACJDW010000005.1, read as the reverse complement.
ATCATATTTTAAAGCAATTAGAATCGTTACTAGAGCCTGAGCTGTTTAGTCCTCAAACTTATAAAGGTGTTTTTACCATAAGCGCAACCGACTACGCCACGCAGGCCTTATTGCCGCAATTATTTAATATTACCCGCCGCGAAGCGCCGGGTTTAAAGTTGATTGTGCGCGACTTTGCATCAGATAACGTTAATCAACTTATAACGGCAGGCGAGCTTGATTTGCTGATAAGCTTTCCAGAATTTATACCCGACAACCTTTCTTATATCACTTTGTTTGAAGAACAGCATTTGTGTATTACCGGTATAGGTAATACTACTTACACTGACCCTTTGAGTTTGGCGCAATTTGCAAAGCATTCACAGCTAGTGGTGTCGCCATCGCGTGCAAATTTGCGCGGATCGCACGATCAGTGGTTTGAAAGCCAAGGGCTAAAACGTAATATTGTAATGTCGGTGCCGAGCTTTTCAGCGGTGCCCGACATTTTACATACAACCGATATGCTCGCGTTTTACCCATCAAGATTATTACCAAACAGCAAAGTTAAACAGCTAAAAATAGAAGCTCTGCCCCCTACATTTAAAGTAATAGCCGCATGGCATCCGCGTACTAATAACAGCCCAATTCATAAATGGTTGATAGAGCAATTACAAAACTTATAACGATATAAAACATCTAAAGTGACTACTTTTTACTGTTAAATTAGCAACCCAATATTTAGATTAAATCATTTAACCTCTTCTTAACCCTCGACCTAATAAGCTATGTGTAATAGTACGAATTAGGCATAGTTCAATGGTTTATTTTAAAAAGCACTCAACCGGTTTTTTACTTGCACTTAGTTGCACACTTGCTGCATGTAGTAGTCAGCCAAGCTATCAAGGTAATAGTACTGAGCAGTCGCTAAAACAACATACAAACTGGCAGTACACGCAAAGTAACGCACAGCAAGTAAATTACATTACCGATTTGGTGGATATTGAAGGGCTTGATTCGCTTATTGAGCAAGCTGTTACTAATAACCCATCGTTTAATCAAGTGCATGTTGCATTAAAACTAGCTTATGCGCAGCGTGATGTAACCGCTGCAAGTCAGTGGTTTAGTGTAGATGCAGGATTTGACGCGCAGCGCAGTGAAACCGAAGGCACGCAATATAGCTCATCAGTAGGTATAAGCTGGGAAGCCGATATATGGAAAAAAATTGCTGACAACGTAGCCGCGCAAGATATGACTATTGCCAGTAACCAAGCTACTTATCAAGGCGCTAAAGACACATTAGTAGCGAGTGTTATTCGTACTTATTTAAATATTATTTTGCAGCAAAATTTGCTCGATATAGAGAAGCAACGTTTAGTTGTTTTACAAAATAATGAGCAAAGTATTGTAGAGCGCTACCAATATGGGTTAGGTGATTTAGAAGCGCTTGATACCGCCCGTACTAGCACGGCATCTACCCGCGCGACCATTGCCGATTACAAAGAACAAATAGCAAAAGCAAAGCGTGCTTTAATGCTAATTGTAGGCACTGATAAACTTCAAAACCTGCCAAGTACATCAACTCTACCAAGCGTTATTGAGCCATTAAGTACATTACCAGAGCAAGATTTAGCGCGCCGACCTGACTTACAAAGTGCCTATTACAACATTCAGGCAAAGCATTACTTGGTTGATGTATCGTACAAAGAGCTACTACCGAGTATTTCGCTTTCGGCATCACTGAGTGATTTAGCAAGCACGCCAAGCCAAGCATTATTAACCAGCCCAATGTGGAGTTTATTAGGCAGTTTAAGTGCCCCTTTATTTGAAGGTGGAGCACTGCGTGCGCAAGTTGATATTGCAAAATTAAATGCCGAGCAAGCGTTTTGGCAGTACCAAGATACGCTGCTAAGTGCGGTAAACGAAGTTGAAAATGCACTCGGGCAGGAGCAATCATTAACCGAGCAGCAACTGCAAATTAGCAATGCACTTGCTAGCGCTAAACGCAGCTTTAGTAACTATCAAAGTAAGTATCAACAAGGTTTGGTTGATATTTTAGATTTGCTAACAGTGCAACAAAAAGTATACGACCTGCAAGCCCAGCTTAGCCAAATAAACTACACCCTTTTAACTAACCGCATAGATTTAGGCCTCGCTTTGGGCCTTGGAGTATCGTCATGAAAATTTCGCCAACACCGGTTGTTGTAACGCTTGTTGCTATTGTTTGTATAGGGCTTGCTATTGTGTATAACGGTCAAAAAATGGCTGAAAAAGCAAATAGTCCACAACCTGCCGCTATTAAAGCTATTGCCCCAAATGTATCGGTAATTAATGCAGCTCCGAGCACTTATCAGGCTTATGTTAGCGGCCACGGTGAAGCTAAAGCGCATTGGTCACTTAGCTTAAAAGCACAAGTTAAAGGCGAAGTAACTAGTATGAGCGAACAATTTGCGACCGGTAACTTAATAACTAAAGGCCAAGTGTTTGCACAAATTGATGACACCGAATACTTACAAGCTCTAGCTAGCGCAAAAGCAACATTGGCTGATGCAAAACTAGCACTGCAAGAAGAACAAGATTTAGGTAATCAAGCAAAACGTGAATGGGATCGCTCAGGCGTTACGCAAGCGCCAAGTTCGCCGCTTGTATTTAGAACGCTACAATTAGAAGCCGCGCAAGCTACACTCGATAAAGCACAATATGCACTTAAAACCGCACAGCGTGATGTAAATAACACCCAGTTAAGTGCACCATTTGACGCTGTTATTTTATCGCGCGATATAGATTTAGGTACTTATGTGAGTATTGGCGATACGCTTGCCACGCTAAACAGTACCGACAAAATAGAAATAACCGTGCCGCTTTCATTAAACCAGTGGCAAAACCTAGCAAATAATAAATCAGGCGATGTTATTTTAACTGATGTAACCACTAATACTAAATGGAATGGTTATATTGCACGTTTTGAGCAACACCTTGATGACAGTTCGCGTCAGCGCAGCGTAATTGTCGCCTTAGATAAACCGTTTGAGCAAGCAACGCCGTTACTGCCTGGCACATTTTTAGCGGTAGAAATTGCCGGTAAGCAGTTAAGTAACGTAATTAAATTACCTGCATCTGCGGTATCTCAAGATGGTTCAATTTGGTACGTAAATGATCAAAACAACTTAGTAAGCATACAAGCCAATAAAGTATTTGAGCGTGGTGATTACGTATATATTTCGCCAGTTGCAGAGCAAAGTACTTTAAAAGTAGTAACGCGCCCATTAGTAAGTTACCTAAGCGATATGAAAGTAAATCCAATTGTTGAGGAGATACAATAATGAGCCCTCATCAACCACCTCAAATACCCAGTAATAATAACCCGCTGCACGGTATTATTAATTGGTTTGCAAATAACTCTGTTGCCGCTAACTTATTGTTAGTTAGTGTGATTGTAATGGGTATTATGTCGCTTACGACTTTACGTAAAGAGGCTTTTCCGAGTTTAGAGCCAGATACTATTTCGGTATCGGTGGTTTACGACAGTGGCGATGCATTGCAAGCCGAAGAAGGAATAGCGTTAAAAATTGAAGAAGCGCTCGAAACCGTATCAGGTATTAAACGTATTACCTCTACATCCGATGCTAGCGGCAGCCATGTAAGCATTGAAAAAAGTACTGATTACTCACTCGATGAGTTACTTGTTGACGTTAAAAACCAAGTTGACGCTATTAATAACTTTCCGGCAGATGCTGAGCAACCTGTTATTGATAAAGCCCGTAGGCAAGATCATGCATTAACGCTGCAACTTTTTGGGGATGCCGATCGCTATACATTACAAAACCTGGGCGAAAAACTTAAAGCCGATTTATTAGCGCAATCAGGCATTAGTGACGTAGAGCAATCGGGTGTGCTCGACCCGATGATGTCCATAGAAATCGACGAAGGTAAATTACAAGCTTATGGCTTAACTATTAGTGATGTAAGTGAGGTCATTAATAATGAGTCATCAAGCCCGCTTTCGACTAGTTTGCGCGATAGCAGTAAAATTATACGCTTAAAAGCCGCCGACCAAGCTTACTGGCAGCGCGACTTTGCCAATATTGTTTTACTCACTACAGCATCTGGCGCACAAATCAAATTAGGTGATGTTGCTATTGTTAGCGACAGTTTTTCTGAAGATAACAACTCACTAAGTCGTTATAACCAACAAAATGCCGTAGGCGTTGAAATATTAATGGGTGATAACAGCGACATAATCACCATTGTTGAGCAGGCTAATAATGTAATAAAAACGTGGCACGAAAGTGGTTTATTACCTCAAAATGTAGAGCTTGAAAGCTGGAATGACAAAAGCACCATGATCACTGAGCGTTTATCGCTACTTACTAAAAACGCGGTGACCGGTATTATTATGGTGTTTGTAATACTTGCCATATTTTTAAACGTACGCGTAGCGCTATGGGTGGCTGGTGGCTTGCCATTTGTATTTTTTGGTACGCTTTATTTTATGACCGATGGCTACACCGCACTAACCATAAACGAAATGACCACCTTTGGCTTTATTATGGCGCTGGGCATAGTGGTAGACGATGCCGTTGTTGTAGGAGAGAGTATTTACACCACACGTGAAAAACATGGCGATACATTAAATAATACAGTTTTAGGCACCATGAAGGTTGCTGTGCCAACAATATTTGGGGTGTTAACCACCGTTGCCGCGTTTGTGGCGCTTTCGAATGTGTCAGGTAACTTAGGTAAAATTTACTCTCAATTTGCCACTGTAGTGACCATTTGTTTACTGCTTTCAGTTGTTGAATCAAAACTTATTTTACCCTCGCATTTAGCCCACATTAGTACTAAACGCCAAGTTAAAAAAGGCTTAGCAGGTCTGTGGTCAAAAATACAACATGGTGCTGATAGCGGCTTAAGCTGGTTTAGCAAAAACATTTACTGCAAGGTTATTGAATTTTCACTGCGCTTTAGATACGCCGTAGTGGCTGCGTTTATCGCCTTTTTTATATTAGTTATTGGCATGCCGATGACAGGCACAGTTAAAGTTGGTTTTTTCCCAAGTATTGCAGGCGACACTGTAACAGCCGATTTAGTTATGCAAAACGACGCCGCTTATGGGCAAACAAACACAAACTTATTAACGCTTGAGCAAAGTGCATTACAAGCAGAGCAAAACTTAATGACTAAGTTGAGTTCTGACAAAAGCGAAATAACCAGCCTACAAGTCATTAGTAGCAGCGACACCAGCGGTGAAGTAAGTGTTGAGCTATTAAACGAAGGCGCTTTTACAGCAAGCGAATTTGCTCAAGAGTGGCAGCGCGTAGCAGGTAGCCTTGAGGGCAGTAAAAAATTACAAATATTAGCCACGCGTAAAATGGTTGATAACTTTAAAGTTGAGCTTAAAGCGTGGGACGACGAAACCGTAATGGCGGCGGGCGCACTATTTAAGGAGCGCTTACAAAATACCGCAGGCGTTAACGGAATAGACGACAACTTAAACCCAGGTCAGCCACAGCTTAAATTTACCCTAAATGCACAAGGGCGCGCGCTTGGCATGGATACAGCCAGTTTATCAAAGCAAGTACTGCAAGCCTTTGGTGGTGCAGTTGTACAGCGCTACCAACGTAATAAAGACGAAGTTAAAGTACGTGTACGCTACCCAGAAGATGCTCGTAAAACACCTGCCGATATAATGCAGTCGCGTATTCGCCTACCCGATGGCACGGTTGTCCCTTTAGTTAACGTAGCCACAGTAAGCAGTGAATATCAGCAAGATGAAATAACCCGCATTGATGGACTTCGTGCAATTTATTTAAGCGCCCAAGTGGATAAAAACGTGATTGCTCCAAACGAGTTAGTTGCTAACTTAAAGCGCGACTTAATTCCTGAGTTAACACAGCAATTTCCTAACTTAAGTGTGTATTTTGCAGGAGAGGCAGAGCAACAAAGCGAAACCACCAGCTCAATGAGCACTATGTTTGTAGCCGCTTTATTAGTTATTTATGTGTTGCTGGCTATTCCGCTTAAATCGTACATTCAACCTATGTTGATTATGGTAGCAATTCCGTTTGGCATTGTGGGCGCTATTTTAGGACATTGGTGGAACGACTTAACCATTAGTATATTGTCGTTAAATGGTATTTTGGCGCTCAGTGGGGTAGTTGTAAACGACAGCTTATTACTTGTTTCACGCTTTAACGAACTAGTAAAAGAAGAGGGCATGAGCACGCACGATGCCATAGTTGAGTCGTGTACGAGCCGATTACGTGCGGTATTACTTACCTCAATTACGACGTACGCAGGCTTAGTGCCGCTACTTAGCGAAACCTCAATGCAGGCACAGTTTTTAATCCCTGCTGCGGCATCACTTGGCTACGGTATTTTGTTTGCCACGGTTATTACCTTAATACTTATACCGGCATTATTGATGATTCAAACCGATGCTAAGCGTGGTATTGATGCTGTGCTAATATCGCTAGGTGCTAAAAATAAAACGCAGGAAGTAGCCTCTTAATGATAAACGTACTACTGGTTGAAGACGACATAGACTTGGCAACCACCATTGTTGATTATCTCGAAATTGAGTCAATAGAGTGTGACCATGCAAGCAATGGCGTAATGGGTTTAAATTTAATAGAACGTAATCAATATCAAATGATTATATTAGATGTAAACATGCCCAAAATGGACGGTTTAACCATGTGTAAAACATTGCGTGAGCAAGGCATTGATATACCTGTATTAATGCTGACAGCGCGCGATAGCCTCGACAATAAGCTTGAGGGGTTTGCAGCCGGTAGTGACGACTATTTAGTAAAACCATTTGCGATGAAAGAGCTAGTAGCGCGGGTTCAAGTATTAGCAAAGCGTAAAAGTGGAGAGGTTAAGCGACTTACATTTGCTAATTTAACACTTAATTTAACCGCGCATACAGCAACAGTGGAAGAGCACAGTTTAAAGTTATCACCCATTACTTTTAAGTTATTAGAAGTGCTTGTACGAGAGCAGCAAAAACCGGTAACCCGACAGGTAATTATGCAAGCAATATGGGGAGACGAACAGCCAGACAGCAATAGCTTAAAAGTTCATATTCATCATTTGCGTAAACAGCTAGAGCAAGCGCATTGCCAAGCCGTACTAGAAACAATACCCAGTATAGGGTTTGCGCTAAAATTAAAAAATGGGACACAAGCATGAAAATTAGACCCAGCCTGAGGTTGTATTTTTTTGCCACCATGGTGCTTTTAAGTTCGTTAATGGCAATTGGCTTTTCGTTTTTAAGTGTTAATTATTTTATTGATGGCTTAGACCGAGGGTTAAATGGCGTAATGCATGCGCTTTCGCAATCTACTGAGGTTAAAAACGGTGAACCTGCAGAAATGATTGGCTTTAAAATAGCGAGTCGCTGGGAAGACATGCCAAGCGAAATTCAGCAACGCTTTACAAAGCCTACAGAGATAGGCGTATTGCAAAAAAGCAAAGTAAAACCATCGTTTTTTTCAATGCCGGAAGACCTCTATTTTGTAGCGTATTTTCAAAACCCTGCAGGGGAGCCCCGTTACGTATCACGTATTATGCTTGAAAAAGAGCGCCTTAAAAAACAAAGCTCACCCGATAAACCTATAAAAAAGTTGGCATGGATAGCGTTAACAGGGGTTACGGCAATTGCTTTATTTACCTTCTTTTTGTTTATGGTAATGAAAAAAATAGCTAAGCCAGTTGAATCACTACGTGGTTGGGCTAAGTCGTTAAATCAAAATAATTTACAAAACACGCCGCCCGACTTTACCTATAACGAACTAAATACCTTGGCAACGTTAATACGCAGTAGCTTGCTTTCTGCTCACGACAGCCTTGAGCGAGAACAGCGCTTTTTAAGTTATGCGAGCCACGAGTTACGTACACCAATTTCGGTTATTCGCAGCAACGTTGAGTTACTGAACCGCTTAAGCGAAAAAGCGCCTTTAAGCGATAAACAGCAACTTACACTGCAGCGAATAGAGCGCGCCGGTTTAACCATGAGCGATTTAACCGAGACGTTATTGTGGCTTAGCAGAAATGACGACCAGCAAAGTGCACCAGAGCCTGTAAACCTAGCCGAAAAAATAACGACCTTGAGTAATGAACTCGATTATTTACTCAATTCAAAACAAGTTGATGTACTTATAAATACCGATAACCAAAGTACAACTATTAATACCGAAGCCACCGCATGCCACATTGTGCTTACTAACTTAATACGTAATGCGTATCAGCATACGCAACAAGGGCAAGTGCGAATTACTCAGCAGGGTAGCCGTGTAATTATAGTAAATAGCAGCGAACAAACTGAAACGCCACACAGTGCTAATAACACAAACAAGCCTGCTAACATTGGCTACGGTTTAGGGTTGGAGTTAAGCGAAAAAATAATAAAACGACACGGTTGGGTATACGAAGTAAACGACATGCCTGGGCGTTATGAAGTGGTGGTCGATTTTAGTTAATACGCTTTTTTATGATTAATGATGGGGCGTATTACTTATAATACCAATCCGCAATAATACTTAATCATTTTGAGGGGCTAAACGTGTCGCTATCAGCGTTAAAAAATTCTCATTTATGACTGCATGGATGCAGAAGGTAGAGCAATGCAGGAGCAATTGCCGAGAACAACTAAATAGCGAATTTTTTGCCTAGCTATCAACACGTTTCCCATCCTCAAAATAGATCACTTAATTAAGCCGATTGGTATAAATGATTACTCGGGGGCAGCTTGCTTGGTTTTTCTAAACATAAACTCAAGGGGAATATGTAAGCGTTTGGCCCATGCGTTTTCGGTGTGTTCTTCCCCAGGGAAGTACTGACTTTGCCAAAGTTTTGCTGGGTATTTTTGCGCCATAAATAAATCATCAATTTGCGCTTGTAACTTAGGGTACATGGCATCTAAGGTGCTATCGCCATAATCAAAATACACTTTTTGGTTACTTAGCTTTGTGATGTTGTTGGCAATGTAGTTTTTAAACTGGGCAAATACTTCGTCATCGTGGCTAAAAATACCTGGCCAGTGGGTCGACATACAAATAGCGCCGGCAAATTCGTTAGGGTAATTAAGCAGTGTGTACTACGATATTAGCCCACCCATGCTAGAGCCACCAATATAACGGTGCTGCGCGCCTTTGTTTACGTTGTAGTTAGACTCAATATAAGGAATAACTTCTTTGACTAAAAAGCGTGAGTAGTTATCTGAGTAAACCTTAGAGGCAAATAACTTATGGCCTGGGTGTTTTTCTAACTGGTAAAGGGCGTTTTGCTTTTGCTTGCTTAAGGCCTCAAACGGTTGTTGTGGGTAGTATTCGCTGTGGCGGTTTTCTACGGCGTTTGGAATGCCTACCACAACAAATGGGCGTACTTTGCCTTGCTCTATTAATGTGCCGGCTACTTCATCTACGCGCCATTCTTGCTTGTTCCATGTGCTATTTGCATCAAATAACATGCGGCCATCATGTATGTAGAGCACGTCATAGGTGGTGTTTTTGTTGTAACCTGGCGGTAGCCAAACATTTAAAAAGCGGTTTTTTACAAACTGTGATTCTATATTATCGATCACCTCAATTTGGCCTTTACTTACTTGCACGGTGGCCGTGTTTGCATAGCTGGTATGTACTACAAATATTAATAAGCTAAACAGTAAAGAAACTAATTTCATGGTGGCGCCTTAGCATACAAAAAGTGCACTATCACAAGCTTGCACTGTTAATTCAATGTGAATACGTATGCATTTGTATTCAAGCAACAAATGCACACGCATACAATTTATAAATCGCTGCGCCAGCCCATGCCGGATTCTTCCATGAGGCGCTCGTATACCCCTTCAATATTAAGTGGCAGCCAGGCTTGGTATTGCTTTAAATCTGAAAATTCATCGAGCTTAACGTTTTGTTTTATTTGCTCTAGGCTTTGCCCTGCAAGCGCTGCCGCGGTTACTTGGCTGTAAAGCTGCTCTATATAGTTTAAGTAACGTGCTACATCGGCTTTATTACCCATATCGGCATGTCCGCCTACAAAGGTATTAAAGTCGTATTTGAGTACCGCTTGGGTTGAATTAATCATGCCTTGAATATCGTAACTCCACAGTTTTTGCCATGGCATTCTGCCAATAACAATCCAATCAACTACAAATAGAATTTTTTGCTTTTCGAATAATATACTAACCGAACCACGACCATCGTTTGGACCATGGTAGTTAAGCTTTACTGTGGAATCACCAAGGGTAAGTAGTAGCTCGTTATCAAAAGTAAGGCTGGGCGTTATTGTTTTCATTTGCGTGTTTTTAATATCTTGCGCAGCGAGTTTATGCGCTACAAACGTGGTGTGCGGGCTTTTAAATACCTCGGCGCCGTATATATGATCGCTGTGATTATGGCTATAAATTACATACTTTACCGGTACGTTATAGCGGGTTTTAATTTGCTCGTTTAACCAAGTGGCGGCTTTTTTATTAAGCGGGTCGGTAACAATTGCGCCCTCAGCAGTGATTAAAAATACTGAGCGGTGTCTGTCGTCTACAAAGCGGTGTAAGCCATCTCCTAAGTCTTCTATTTCATAGGCTTGTGTGGCAAAGCCTATAAACAATAGGGCTGTGGTTAATAGTTTTTGTAGCAAGCGGGGCATACACCATTCCTTTTTAAATTGATTAAATTAATAACGCTATTAAAAGAAGAAAGCATTAAGCCGTAAAAAATTTCAGCTATTGGTTAAATTAAAGCTTAAGTAAAAGGATCAAATATAAGGATGAAATAAAAAGCCATTATAAAAATGGCTTTAGATAGGTTGGTTGGGTTTATCTTTGTGTTAGTTGTTGGTTTATTTCTTCAAAGATACTGGCATCATCTATGGTTGAAGGTATTTGTAGCTCTTCGCCATCAACCAATTGGCGCAAATTTTTACGCAGTATTTTACCCGAGCGTGTTTTGGGCAACCTATCTACGCTAACTATATTTTTAAGGCACGCAATAGCGCCAATCTGATTACGAACACTTAAAACAAGCGCTTCTTCCACGTCGGTACTTGAGCCCATAAAATCATTTTTAAGCACGATCATTCCCATAGGAAGTTGCCCCTTTAGAGGATCGTTCACACCAAAAACAGCGCATTCAGCAACAGCAGGGTGCGCGGCTACTATCTCTTCCATTTCGCCAGTAGAAAGCCTATGTCCTGCTACATTTATAACGTCGTCGGTTCTGCCCATAATAAATAGGTAGCCGTCTTCATCAATATAACCACCATCGCCAGATAAATAATAACCCTCGTATTCATTTAGGTAGCTTGCTTTAAAGCGCGGGGTATCTTGCCAAATTGTTGGTAGGCAACCCGGTGGAAGTGGCAGTTTAATTACCACGGCGCCTTGCTCGTTAGCTGCGCATTCATTGCCATCCATATCTAATATTCGCACGTCAAAACCTGGAGTAGGCACGGTAGAGCTGCCAGGTTTTGTTGCTAAGTACTCAAGCCCTACAGGGTTACAAGCAATAGCCCAGCCGGTTTCTGTTTGCCACCAATGATCGAGCACTGGCAGTTTGGTTTTTTCTTTAAGCCACTCGTAAGTGGGAGGGTCCAACCGCTCGCCAGCTAAAAATAAACGTTTTAAGCTTGAGGTATCGTATTGATTAAAACCATCGGCATTTGGATCTTCTTTTTTGATTGCTCTAAAGGCGGTGGGGGCACTAAATAATGCATTTACTTTATATTCTTCTACCACGCGCCAAAATGCACTAGCATCGGGCGTTTTAACGGGTTTACCTTCATACAATACGGTCGCGCAGCGATACATTAGCGGTGCGTAAACTATATAAGAGTGCCCAACTACCCAGCCAATGTCAGACGCTGCCCAAAATACGTCGCCGGGCTTCATACCATAAACGGTTGCCATGCTGTATTGCATTGCCAATGCGTGACCGCCATTTTCGCGTACTACGCCTTTGGGTGTGCCTGTCGTGCCTGAGGTATATAAAATATAAAGCGGGTCATCTCCATTTACCGGCACCGGATCTGCGCTTGCAGCCGTTTGCATTGCCTGAGTCCAATCTATGTCTCGTTTAGGCTTAAGAGTGGCGGTTACTTGTGGACGCTGATAAATAACGCAGTATTCTACTTTATGCGCAGCTAATTCTATTGCGTTATCAATAAGTGGTTTGTATTCAATAACGCTGTTTACTTCAACACCGCATGAGGCGCTAAGTATAAGTTTGGGCTTGGCATCATCAATGCGTACAGCCAGTTCGTGTGCAGCAAACCCACCAAATACCACCGAATGAATAGCACCAAGGCGAGCGCACGCCAACATACCAATAACAGCTTGTGGGATCATTGGCATATAAATAACAACGCGGTCGCCTTTTGTAACGCCTAACGATTGCATTACTTCTGCAAATTTAGCAACTTCTTGTTGTAGTTGTGAGTAGCTATAAGTTTGCTTTGTATTAGTGACTGGAGAGTCGTAAATCAGTGCTGTTTGCTCGCCAAATCCGGCAATAACGTGTTGGTCTAGTGCTAAAAAACTGGTGTTTAATTGCCCGTCACTGAACCAATGGTAAAGCCCGTCGTCGTCTTGTGTGTATGCTTTTGTGGGGGTTTTATACCATGGAATATTTTTACTTTGTTCGAGCCAAAATTGGGCTGGGTTTTGTTTAAAGGCATTATATTGCTGTTTATATTCGCCTGACATGTAAGGCTCCTAAAGCTAAATTTGTGTGTGAGAGACCTTACAAAATGTAGGCTTTTTTTAACAAGCAAGCTATTCGACCTTGGTCGGCTAAAAGTTAATCAATGCACTGGTTTTAAAAATACAAAATTGACAATACAAAGCGTGTGGTTCAGCATGGCGGGCAGTAAAAATAAGAGAAAACACGATATGAGTAACGTAGTAAGAGTAGGGGTTGCGGTTATCATAAAGCACCAAAACACAATTTTACTAGGTGAGCGCATTGGCGCGCATGGTGCTAATACATGGGCAACACCTGGTGGACATTTAGAGTTTGGTGAAAGTGTTGATCAATGTGCAATACGAGAAGTGTTTGAAGAAACAGGTTTAAAGGTAAGTAAAATTACTAAGCTTGATTTTACCAATGATATTTTTACAGCAGAGAACAAACACTATATTACGTTGTATGTAAAAGCTGATTTTGAAGGCGGAGAGCCTGAGCTTAAAGAGCCTAATAAATGTTTAAAGTGGCGCTGGTGCGATATTAATAATCTACCAACGCCACTGTTTACAACACTAAAAAATTACTTATCTGAGGCTGTACTAGCCTAGTTATTTTGTTGGCGGTGTCGCTGGGCTTAACTCTAGTTTACTAAAGCTTACTTGAGCGTAATCGCCATTTTGTTTATCTGTAGTCCAATCGCCAGTACCTAAACAACCTGGGTACCAAATACCTTTCGCGCTTTTAGTACTACATTGGTTATAAGCGCCAGCTTTAAAGTAATGCCAATCAGCAGCGTAACCATGTGGATGGTCTTTTTTGTCCACTTTGCCATAAGCATCTACGTTATTACCTAAGTTAATAGAGTAGTTAACGTCTTCTTTGCCTTGTGCGCTAAATGTAAGGTGCATAACATTTTTATACACATTTACCGTGTAGCTAAATTCTTCACCTAGTGCAAGACCTGCACCGCCTGGCTCGTTAGGGTTTTCCCATGTATTACCCCAAACTGGGTAAGTAATGTCTGTACGATCAGGATTGGTTTTAGGTAAATTACGTTCGTAGTTCCAAAAAACTGAGCCTGTTTTATGTCCTGGCCATTTTTTGTAATATATTTTAAGTGGCTCATTGCCCCAGCCATAACCAAGCTTGGTATCAATAAGTGCCTGATCTTTACCTGCGTGAATTTGCCCTACAACAACCGAGTAAGCCGCTTTTTTATCAGGGTCGGTAGCACGTAGCGCAACGTGATCTACTTTTAACGTTGCTTCCATCTTTCCACCAACAGAACCAAATCGGTCAGATAGCGGGTGAACAGCTAAAGCAAAGTTGTTTTTAGAGTGTTTAGTTTTAATTTTAGTATTTGATCCACGGATCATTTGTCTAAGTTCACTACGGGTATTAGTAGAGTTAGCACTTGTAAGCGCTTTATTAGGCGAGGTAAATACCATGTAGCCTTTATCATCAAGATAGAAAAAATCAGGGTGTGCGTAAGTCTGAATTTCTTCTACATCTATTTCATCAATTTTACCGTCGTTGTTTAAATCCACTGGTACATTTATCTTCCAGTGTGATAAATCAAACTTTGTTGCAGGTACCGGCGCATCGCTTTGCTGATTAGTGCTTTGGGTACTTGAACAAGCCGTAAAAAGTAGAGGTGTGATAACGGCTAAAGCCGTAAGTTTAAATGTGGATATATTTTTTATCATTATTGTCTCTGTGTGATGAAGTAAAAATTGCGCGGTACAGGTGTCGCTTAATCTCAATCTAACATACCAATTTAAAAATTAAAACTTACCAATTTGTAGTTTTTTATAATTAATTGTTATTTCAATGATGGTATTTTGGTTAACCAATAGGGCTGGTTAACGTTATTATGTTATTTGAAATTGTTAAATAGAGGTGTTTATCATCATATTTGGTAGCGCTTGATGTTTGCTAATATACTTATTTAAATAGGTTTAATTTATAGAAGGAGGAAGAGGGAGTTGCCACTTTTTTAAGATGGCTTGGTATTCGCCACTTACTTTTATAGTTTTTAATGCCTGCGAGATTAAGTTTGCTGTTTGTTCGTCAATCTGATTATTAGCAGCAAAATAGAGTATTGAAGGAAAATCAGCTAAATGAAGTCGTTTAGTTATTAAGTCTGGGTCGAGCCCTGACATTTTTAGTTCATTATCTAAGGTAAGTGTATTCATAAGGACAAAGTCAGTTCTACCCTTATAAAGCATTTGCCATGCCTGCTGATAATAACTAGCTAGTATTAAATTTTTATCTTCTTCAAACCCCATTTTTATTAAATATTTGGCACTCAAATATCCACGAATAGTGCCTACTCTATAAAATTTTGCATGATTTAAATGAGTTACTTCGTCTTTGTGGCTTTTTAAACTAACTAGGTAGGCATCAGTAAAATATACCGCTCCTAACCATTTAAACTGACTTTGCCTAGCGGGAGTTTTTAATAAAGAGAGCATAATTGTGTTTGGATTAGCTGCTAGCTGATGAAAGGCTCGTGCCATTGGCATTATTTCAAATTTAGCTTGTAGCTTAGCTTCTCTTAAAACAGCTTTAGCAATATCAACAGAGGCTCCGTCAGCCTTGCCACTTTTGTTTTTAAAGTGGTAAGGGTGCAAATCTTCAGCAATAAAAGTAAGTGAGCTTACAGCCTCTACATTACTGCAAAAAGTAAAAGCGAAGATGCTAACGACAGCACGCAGGTACATAAAATAATCTTTTTAACTACAATTCCTTAAGTTTAAAGACTATTGTCTGAAATATATACTCAAATGTATGAAATAAGTAAATGAATAGGTATGTAGAGAGCCTATTGCATAATTAAAGAAGTGAAAAATTGAACGTGTATTGAGTAAAGTTTTATACACGACACAAGCGCTGTAAAAATAATTAAGCGCTTGTGGGTATATGCATTGATTAAAAGTAGTATTGAATTGCAAATTTAGCCGATGTACTACTTGTATACCAATGTTGGTTTTTAAGCTCAGTACGTATAGATAAATTACGTGATAAAGAGTAATTCCACTTTATTGCAAAGTCACTGTGTTTATCTGCTTGGCCATCTATTAACCATGTTATGTTTGCTGTAAGAGCGAGTTTATGACTGTTATTTATTTGCCATATTGCACCAGCTTCACTACCAATGCCTGTTGTTAGGTTGTCTGTTATGTCACCATTATTAAATTCAACTTGGCCAAGTAAATAGCCGTGTAACGTGTTTGGGTTACCGATTGATTTTCCGTATCCACCTTTAGCAAACCAACGGCCTTGTTGAATATTATTATTAGGCTGACGATCAAAGCCCATTTTAAAGTTCCAAGACCAGCTATCAAACACGCGGTTATCGGGTGCAAGTGACATAGCGTCTAATAAATAAAAATGCTCAAGTCGCGTGTTACCCTTATCGCTTATGGCACCTTCAATATCAAAAAAGCTAATTTGAGCACCAGGAATAAATCCAGCTGAGCTATCTAATAAATCATGGTATGCAAGGCGATACGCAAAGCTTGTTAAGTCACTTTGATGGGCATACTCAGTTCTTCCAAGCGTTACTTTAGAAGAGCCATGACCTTGCTCTGGAGAAGCAATAGGACGACTTGGCTTAGTAAATGGCGAAGCTACTTTATATTTGCTGCGCATTAGTAGTAGCTTAGTTAGTCGCGGTGCAATTTCTTCACGCTTTAATGCTTTATCGTAAAATTCAAAATTTAACCATTCATACGCCATTTCTAATATTGCGACTAATTGCGACTGTGAGTAATTACGAGTATTGAGGGAGCCACCTTGCATTAACTCTCTTGCATCATCAAGTTGTTCGTTAGTCATTTGAGTAGAGTAATGGTAAAGCTTAGTGCCAAAAGCAGGGCGGTAATTAGGTGTTTGTAGCAAGTTGTTATTTCTTAGTACTGCAACGGTATCTGATGGAATAGCTTGCATATTAAATGACGATGTTAAATCAAGGTCCTCTTGTGCAAGTTGTAATAATGCAAGTAATTGGTAAGAGCAGTTTTCATCAATAAAAAAGTAATCGAATGTAGCTAATTGTAGCTCCCATAAGTGCAATAAAATAAGCTCTACCTGTGGCTCAGATAAATTAAGTTTGTATTCCCAAATATCACGAGATTCTAAATCATTATATTCGCGTACTTTTTTATAGTACGGCATAAGTGAAAATTTACCAGGGTAGCTGCCAATCAAGCCTTTTAGTGCGTACATAGCTGCATTGTCTGAGCCGTCTGGTTCTGCTGCAAAATTAACTGCGAATGCGAGCAACTCTTTATGGCGAGTCTGATCTTTTGCATCAATACGAAGTAAGGTGTGGCCAAACATTGATGATGGGCTATTCATAAATGCAGTAGGAAAAACTAACGTAACCCCTTTAGGGTTTATTATTTTTTGCCATGCCTGAAGCTCTGGGCAATTAAGCGCGGGCCAGTTATTTTTAATTTTTGTTTTTAGCCATTTATAGCGTGCTGGAAACCGACAGCGAGATTGTGTTGTTTTTGGATCAGTATTTTTACCACTAAATGCGGCTATAGTGGCTTCAAGTTCATCCAGTGGACTTGTTTTACCTATAGGAGATAAAAAAAACTCAGCACTATCTACTTCACTTTTCCAACCATCTAATGTGGCCTCACGGTAATGACCTAATTTGAGCCAGTAAGGGTCGGTTGCTAAGGTGTCATTTTTAAAACTTTGAGCGTTTATGCAAGTACTAAACAGCGCAATTGATAAAACAAAGAATATTTTTTTCATAATCACTAAACAATAAAAGCCGCTAGAGAAATACTCCAGCGGCTTTATTTATACGTATAAAACCGGCTAATTTAGCTGATTAAGAAAGAGTATAAGAAGCAAGTTGTGCGTTACTTGCAAGAACAGTGTTTAGGTTTTCTAAAACTGTTTGCGAAGTTACGTTTTCAGAAGTAAATACTGAAGAAAACTGTGCTTGAGCAAGCGCGTTGAATGCTGCTTTATCTTGATCTGCAACACCCCAAGCTTCAGCTAGAGTAGCTAAAGTTTCGCCTTCACCTTTTGACATATCATGAGCAAGTTGCTCCATGTTACCGTCGATGAATAAAGCAATTTTTTCTGAAGACGTTACTGTACCAGTACCATCACAACCTAAAGTACCAAAAGTGATACCAAAAGTTTGGTTACCAGAAGTACCGTTTGTTGTAGCGCCTAAAATTTTAACGCCTTTACCTTGCTGGCCTGCAAATAACATAGAACCAAGACCACAACCAATATCTTGGTCAGCCATAGCATTTGAGAAAGGTAGTAAAGATAGTGCAGCTACTGCGATTAGTTTTTTCATTTTCATAAATCCATATATGATTGTCTTTATTTAGGGTAAATAAAGTTCGCGAAAGATTTTAACAGACTTGCAGAGAAAAAGAACAGCTTAAAACATGAATATTTTACACTCTAAATTCTCTACTATATTAAAGCGCATGCTGGGCGAAACTAGACCAGTTCAAAAATTTTTTATTGAACTGGTGGTGGTTTTTTACTTCTTGGGGCACCTAACAAAATACAGGTATGGCAAATACATACAGATAAAAATGCACTAATACCTAGTGCACCACCGTAGCCGTCAAGTTTTGGTACAAGAAATTCAAATAATATTGAAAACAAAACAGATGAGCTTGCTACGGTATAAATACCAAAGCGGTGCGGGGCGCTCATGCCAATAAATGTACCGCCAAAAAATATAATCGCGTATAAATCGGGGTTTAAATTCAATGCGCTAAAAATTAAGTAAGCAATAATAGAAAGTGAAGAGGATGCTCTTATACCATCAAAGCGACTATGTTTAGCTAAGTAAAACGTTAAAAAAGCACCAAGCAGTACAAGTAACGGGTATTCAATACTCATAGTACGATTCCTTTAGCTAATACAAAAAGTGCCACGCTTGCAAAAGCAACACTGCCAAGTTTGCCACCAAAGCCTGTAAACATATTTATAGTAAGCACATACAAACTTGAGCCAATGAGCGAAATAATAGCAATTTCCCAGTAACTGGTAATTAAATGGGTTGAGCACATACCGGCAAAGCTACCAGCATAAATTGCAGCATAAGGATGGTTTTTATAACGCACAGGAAAAGGAATAAAAGAGCCAATAAGCCCCGTTAGCGCGGCAGAGATTACTAAAGGCAGTGCAAAAGTAGTGTGCATAGCAAAGCAAGCTACAAAACCTAAAAAGAAAGTAATGAATTTTAAAAATAAGAATTTAATCATAGCGGCGCATTTTAAACTAATCCTTTTACGCTTTCTAATACTCTCTAACAAATAAACGTTATAAGTAATTACACATTCAAAAAGCGTGTTTTTTAAACTGTTTTTAGGTATTAAATATGCTTAATAGTACCGCTGTTAATGTTCTATAAATCACAATTTATGTATAATGGCGATAATTTAATGTATTAAAGTGTTAACCAAGGGTTATTTATGTCTAACTGTTTGCATCTGGCTATTCCGGCTGGCGATTTAAAAGTGGCTAAAGCGTTTTATTGTGACGTACTAGGCTGTAAAACGGGTAATAGTGAAGAAGGTCGCTGGGTAGATATAGATTTTTGGGGCAATGAACTTACCTTACACCAAAGCGTTGAGCGCCTACCAACAGTTCGCCATGATGTTGATATGGGAGCTGTGGCAGTACCTCACTTTGGGATTCACCTATCTGAAGATGAATTTAACGGGTTAAAAACACGTATTGAAGATGCGGGTATTGAATACCTAGATAAACCATACCGCCGTTTTATTGGTGATGAGTTTGAGCAAGAAACGTTTTTTATTGAAGATCCAAATGGCAATGTGCTTGAAATGAAAACCATGGTAAACCCTGAGGTTTTATTTAAAAAAGTATAAATGCTGTTGTTTAAGTTAAGCTAAAAAACCACTTTAATAAGTGGTTTTTTTATAACTATTAATCAGTGTTTTTGATAAATTAGTTAATATTTACAGGTAAAAAAATTACGCTACATACATGATTTTTTATTCACTCTACAATGTAGGTATAGACACGTAGACTTAATTTAACTCTCATACTTTATTGTTATTTATGCTGCTTAAACTCATAATTGCACCTTTGCTTATTTACTAATAACATTCGCCCAAAAACGCTTTGGTAGTTTTGTTAGCAGCATAGTTCCTGGCTTGCCTATTACCTCTGGCCTATTTCTTATTTTATAGCATTAGAACAAGGTAAATTATTTGCAGCTAACTCAGCGGTGGCCTCTCTTTATGGTATGAGCGGTATAGGCTTATTTTGTTTTAGTTACTTGGTTTTTTCACGAAGATTTGGAATGCTTAAATCGCTTTTTACAGCGTTGAGTATTTGGTGTGTATTTAGCGTTATTACTTTATTTTTACCAGTGAATATTATTGTGGCGAGGGTGATTTCGCTTTGTATTTTACTCGGTTTAGCTATTATCTCTACAATGCTAAATATATCAGTTGATGCAAAACCATTAAATGCCCGCTGGGAGCTTTTGGTAAAATGATATTAGTGACGGGCTTTATCGTACTTGTTACGTTTATATCACAGCATATAGGGTCTGCGTGGAGCGGTTAATCTCTACCTTTCCGGTTATTTTAGCGGTAATGGGTAGTGTTGCCCACTTTATTGGCAAACAAGCCTCAACGTTATTTACTATTATTTTTAGCCACTATATAAACCGTAAGCAGTTTGCTAAGCCAGCTACGGTTTTAAATACTTAAAGTTAGCCATCAACTAAAGTGAGCGGCTTTACTTTACGCTGTAGTTTTTCATGATACATAGCGGTGTCGCCGGCTTTTAAAATTTCGTCAATATTTTTAGGAGGCTCACTAAATACGCTGCTACCAATGCTTGCCTTTATAGCAATAGGCTGGTCGTTATGCGTGATGGCGAGTTTATCTAACTCTATTTTTAGATGGTGTGTTTTTGGGCTTACTTGCGCTTTGCTGTAAAAGTGGGCAAGTACTACAAATTCATCACCGCCTAAGCGGCCGACTGCATCGCTGGTGCGTACAATACTTTTTAAACAGGCGGCTACTTTACATAAAGCTTCATCGCCTACGGCATGCCCATAATTGTCGTTTATCTGTTTAAAGTCATCTAAATCTATATACATTAAACATAAAACTCCGCCTTTTTTTGCATGCAGCTCAATCAGCTCTGATGATTTTTTACCCCAGCCACGGCGGTTTAAAATGCCACAAAGGTGATCGTAATCGGCTTCGGTTTCGGCGCGTTTTTGTGCGATTCGCATACGGCTAATACGCCTAGAAACAGCTACTGCTAGTAAAAATGACTCCACAGCGAAAGCCAAAATAAATCCGTAACGTTGCATAAATGGGCTTTGATTAATAAGTAATACTCTAAATATCATGCTTACGAGCACCAAGCTCAATGCTACAAAAACAAGCGTTGCTTCGCGTATTCCTTTGCGAGCCTGTTGTGCCGCTAAAACAAAAATAACAGTCACAATAATTAATGAGCCGTAAGCCATGATGTTGCCAGCTATTTGCCAAATCAAAGTGTTACTGAACAATATTTTTATTAAAGAAAAGCACATAACAATACCGGCCATAATTTTTAAAATCTTACTTGTTTTTGGCCATCTATTGTTTAGTTCAAGTAATGCGCACATAAACCATGTAGCACTGAGTACTGTTAAACCTATGCTGAGTAAGTACAAATCAAATAGGAGTGATGAAACGTGGTCAGTTATAAATAAATAGAGTTGGCCTTCTTGAAGCAAAATAAAGCTGCCAATACAAAAAATATAAGCGCTGTATAGCTTAAATATCTTGTCGTGAAGCCTGTAGCCCATTATAAATACGTAAAAAATGAGTGTGGTACACAGCCCATAAAAAGCACCCATAATGAGATTGTGTTGCTGTGTTTCTTTAAAAAAAACTTGTGTATTTTGCCACTTAAAGCGTGGTGTATAGTTAAGTTTTGACTCAATTGTAATAATGGCTGTAAAGTTTCCTGAGTCCATTAAAAATGCCACTTGTGCCGATTTTAATGGTTGCTTTATTACACCGTTTTGCTGCCATGTAAAATCATCAAGACCTGGGCGCAAAAACGAAAGTACGCCGCCACGCTTTAACAAGCAGTTTAGCTGAAATTGGTTTGTACCGCGTTTTGCCTGAAGTTCAGAAGTTGTATTAGGTTGTAAAGATGATGGAGAGGACTGACTATTTAAGGGGGTAATATCGCAAAAATCGCCTGCATTGCTATTAAATGCTA
Organism: Pseudoalteromonas sp. SR44-2; assembly: GCF_014163745.1. Classification (NCBI taxonomy): domain Bacteria; kingdom Pseudomonadati; phylum Pseudomonadota; class Gammaproteobacteria; order Alteromonadales; family Pseudoalteromonadaceae; genus Pseudoalteromonas; species Pseudoalteromonas sp. SR44-2. The sequence goes on along the minus strand of NZ_JACJDW010000005.1, from coordinate 95,965 downwards.
TTAAGTAAATAAAAAAAAGAAATACGTATTTAGCACCTCCGTGTAAAATATTAGGAACTGTATTTTTATGATGTTTTTTGTCAGCCATAAGCACTTCCAAGCTCAACTACATTTTTTTATACTAGCAGAGCCCACCTATTTAGCTATTAGTTAATTAGTTAAATTAACTATGTAATTGAGTTAATACTTCGCTAGGTGTTTTATTAAAGTGGCGTTTGAATTCGCGGCTAAATTGCGATGGGCTGGTATAGCCAACCTTTAATGCAGCTTCGTTGGCTTTACTTCCACTAGTAGTTATAAGTTCTTTAGCCTTAGCTAAGCGTACTTTTTTTAAATACTGTAGAGGGGATTCAAACGTTACTTGCCTAAAAGCACGATGAAACGACGATACGCTCATGTTTACATCTTCAGCTAACCCTTCAACCGTAATTTGATTGGCATAACTACTGTGCATAGTTGAGAGCGTACGGGCGATACGTGCATAATGCCCATCATGCATAGCAAGCCCTATTAAAGTATGTCCTTGTGGACCACAAAGTACGCGATATACCAATTCTTTTACTATATCCTCGCCAAAAATGTCAGCCTCAATGGGGTTATTTAAAACAGTTAATAACCGATGAGTAACGAGCTCCATTGCTGTATCTAGAGTTGCCGACTGCACTGCGCCAATTTGTGCAGAAGACGATGAGGCTGAAAGAGGCTTATGCCGCATTATTTGATTAACGAGTTTGTGTAGCATTGCAGGGTTTATATCTATGGCAATGCCCATAACGGGTAAGTCGTTATCAGTAAATGCTTCACACTCTAATGGCACCGGTACACCAAGGACTAAGTAGTCGCCTGCGCCGTATTTTATTTGATGTTCAGGAAAGTGAATTATTTTATGACCTTGCCCAACAATAATAATACCTGAGTTATATATAAGCGGCTGGCGCGGCGAGCTTTTAGTTGCTCGATGAAAATACACGCCTGGAATGATAGTTTCCATGGTGCCTTCAAAGCTGAGTAATTGATTATGCTCGGCGTATTGTTGCAACATATTGGCTATGGTGGGCATAAAAGGCATCTTTAATTGAGTGTGTTTTGCGTAAAATAACAACGCTGGTAGTTTTAGGCAAGCTTTTGCGAGTTATTGGGCTTTTTTTATGTTTGTTTTGCTACTAATATGCACTCATTGAAATTTGGCTTAGCTAGTAACTAAGCATTCTATTTAGTATTTAACCGTCACCTAGGAGCAAAATAATGAAATTTAGCTACGTAAATCCAACTCTTATTCAATTCGGTCAGCAACAAATTGCGGCACTATCTGATTTGATCGCAAAAGATCAAAAAGTACTTGTAGTGTACGGCGGCGGTTCAATTAAAAAGAACGGCGTGTACGACCAAGTTGCAGCAGCACTTGAAGGCTTTGACTGGGTTGAGTTTTCGGGCGTTGGCGCTAACCCAACAATTGAAGTGCTAGACCAAGCAGTAAAAATTTGTAAAGAACAAGATATCGACTTCGTATTAGGCGTAGGCGGCGGTTCAGTAATCGACGGCGTTAAATACATTGCCGCATCAGCCGTTTATGATGGCGAAGGTTGGGATATTCCTACTGGTAAGCATACTATTACTAGCGCTTTACCAATCGGTGCAATATTAACATTGCCAGCAACGGGTTCTGAATCTAACCAAAACTCAGTTGTGAGCAAAGAAGCAACGAAGCAAAAACTACCGTTTGCATCACCAGAAGTACTTCCTAAATTTGCGATTATGGACCCTGATGTAATGAAAACATTACCGCAGCGCCAACTTGTGAATGGTTTAGTAGATGCATGGGTTCACACCTGTGAGCAGTACCTAACATTCCCTGAAACAGCATTAGTTCAAGAAGGTTACGCTGAAGCACTTTTAAGAACGCTTAAAACTTTAGGCGATAACTTTGAAAACCAAGATGACGCATGGCGTGCAAACCTTATGTGGGCAGCTAACCAAGCACTTAATGGTTTAATTGGTTCTGGTGTATCGCAAGATTGGGCAACACATATGATTGGCCACGAGCTTACAGCCGCTTACGGTGTTGATCATGCACGTTCACTTGCTATTGTTCAGCCTTCTTTATTACGTAACCAATTTGCAGTTAAAAAAGCAAAGCTTGAGCAAATGGGTAAAAACGTATTTGGTCTTGAGCAATCTGAAGACTTAGCAGAGAAAACAATTGCAGCAATTGAAGCGTTTTACCACAGCCTTGACGTAGCGACCCAGCTTACTGAACATGGCGATGATAAAGCAGCTGCTATTGACAATATTATTGGTAAACTTGAAGCTCACGGCATGGTTGCTCTTGGCGAAAACCAAGCTATTACGCTAAAAGAAAGCCGCGAAATTTTAGAGCAAGCGGTTGCTTAATTTTCAAAGCTTAGCGCTTACTTAATAAGTAATACGTTAATAAAAAACCGTCAACCTTTGGGTTGGCGGTTTTTTTATGGATTATTATAAATACTGCGTTGCTAATTAACCAATAAATTTCGTATTAATGTTTTTTAATGATGATAGTAAACTGTACTCAACGGTTAGGAAAAACCTAACGATTAAATAAATTTAAACAGGACTAAAACTCATGAAATTACTAAACACATTACTTAGCTCAAAAGCAGGCGTAGCAGCATTAATTTTACGAGTACCAGTTGGCCTTATTTTAGCGGCGCATGGTGCACAAAAGCTATTTGCTTGGTTTGGCGGTTACGGGCTTGAAGGTACAGGCCAATGGATGGCGAGTATTGGTTTAGAGCCTGGCTATTGGTTAGCAATGATGGCAGGTAGCGCTGAGTTTTTTGGTGGCATTGCATTAGCAATTGGTTTGTTAACTCGCCCAGCTGCTGTAGTTGCCGGCTTTACTATGCTGATTGCTATTTTTAGCGTACATATTAGTAATGGCTTATTTATGGCAAACAATGGCTATGAATACGCATTAACTTTACTAGTAGTAACTGTAGTTTTAGCAATTCAAGGAGCGGGAAGCTTTTCTCTTGATAACGTATTAGCTAAAAAGCTCGCTAATAAATAGAGTGTGTTAATTAAAAAAATAGCGGCCAATTTGGCCGCTATTTTTGTTTAAATTATTCAGCAGATAATGTTAAAGAATAACTGTACTGCTTTTGCTCAAGTAAATATTCTTTATGGGTACTTGGGCTCCATGAATCATCGCCACCAACCCCCATATGTTGATGATCAATGTGTACATGTACGCAATCATCAGCAATGAGTTCGTTAGTGTGTTTCGCTTGCGTTAACATACTTTGCGAATACTCACTGGCGGCAAATAAAAACGCACCGGTTACGGTTAAATTATTAATACTCAGTAATTGGCAATCACTACGCACGCCGTTATCGGTTGGGAAAATATACGGGGTATGTAGCTCATTAAAGCTTAAGCTGTAATAACCTAAACGTGCTGCGGCTTTGCGATCTGGGTAGTTTTCAAAAGGCCCTAAACCACGCCAGTTTACTTTTGTATCGCTTTGCTTGTTAAGCGTTGTACTTAGCCCTATACGCGGCATTGGCGGCAGAGTATCGTTTAAGTGCACATCAACATTTAAGCTAATATTGCCGGTATTATTTAGTGTATATAGCCACTGTGTTCTTGCTTGTAGCACGCCATTAAACTCATAATTAAATACACATGTAATACGTATATCAACGCTTGATTGCACTGCGTGAATTGAGCTGCATGTGCGCTGCCATTGCCCTATACCTGCACGTAACCAACGTGCCTCCCATGCATTAGGGTCTAGGTTATCTACTTCGCTTACGCCTATGTCGTTATCAAGCGGGGCGCGATAAAAGTTATCAACCAGTGGGCTACTAATAACCTGAGTATCGTTTTGTAACCACTGCTCTATAAGCCCTGATTGCTTACTAAAAACAAGTTTAAACTTATCGTTTTCAATACTTAGTTGAGAGTCGGTTTCACTAACACTTATAGCGCTTTGCTCTGTAGTTGATGTAAATGCTTTACTGTTTAAATTATTACTATTTATAAGCTTAAACTGCTCGGTGTTTAATACATGCTTGGCACTTGCAAAGCTGCAATCGTTAATTAGTGCTACATCTAAATTAAGGTGATATTGCGCACCTTGCTCAAACGCTGTTTTAGTTTTAATTGTTAACGTGTGTGTACTTTGCGGAGCAATATTAAGTACATGCTCGCCTTGTTCAACACAGATGCCATTTTGCATTAACTGCCAAACCAGTTTTTCGTTATCTGTGTGTCTAAATACGTAATCGCTAAATATATCAATGGTGTATTGATTTTTAGTTTGCTCGCGCAGCGTAAATTGTAAATGCTGCTGGCTGTATTTAGCTTCAAACAGGCTAGGGTGCGGCGTGCGGTCTGGGAACAATAAGCCGTTTATACAAAATTGGCGGTCGTTTAGTTCATCACTAAAATCGCCGCCGTAGGCCCAGTAATGCTGACCGTTTTCATCAGTTTTAGATAAACCTTGGTCTACCCAATCCCAAATAAAACCACCTTGTAGGCGTGGGTATTCTCTAAATGCTTGCCAGTAATCGTCAAAGCTACCTAGGCTGTTACCCATTGCATGGGCGTACTCACATAAAATAAGAGGGCGCGTTTCACCGGGTAGGCTTAACCATTTTTTAATAGAGTATTTAGGTACGGCGTCATCAGCTATATGCGTATCTACACGAGCGTACATTGGGCAAATAATATCGGTTGCTGTTGTGTTTGCGCCGCCACCTTCGTATTGCACTGGGCGAGAAGGGTCAAAGCTTTTTGACCAGCCGTACATTGCATCGTGATTTGCGCCGTGTCCGCATTCGTTACCCAATGACCAAATAATAATTGAGGCGTGGTTTTTATCGCGCTCAACCATTTGTGTATAACGCGACATAAATGCACCAGCCCACTGCGGATCGCTGGCAAGCCTACCCATAGGAAACATGCCATGGGTTTCTATGTTTGCTTCGTCCACTACGTATAAACCTAGCTCGTCACATAATTCGTAAAAACGCGGGTGGTTAGGATAGTGAGCAGTACGTACAGCATTAAAGTTATTTTGCTTCATAAGCTTAATATCTTCAATCATGTCGGCGGTGCTCACTGTGTGGCCGTTTTCAGGGTGATGTTCGTGGCGGTTAACACCGCGAATTAGTAGCGGTTTGCCGTTTAAGCAAAGCTGCCCGTTAAGCATTTCTACTTTTCTAAAGCCAATGTTATAGGCTTCGGCGTCTACGGTTCTGCCTTGCTCATCTAACAGGCTTACAACACAGCGATATAAGGTCGGGGTTTCGGCGGTCCATTTTTTAGGGCTTTGTATATCAATTGTTTGAAATACGACATCGCTCCAACCGCCTTTTTCGTCAACACGTTTATTGTTAGTGCTTTGTATTTGTGGCTCACACAGTGCTTGTTCACCATCAAAAACCTGTACTGCTACTTGGTAGTTATTTGGCGCATCTATTGCGGTTTTTACATGCAAAGTCGCATCGCGGTAGCATGCATCTAAATCTGGGGTTATAAATACATCGCGTATTTGGTGTTGCGGTTTTGTAAGTAAGTTAACATCGCGAAATATACCGCTTAGCCACCACATGTCTTGATCTTCTAGGTAACTGCCATCGCTCCAGCGAATAACCATAACCGCTATGCGATTGGTGCCCGCCACTAACAGCTCGCTTAAATCAAACTCGCTCGGTAAGCGGCTATCTTGCGAATAACCCACCCACTGACCGTTACACCAAAGGTGAAACGCCGAGTTTACGCCTTCAAAAATAATATGGTTTCGTTGCGCTAATTGCTCAGGCGTAATAGTAAATTCAGTGCGGTAGCAACCTGTAGGGTTATCGCTTGGTACAAAAGGCGGGTTAACTGCAAATGGGTATTTAACATTACAGTAAATAGGTTTATCAAAGCCGTGTAACTGCCAGTTAGAAGGCACTGGAATACTTTGCCAATTTTTGCTTAGTGTTTCACTTAACAGTGACTCATCAACCGCTTCGGGTTTATCAAATAATTTAAAATTCCATTGGCCGTTTAAACTTTGTTTTTGTGATTGTGTGTTTTTACGGGCATGGTCAACGCTTTTAAAACCATTGAGTGGGCTGTGTGCTTTTACTTGATTAACTTGCACCGAAATTGGATTTTCCCAATCGCGACGGTTAATTATGTGCTGTAGTGAGTTCATTGGTGTCCTATTGCATGTATGGCAATTATAGTGGCTTAAATATAGCTAAAATAATGCGTTGAGGTTATGCTTAAAGCTCTCTTTTATTTATCCAAAACTATCATTTTTAATTATGCGTAACACTATTGTAGATGTACTCGATATTGGCCCAGAGTGTGCAGAGCGGTTTATTGATTTAACCACGCTTTCGCAAATGCCAAACCTTGAAATAGAGCTGGCAGGTTGCTCTAATTTATTGGGTGATTATTGTGTTGCACGTACCAACCCGCTTGAACACACGCTTTTTTATACTTTGGCTGGTCAGGGCACACTTAAAACAGTTAATAACCAATACTCATTAACTGAAAATAGCTTAGCTATATTGCCTGCGCGGCAAAGTTTTGAGGTTAAAATAGCAAGCGGAAAGTGGGATGTGATTTGGCTAAACCTTGCAAATACTAAGCGCTGGCAATATTTGAATTTAGCGCACGCTAAGGTATTAACTAATCAACAGCTAGCGCCATTACATTTAGCTATGGAGCTTTTATATAGCGAAAGTAACGCTACTTTGCGTGAAGGCGTTATGCCTATTTTAAGCCACTATTTAAACACTACGCTTAAAAGTGAGCCGCAAATAGGCGGGCAAAACAGATTAACCAGTTTGTTTTTAGAAGTAGAAGAGCGCCTGCAGTTTGATTGGACAATAGACGCTATGTGCGAACACGTGCATTACTCAGCACCCCATTTACATAGGTTATGCCAAGCTCAATATGGCAAAAGCCCAATGCAGCAGCTTATTTATTTACGTATTAAACGAGCTAAAAGCTTACTACTAAATACCCGCTGGCCTGTTGCTCATATTGCCGCTTATGTGGGGTACCCTAATATATTTAATTTTTCAAAACGGTTTAAAAAATCAGTGGGTGTTTCACCAAGTGAATTTAGAAAATAACGTAAGCGGCTCTCTACATTTGAATAAATTTAAGGTATTGTGCGATCTCTTAAATTGCATTTTAGAGTTTTTAGGTAGGTAATGCGCTCAAACTACTTTTTAGTCGTGATACTTTTAGTGCTTGTGCACAGCTTTATTAGCTGTGATGCGGCGGCGTATCATCTGCAAGAAGAAGTTGATCACGTTACGCATGTTCATTCTCAAACAAATGCAAACGATGAAGATGCGCAATCACCTACTGAAATACATGCCCATCAGCATTGCCACTGTGGTTACTACAGTACGCTAAATCACTCTATAAGCCCTGAGCAAAGCCAAGCTACACTGCCTGCGTGCTATAGCGGTTTAAACTATCCACCAGATGTTCCGCCACCAAATTTTTATAGCTAGTTTTTAATTTTAAACACTTTGTAAATAACTGCCTGCGCCTGTGCGTTATAAGGCTAGTTATGTACATATTTAGGTTGCTTAATTGCGCTTGTTTTTAAAATAGGCGTAGTGATTAAGTCAACTTTGTTTGTTAAAAAACGGACATGCTATATGAATAAAAAACCACTTATGCTGGTGGCGCTACTGTGCGCATTACCAGCAATGAGCGTTTTGGCAAAAAATGAGCCTCAAAACGTATTAACGCTAAAGCAAGCGCTTAAAAATACCGAGCAGCAAAATGCTGAGCTTAAACGCTACCCGTATCATCAAAAAATATTAACGGCGCTTAAAACCCAAGCTGCGCTTTCACCTAATCCTGAGCTGAGTTTTGAAGCTGAAAACTTTTTAGGAACCCATGGCTCCCATGCGTTTTCGGGGGCGCAGTACACGCTGGCTTTAAGCCAATTAATAGAGCTGGGTGATAAACGCCAAAACCGCATTAACTACGCCACGGCAAATATAAAAGCGCAAACAATTGAGTATAAAAATACTCGGTTAGCACTTTTAGCAACTACCGCTGAGCGCTATTACCAAATACTTAAATTTCAGGCGTTAATTGCTTTAAATAGTGAGCGTAAAAACACCGTTAAGCAGGCACTTAACGCAATTAAAAAACGCGCTAAAGCGGGTGCAGCCTCAAGTGCTGATGTAACCCGCATGCGTTATGCATTAAGCCAAGTAGATTTAAATACGCTGATGCTAAATAGCGAATTTGAGCGTGCGCGCTTAGCTCTAACCGAGCTTTGGCAAGAGCCGCAAGTGAGTGATTACTATGCTGGCGATTTATCACAAATAGCTGCTGTTAAAAGTGAAGCAGTGCTACTTGATGCGGTAAATACAGCACCTGAATTTGCACTTTTACAGCAGCAATATATGCAGCAAACGGCTAATTTATCGCTGCAGCGCTCAAGCGGGCAAAGCGATTTAACCCTAGGTGGTGGCGTGCGATATAACCAGCAAACTGATGCCAGCTCGTTGGTGTTTTCATTTTCAATGCCGCTGCAATTAAGCAATTCTAATAGCGGTAATATTGAGGCTGCAAAGCATCAACTTACGCTACTTAATGAGCAACAAGGGCAATTACGTATTCAGCTACGCCAGCAAATACGTACCTTGTATGCGTATTACCAAGGTAAAACTGCGCAGGCACAGCTATTAACACATCAAGTTATTCCACAAGCACAAACGCTTATAAAACAAAGTTTAAAAAGCTATCAACAAGGGCAAATATCGGTGTTGCAATTACTAGACGCACAGCAAGCTTTATTTGATTCTAAACGCGCACTTATCAACATCCATAGCGAGCTATATCAAGTACTGCTTACCCTTGAGCGTTTAACTGGCCAACCTTTAATTGAGACTCATCAATCATGAATAACCCTCTTATCGCATTATTTATAACGCAATTATTTGCACTCCCATTATTAAGTAGCACGGCTATGGCATCTGATAGCCATCACGAAAAAGGTCACGAAGAAGGCCACAAAGACGAACACACACAACAAGGCCCGCACGGCGGATTTTTACTAACCAATAACGCCCTTGATTTAGAGCTTAAGTTAACCCAGTTTGCAGGTAATACCGAGCTGCGAATATATGGGTTTAATAACGATAAAGCTGTGGATATAAACCAATTAGACGTAACCATAAATGTGCAGCGTTTAAGTGAAGAGCCACAGCTTATTCGTTTTAAAGCTGAAGATGACTATTTAGTAAGTACCGTGAGCGTAAACGAGCCGCACTCGTTTAAGCTTGATGTAATGGCAAGTTATAAAGGCGCTGAAATAAATTATCATTATGAGCAAGAAGAAGGGCGTACAACGCTAAGCTCCCAAGCAATTGAACGCGCAGGAATTAAAACCGAGATTGCAAAAGCAGGTACGGTTGAGCTAACAGATACTTTATTTGGTGTTATAGCACCCACCGCGCACGGCACCGTTGAAGTAATGGCGCCTTATACCGGCTTAGTTAACAATATTTTTGTAAGCATTGGTCAAAACGTTAAAAAAGGCGATAAGCTAGCAAGCATTACCAACCGCGAAACCCTACAAAATTACACCATAAAAAGCCCAATGACAGGCGTTATTACCGAGCAATATTTAAAGCGCGGTGAGCTTGCTAGTAGCGCGTTAATGCAAATAGTCAATCTTGAAACTGTATGGGTTGAGCTCTCGGCGTTTCCTGAAAATATTGAAAAACTCGCCATAGGGCAAAGCGCTAAGGTGTACGACTTACATCATCATTTAAACGCACAAGGTGAGGTGTTTTTTATTGCACCTATGATGACGGGCGGACATATTGCGCGTGCGCGAATCGAGCTTAAAAACCAAGATGGCCATTGGCGCCCAGGCATGCACGTAAATAGCGACGTTAGTATCGCAAATGTAAATGCTGCTGTGCGAGTAAAGGCTACTGCTGTGCAAGAATTTAACGGTAAAGCAAGTGTGTTTATTAAAAGCGGCAATGTGTTTGAAGTGCGCCCTGTAAAACTCGGTGCTAAAAACAGCGAGTGGGTAGAGGTACTCGAGGGGCTTTCGCCAAACAGTGAGTATGTAACGCAAAACAGTTATGTAATTAAAGCCGATATATTAAAAAGTGGCGCAAGCCACTCACACTAGGAGGCAGCATGATTAACTGGATAGTTTCATTTGCGGTTAAACGCCGCATGATGGTGCTTGCACTCACGCTTTTATTTGCAGGCTTTGGTGTATATAACACACAAAATTTAGCGGTAGATGCTGTACCCGATATTACTAACGTGCAAGTTCAAATAAATACCAAAGCACCCGGGTTTACCCCGCTTGAAGCAGAGCAGCGAATAACCTATTTAATTGAAACTGCGATGGCAGGTATACCTAAGCTTGATTACACACGTTCTATTTCGCGTTATGGGCTTTCGCAAGTTACCGTTATTTTTAACGAAGGCACCGATATTTACTGGGCTCGCCAGCAAATTAGTGAGCGCATTCAAAGTATTCGATCAGATTTACCTGCCAATATTGAGCCAAACTTAGGACCAATTGCCAGCGGGCTAGGGGAGATTTTTACCTACTCTGTGCATGCAAATAACGGTGCATTAAAAGATGATGGCACGCCATTTAACGCAGAGGATTTACGTACCCTGCAAGATTGGGTTATTCGCCCGCAGCTATTAAAAGTAAAAGGCGTTACCGAAATAAACAGCCAAGGTGGCTTTGAGCGTCAGTACCAAATAGCCCCCGTGCCTGAAAAACTACTCGCTTATAAGCTCTCGCTAAATGATGTTATTACGGCACTTAAATTAAATAATAGTAATCAAGGTGCGGGGTTTATAGAGCGCTTTGACGGGCAATATTTAGTGCGCTCGCCAGGGCAATTAAAAACCATTGATGATATAGCTAATACCGTGGTTGCAAAACGTGATGATGCGCCTGTACGCATTAAAGATGTCGCAAATGTGCGTTTAGGCAAAGAGCTTAGAACTGGCGCTGCTACTTATAACGGTAAAGAAACCGTGCTCGGCACCGCCATGATGCTCATTGGTGAAAACAGCCGCGTAGTGGCAAAAGCCATGGCTGAAAAACTTAAAGATGTACAACTTAGCCTACCAGCAGGTGTAGTGGTTGAGCCTGTGTACGACAGAACAACCCTTGTTGATAAAACCATAGAAACCGTAAAAACGAACCTGTTCGAAGGGGCTGTGCTAGTTATTGTTATTTTACTGCTGTTATTAGGTAATGTAACCGGTGCGCTTATTACGGCCATGGTTATTCCGCTTAGTATGTTATTTGCCATTACCGGTATGGTAGGTAATAGAGTGTCGGGTAACTTAATGAGCTTAGGCGCAATCGACTTTGGTTTAATAGTTGATGGCGCTGTAATTGTGGTTGAAAACTGTTTAAGGCAATTAGGCCTTGCGCAGCATAAACATGGCCGGCTACTTACTTTAAACGAGCGTTTAAGTGTTGTAACCGCCGCTACTAAAGAAGTGTTCAGTCCAGCAGTATTTGGCATTTTAATTATTATGCTGGTGTATTTGCCGCTGTTTGCACTTAGTGGGGTTGAGGGAAAAATGTTTCAGCCAATGGCATTTACGGTTGTAGCCGCACTAGTTGGCGCACTTATTTTTGCTGTTACTTTTGTACCTGCCGCTATTGCGGTATTAGTGCGAGGAAAAGTAAGCGAGAGCGAAAATGCCGTTATGCGGGGTATTAAAAAAGGCTACAAACCGCTACTTAGCTTATCGCTTAAGTTACCGTGGGTAATGCTAAGCATTGCTGCTGTGCTTGTAATTGCACTTGGCTTTAAAGTTAAAAATATGGGCGCTGAATTTTTACCGCAGCTTGATGAAGGCGATATAGCCATGCACGCACTGCGCATTACCGGCACCGGTATTGAACAATCGGTAAAAATGCAAAAAGAGCTAGAGCAAGCCATTTTAGACATACCTGAAGTTGAAAAGGTCTTTTCAAAAATTGGTACGCCTGATGTCGCAAACGATCCTATGCCACCTAACGTTGCCGACACATTCTTAATGCTAAAGCCGCGCGAACAATGGCCTAATCCTGCTTTAAGTAAAGAAGAACTGGTTAAGCAAATTCGCCATTTAGTAAATGAAGTACCAGGTAATAATTATGAGTTTACGCAACCTATAGAAATGCGTTTTAACGAGTTAATAGCAGGCGTGCGAGCCGACGTTGCGGTGCGTATTTATGGCGATGATTTATCAACATTAAAACAGTATGGTGAAAAAGCCACAGCCTTGGTGCAAAACATTACTGGCGCAACTGATGTACGCCTTGAGCAAATGGAAGGTTTGCCTACACTTTCGGTAACGCCGCTTCGCGATCATATGGCGCTGTTAGGTTTAACAGTAACTGATATACAGCAAAATGTAAGTGCTGCGGTAGGCGGTGTACAAACCGGGCTTATTTATGAAGGCGATAAACGCTTTTCGTTATTAGTGCGTTTAGATGAGCGCTGGTCAAGCGATGTATCACAGCTTGCACGTTTACCCGTAGCTGTACCCAAAAGTGCTAACCCCGACCTTGCATTTGTACCGCTTGGCGAAGTAGCAACAATTAGTATTGATAAAGGACCCAATCAAATAAACCGTGAAAGCGGTAAGCGTAATGTTGTTGTTACTGCAAATGTAGAAGGGCGTGATTTAGCAAGCTTTGTAAGTGATGCACAAGCCGCTTTAAATTCAGATCTTAATTTACCAAGTGGTTATTGGATTGAATACGGCGGCACGTTTGAGCAGTTAGAATCGGCAAGTAAGAGGTTATCGCTGGTGGTGCCAGTTACTTTATTGCTTATATTTGGCCTGCTTTACAGTGCGTTTAATTCACTGCGTGATTCGTTAATTATATTTAGCGGCGTACCACTTGCACTGACAGGTGGTGTGCTTGCGTTATTGTTACGCGACATGCCGCTTTCAATATCAGCAGGCGTGGGGTTTATAGCGCTAAGTGGTGTCGCGGTATTAAATGGTGTGGTTATGCTGTCGTTTATTAAACAGTTAAGAGCCGATGGGCTCAGTTTAATAGATGCGATACAAACAGGTGCACTTTCGCGCCTGCGCCCAGTACTTATGACCGCTTTAGTGGCAAGTTTAGGATTTATTCCTATGGCGCTAAATACAGGCACCGGTGCTGAGCTACAACGGCCGCTTGCGACGGTTGTTGTAGGAGGGATTATTTCATCAACTCTACTTACGCTATTAATATTGCCTGCACTTTATAAGCTAGTACATGCAAAATTTAATAAGCAACAAACAGCTTAGCTAATTGCACCTGTTAGATAACGTAAAAAGCAGCTGAAGTTTCAGCTGCTTTTTTGTTGTTAAGTAAATCATGCAGGTTAATTATATTGAAAAAGATTATCCCAGCGCTCATCCAAAATAGTTTTTGCATGTTCCAAATTTATTGCGCTATACACTCCATTACTGCAAGTGACTAAATGCATACGCTCCAATTTTTCAAGGGCATCACTAATTTCAAAATCAAGATCGCACTGGTATTTGCTTTTAAACCACGCCTCTATTTGTTCATCAAGCGTTTGGGCAGTTAAGCCACTTTCTGATTTGAGTAAAAAGGTATACGCAAGCAGGGCTTCTTTTATGTCTTCTTCTTCGGCGGCGTCTATAAGGGTATGAAAAACACCGGCATTATTATCAAGGTTTTTAAAGTAGAGGTTATCGCTAAGCGCTTTCATAAATTTAATTTTACGGTTTTTAAACTTACTCCACTCTTTAAAAATAAAGCTGCCAAATACTCCCATGCCAATGGCAAAGGTAATAAAGTGTTGTTGTGTCATTTCTACAGCTTCACTTCTAAAACCACCCCAAAAGGCAAACAAAGCAAATAACAATAAAATTGATGCGCCTAACTTAGTTATGAGTACCACCGCACCACCAACTAAAGCCGATGAGCCAATAATCACTTTATCAATAGGGCGCATGCGTACTTCGCTATTAGGAAATAGCATTTCAAGGTCGGCTTTTGGTACATTTTGAAACAGCTTAACTATGGTCGAGCTTGGTTCAAACCCTAAAGGTGTTTTATTTTTAGCTTCAAAGTGGGCTTTATCTTTAAAACGAATAAACACCGCAACACGGTCGTAATTAGTAAAGTGCAGCGGCTTTTTACGAAGGCCCCAAAAGCTGATTATGGTTTCAGTTAGTTGCGACTCGCCACGGCGATAAAAAACCACTTCTTCAAAGTCGTCAAACTCAACTTCAAGGCGCACTTTAAATAGTGACTCTTCGTTTAATGCATCTTGTAAGTCTTGATTAGTGATCACTTCAAAGTTAGCTGCGTTGAGTACTTTGGCAAAGTCGCGCGCAAATTCACGTTGGCACTGCGCTTTTTGATCATTTGAAACCGGCGCTAATGATCGCGTGTCACTATTAGGATCAAACGGTGCGTAGTTATTTTTAAGCGACTCAAGTGTTGTGTGGTAATCGTAATGAATAAGGCTTGCTAGTAAATCGCAAAATTGCTTAAACGATGTTTGCTCTATGCTGTTAGTGAGCTCAGCGCTACACATATCAACAATATCTTGTTTTCTAAAGGGAATAAAACGTGCATTTTGCATTTTCTTGACTAATTTGGAAATGAAACTACTTTTAGAGATGTTAATTTATTAGCAATAGAATTGCTAATTTATAAATTTACAAATAAATAAATTTTATTGAATCCAGCCACCCTCTTATTACGTTGTATACATATGGTAGTTACATTTATCTAGTTGTTTTGTACTGCAAAATTGCTATTATATTATAAATAAGAACTACCTTTTTAAATTAAAGACTACAAAAATTAGCAAAAATTTGTTTTTGGTATCTTTTACTGAGTTTTGTAACTATTAGAGCTACCTTTGGCTAAGTTTCTATTTACTCTCATTAACTATTTAGGAAATTCACTTTGGAAAATATAAATCAAGCTGTTGTAATTGTTGAACTACTAAATAATATTTGGATCGTTATGGACAATGGTGACTGGGTTAAAGTTGACTCAGTTCCGCAAGAGTTACGAGACTTACCCATATTAAATAGTAGTGCAATTGAACTTGAAGGTAATGAGCTTATATTTCCTGAAAGTGCTCAAGAGTTTATCGTTCCAAAAGATATTATCTCACAGCTTGTTACAGATTTAGGGCAAAACACTTCGTTTGAACAGCTCAGTGTTGACAGTAATGCTACCCATACGACTCGAGTTGATGGAAGCCAAGCAGCAATGGTACTCCAATTAATTTCGCGCCAAGCGCAGGAATTAGTACCTGATTCTGGTTATGAAACCACACCAGATACAGTGGCTGAAGAAGAAGATCCAAATTTCATTGAGTTTACACGAGATCCTGTATTTAACGTGGGCCGTTTAGGCGGTGACGGCATATACATAAATAAATATGATGCTGTTGCTCTAGAGTTTTCTGGCACTGTTGAAAATGTTGCCGATGATACATTGATTCAAATTATATTGAGCGACCAAGATGGTAACGAAATAATAATAACAACCGAAGTTCAAGATGGCTTTTGGTCTGTGGAAGATATTGATATTACGGGCTTAAATGACGGAGAAGTAACCGCAAAAGTTTCTTTAGTCGGTGGCAGTGAAGATGATTCAGCTAGTGAAACAAAAATAAAAGACACGCAAGCAAGTATCTTTATCGATTTTGAAGATGGATTAAATACAAATACTCCGTTAGAAATTGCTGGTGAAGTTTTAGATGTTCAAGATGGACAGGTAGTAACTGTTGATATAATTGATTCTGAAGGCAATGTAGTCGCAACCTACGAAGCCACTGTAGTTAATGGTCAATGGAGTATTGGTCCTGAGCCATTTATAGATTTAGCTGATGGGAGCTTTACTTTACTAGTCAGCACTATAGATGAAGCTGGAAATGATACTCAAATTCAAAAGACTTTTTTAAAAGATACCACCGCGATTATTACCATTGAGGTAAACGAAACTGAAGATGGCGTTATAAGCGGTTCAGAAAATTTAGTTAATATAACTGGCACTGTCATAGGTATTGAAGACGGTCAAACAGTATCAGTTACTCTAAAAGATTCAGAGGGTAATGAGGTTGTTGTTGAAGCTGTCGTAATCGATGGTCAATATCAATTAGATGTTGATATTTCGACTTTAAATGATGGTGAAATTAGCGTAACGGCCGAAGTTCAAGATTTACTTGGTAATGCCGCAACAACTACGCAAGTGGTTACTCAAGATTCAACGGCTGCGATTACGGTTGAAATAGATCAAACCGAAGATGGTGTAATAAATAGCGAAGAAGATACAAATGTTACTATTAAAGGTACCGTCAGTGGTATTGAAGATGGCCAAACTGTCACTGTTGTTTTAAGTGATGGTGTAAACCCTCCAATCACAGTAACAGCAATTGTTGTTAATGGTGCTTATGAACTAACGGGTGTTGATATTTCATCATTAAATGATGGAACAATATCAGCCACTGCAACAGCACAAGATTCAGCTGGAAACCCAGCAAATGCCTCCGATGAAACTCAATATGACAGCTCTGTTGCTGCTAACCTAATAGCGCAAGATATAGATGGTGTTATTAATAGTGCGGAGCAAAATAATGTAACTCTAAGCGGCTCAGTTTCAGGTATTGAACCCGGGCAGTTAGTTACTGTTACATTTACTGATAGTAATAATGGACAAGTAGTTGTTACTACACAAGTTGATGAAAATGGTAACTGGCAAATTAGTGGAGATATTGAGTCACTTCTTGATGGTGAAATTTCAGCTGAAATTAGTATTTTTGATGCAGCAGGAAACGAAGCTACGCAAAGTGTTAATTTTTCAAAAGATACACAAAGTACTCTTACCCTAGAGATTGATAAAACTGAAGATGGCATTGTTAATGGTAGTTCTGAAAATACTGAATTATCGCTAAGTGGTATTGTAAATGGTGTTGAAGATGGTCAAGAAGTTACTATTGTCTTTACAGATTCAGCAGGGAATAAAGTAGAAGTTACAACTATTGTTGAAAATGGTAGTTATGAACTATCTAATGTTGATATATCAGCATTAGTAGACGGTGATATATCAGCGACTGCAAGTGTTGTAGATTCAGCCGGAAATATATCTCAAGCTACAGATTCTTTTGAGCAAGATAATACAGCAATTATTACTGCCAGTATTGATAAAACTGACGATGGTGTTATCAATGGCAACGGCGAAAGCGCCGCAATTGTTGTTCGCGGTACTGTAACCGATGTTGAAGACGGTCAAACCGTAACAGTAACAATTAGTGATGGCGTAAACCCGCCCGTTGAAGTACAAGCAATTGTTCAAAATGGCGAATATGTAACAGATTCTATTGATGCAAGCGCATTAAATAACGGCACACTCACAGCTACCGCCAGCGTGTCCGATGTGGCAGGCAACCCTGTAACAGCACAAGATTCAGTTGAGCTTGATAACACCGCAGCGATTACAACCAGCATTGATAAAACAGCCGACGGCGTAATTAACGGCAACGGCGAAAGTACAGAGATCGTTGTACGCGGAACAGTTACTGATGTGGAAGATGGTCAAACGGTAACAGTTACTATCAGCGATGGCGTTAACCCAGCAATCACTACAACAGCAACCGTAATTAATGGTGAATATGTAACAGATCCTATTGATGCAAGCGCATTGAACGACGGCACATTAACCGCTACCGCGACTGCATCAGATGTGGCAGGCAACCCTGTAACAGCACAAGATTCAGTTGAGTTAGATAACACCGCTGTCATCACTACCAGCATTGATAAAACCGACGACGGTGTTATTAACGGCAACGGCGAAAGCGCTGCAATTGTTGTTCGTGGAACTGTAACTGACGTTGAAAACGGTCAAACGGTTACCGTCACAATCAGCGATGGCGTAAACCCGCCAGTTGAAGTACAAGCAATCGTTCAAAATGGTGAATATGTAACTGATCCAATTGATGCAAGCGCATTGAATGGCGGCACATTAACAGCTACCGCAACGGTGTCTGATTTAGCAGGCAACCCTGTTAGCGAACAAGATACAGTTGAGCTTGATAACACCGCAGCGATTACAACCAGCATCGATAAAACAGCCGATTCAGTAATTAACGGTAATGGCGAAAGTGCCGCAATTGTTGTACGCGGTACGGTTAGCGACGTTGAAGACGGTCAAACGGTTACAGTAAGCATTAGCGATGGTGTTAACCCAGCAGTAACCACAACTGCAACAGTGACCAACGGCGAATACGTAACAGCTCCTATTAATGCAAGCGCATTGAATGATGGCACATTAACCGCCACAGCCAGCGTATCTGATAAGGCAGGTAACCCTGTAACAGCGCAAGATTCAGTTGAATTAGATAACACCGCTGTCATCACTA
>NZ_JACJDW010000005.1:0-77448 GCF_014163745.1 Pseudoalteromonas sp. SR44-2 | reverse complement strand
TCCTATTAATGCAAGCGCATTGAATGATGGCACATTAACCGCCACAGCCAGCGTATCTGATAAGGCAGGTAACCCTGTAACAGCGCAAGATTCAGTTGAATTAGATAACACCGCTGTCATCACTACCAGCATTGATAAAACCGACGACGGTGTTATTAACGGCAATGGCGAAAGCGCTGCAATTGTTGTTCGCGGTACGGTTACTGATGTTGAAAATGGCCAAACGGTTACCGTTACAATTAATGATGGTGTTAACTCACCAGTCACCACTACAGCAACGGTTACTAACGGTGAATATGTAACAGATCCAATTGATGCAAGCGGGTTGAACGACGGCACATTAACCGCTACCGCGATTACATCAGATGTGGCAGGTAACCCTGTAACAGCACAAGATACGGTTGAGCTTGATAATACAACGTCACTTTCTATTAATATTGATAAAACCGAAGATGGTGTTATTAACGGAAATGGTGAAAGTGCCGCAATAGTGGTGAGTGGTTTAGTTGACGACGTTGAAGATGGGCAAGTTGTTACCATAACAATAAGTGATGGTGTTAACGAGCCTATAGAAGTTTTTGCAACTGTTACAAATGGCAAGTATGTAACAGAATCAATTGATGCAAGTGGATTGAATGATGGCACTTTAACAGCTACCGCAACGGTGTCAGATAAGGCCGGTAACCCGCTAAGCGCAAAGGATACTGTAGATCTCGATAACACCGCAGCAATTACAACCAGCATTGATAAAACAGCCGATAGCGTAATTAACGGCAACGGTGAAAGCGAAGCTATCGTTGTACGCGGTACAGTTACCGATGTTGAAGATGGCCAAACGGTTACGGTAAGCATTAGCGATGGGGTTAACCCAGCAGTAACCATAACTGCAACAGTGACTAACGGCAAATACGTAACAGATCCTATTAATGCAAGCGCATTGAATGATGGCACATTAACCGCCACAGCCAGCGTATCTGATAAGGCAGGTAACCCTGTAACAGCGCAAGATTCAGTTGAATTAGATAACACCGCTGTCATCACTACCAGCATTGATAAAACCGACGACGGTGTTATTAATGGTAATGGCGAAAGCGCCGCAATGGTTGTGCGTGGAACAGTTACCGATGTTGAAGATGGCCAAACGGTTACGGTAAGCATTAGCGATGGCGTTAACCCAGCAGTAACTACAACTGCAACAGTGACCAACGGCGAATACGTAACAGATCCTATTAATGCAAGCGCATTGAATGATGGTACATTAACCGCCACAGCTAGCGTATCGGATGAGGCAGGCAACCCAGTAAGCGCACAAGATTCAGTTGAATTAGACAAGCTAGCAGAAATTGATATTGCACTGTCTGATGACGATCAAGTAATTAATAGCTTAGAGCAAACGAGTGTTGTGTTAACGGGTAATACTGTAGATGTAGAGCAAGGGCGAGAAGTTACATTAATACTTACTGACAGCAATAGTGTGTCTAAAGTAATAACTGCTATCGTTAGCGATAATGGCACATGGGAAGTTACTACTGATCAAATTGCTGATCTAGCCGAAGGTCAAATTAACGCTGTTGTAACCGTTACTGATTCAGCTGGGAACCCTGCAAACTCAGAGCTTACTTTTACAAAAGATACACTAAGCAGCGTAACTTTAAATATTGCACAAACAGACGATGGCGTAATTAATGGCAGTACCGAAAGCTCGCAAATAACCATTACAGGTGATGTAGAAAACATTGAAAACGGCCAAGCTATTAGCGTATTAGTATCTGATGGGGTTAACCCAGATATAGAGCTAAATGGCACAGTAGTTGATGGTCAGTATAGTTTTGAAAATGTAGATATATCGAGCTTAAATAACGGCACAATTACAGCTACGGCCACTGTTTTAGACTTAGCAGGTAATACAGCCACAGCAAACGAGACTGTTTTATTAGATCAGCTTGCAAGTGTAACCGTAGATATTAACGACACCGATGACAACGTAATCAATGGCAACTCAGAAAACACAGTTGTTAGCATTACAGGTGATGTAACTAATATTGAAAACGGTCAAACAGTCTCGGTAGTTGTGAGCGATGGCATAAATACTGAAACATTTACCGCTGAAGTAATTAACGGCGCTTATACAATTACAGATGCCGATGTATCAGCTTTAAACGATGGTACATTAACCGCAACGACTACTGTAACCGATGTAGCAGGTAATACTGCTACAAGTAAAGACACAGCTGAGCACGATAAGCTGGCAAGTACCACAATAGAAGTCGCTGAAAACGATGATATAGTGAATGCAGCCGAGCAAAGTAACGTAGTTATAAATGGAACAGTTACAGACATTGAAGCAACACGCGAAGTAACGGTTACGTTTAGTGACGGCACCAACTCAGTTACTGCAAAAGTTGATGTAGATAGCGATGGCAATTGGCAAATAAACCCAAGTGACATAAGCACACTTACCGATGGCGAAATTGCAGTAAGCGTAAGCGTATTTGATAACGCAGGCAACGAAGCTGTAAATAGCACTACATTTAATAAAGATACACAAGCAACTACATCGTTAGAACTTGCCGATAACGTAATTAATGCAGCAGAAGACGAAGCTGTAGCGCTTAGCGGAAAAGTAGATGATGTAGAGTCAACTAATAACGTAACCGTTACCTTTACAGATAAAAACGGAAAAACAGAAGTAATAGAAAATATTACTCTTGATGCCGACGGTAATTGGTCTGTAACTGCTGCAGATATTAGCAAGTTAGCTGATGGCGCTATAACAGCAAGTGTCAGCGTATTTGATAACGCAGGTAACGAAGCCGTTAATAGTGCAGAATTTATAAAAGATACCCAAGCAACAACTACATTAGAGCTTGCTGATACGCTTATTAACGCAGCTGAAGATGAAGCTGTAGCACTTAGTGGTAAAGTTGATGATGTAGAGTCTACTAATAATGTAACGGTTACCTTTACAGATGAAAATGGAAAAACAGAAGTAATAGAAAACATTACTCTAGATACCGACGGTAATTGGTCTGTTACCGCTGCAAATATTAGCGAATTAGCCGATGGCGACATTACAGCAAGTGTAAGCGTGTTTGACAACGCAGGTAACGTAGCAATAAATAGCGCAACATTAGTTAAAGATACCCAGGCCACAATAGACGTAAATGTAGGTGATGACGCTTTTATTAATGCGCAAGAGCAAGCAACAGCTAAAGTTGGCGGCACAATTAGTGATGTAGAGCCAGGACAAGAAGTTGATATTGTACTGAAAGACAATAATGGCGATGAGTTGTTTACCGCTACAACCACCGTAGATGCGCAAGGTAACTGGGAGCTTAATAGCTCTATTTTACGTTTCTTGTCTGACGGGGATTACACGGTAGATGTAAGCACGCAAGATATAGCGGGTAATCCAGCAACAAGCACCCTCAACTTTACAAAAGACACCCAAGCCAGTACAACACTAGTGCTTGAAGACTCAGTAATAAATGCAGCCGAGGACGACGCGGTAAGCGTAAGCGGTGTGGTTGATGATGTAGAGTCAACAAACAGCATAACTGTTACCTTTACAGATAAAGACGGTGAAAAAGTAACCGTTGATAATGTAACCATAAATGACGATGGCACATGGGAAGTAAGTGACGAAGATATAAGCTCACTTGCTGATGGAGACGTAACAGTAAGTGTTAGCGTATTTGATAACGCTGGCAATGAAGCGGTAAATACCGCAACGCTAACTAAAGACACCAACGCCAATGTAACCGTTGAAATACAAGATACAGCCGATAACGTTATTAACGGCAACAGCGAAAGCTCAGCTGTCACAATTACAGGCACAGCGGTTGGTGTAGAGGATGGTCGTACGGTAACAGTAACAGTAACCGATGGCACAACAACTGAAACCTTTACTGCAATAGTGACTGGCGAAGCGTATACAATTTCAGATAAAGATTTATCAGCCTTTAACGATGGTGAAATTACAGCCACAGCTACGCTAAGCGACTTAGCTGGCAATACAGCAACTAGCCAAGATACAGCAATTATTGACCAAACAGCCGTTACCAGTATTATTGCAGCAACCGGTGACGACAAC
This sequence comes from Pseudoalteromonas sp. SR44-2, assembly GCF_014163745.1. Classification (NCBI taxonomy): domain Bacteria; kingdom Pseudomonadati; phylum Pseudomonadota; class Gammaproteobacteria; order Alteromonadales; family Pseudoalteromonadaceae; genus Pseudoalteromonas; species Pseudoalteromonas sp. SR44-2. The sequence goes on along the minus strand of NZ_JACJDW010000005.1, from coordinate 73,355 downwards.
GTTATTAATAGCGCAGAGCAATCAAGCGTGGTAGTGAACGGTGTAATAGAAGAAGCCGATTCAAACCAAACCGCGACAGTCACCTTTACAGACAGCAATAACAAAACAATTGTTGTTACTGGCGTATCAATTAACGCAGCGGGTGAGTGGGTTATTGATGCAACAGACATAACAACGCTTGCCGATGGTGAAATTACAGCAAGCGTTAGCGCATTAGACGTTGAGGGCAATTTAGCCACAAACGCAGCCAACTTTACCAAAGACACCAACGCCAATGTAACCGTTGAAATACAAGATACAGCCGATAACGTTATAAACGGTAACAGCGAAAGCTCAGCTGTAACAATTACAGGCACAGCGGTTGGTGTAGAGGATGGTCGTACGGTAACAGTAACAGTAACCGATGGCACAACAACTGAAACCTTTACTGCAATAGTGTCTGGCGAAGCGTATACAATTTCAGATAAAGATTTATCAGCCTTTGACGATGGTGAAATTAAAGCCACAGCCACGCTAAGCGACTTAGCTGGCAATACAGCAACCAGCCAAGATACCGCAATTATTGATCAAACAGCAGCTACTACCATTGCAATAGCTGCGGGCGATGACGTAGTTAATAGTGATGAGCAAAACAATGTAGTCGTAAGCGGTGTGATTGATGAAGCCGATGCAAATCAAACAGCCACCGTGGTATTTACCGATAAAGACGGTAAAAAAGTAACAGTTGAAAACGTCGCTATTAACGCAGGTGGACAATGGCAAGTTGGTGCAGCAGACATAACAGGGCTTGCCGATGGTGAAATTACAGCAAGCGTTAGCGCATTAGACGTTGAGGGCAATTTAGCCACAAACGAAACCACCTTCACCAAAGACACCACAGCTACTGTAACAGTCGATATTAACGATACAGACGACAACGTAATAAATGGCAATGACGAAAACACCAATGTTGAAATTACAGGTACCACAACCGGTGTTGAAGACGACCAAAAAGTAACGGTTGTAGTAACAGATGAAGCCGGTAATGAGCGCAGCTTTGAGGCCACAGTTACCAATAATACTTACACAATTATCGGTGCAAACTTATCAGGCCTTAACGATGGCGAATTAATCGCCACAGCTACGGTAAGTGATTTGGCAGGTAATACAGCAACCGATACAGACACCGCCATTCAGGATAAAACAGCGGTAACCAGCATTGATGTTGCAACAGGCGATGACGCCGTTATTAATACCGTAGAGCAAAGTAATGTAGTTGTAAGCGGTGTAATAGAAGAGGCTGATGCTAACCAAACAGCCACTGTGGTATTTACCGATGTGAACGGTAAAAAAGTCATAGTTGAAGACGTGGCGATTAATAGCACAGGTGAGTGGGTTATTGATGCAGAAGACATATCAGGCCTTGCTGATGGTGAAATTACAGCAAGTGTTAGCGCATTAGACGTTGAGGGCAATTTAGCCACAAACGAAACCAGCTTTACTAAAGACACCGCAGCTACTGTAACAATCGATATAAACGATACAGACGACAACGTAATAAATGGCAATGGTGAAAATACAAACGTTGAAATTACAGGAACCACAACGGGTGTTGAAGACAACCAAACAGTAACAGTTGTAGTAAAAGATACAGCCGGTAACGAGCGCAGCTTTGAAGCCACAGTTACAAATAATGCTTACACAATTACAGATGCAGACTTATCGGGTCTTAATGATGGCACATTAACCGCCACAGCCACCGTAAGTGATGTAGCCGGTAACATAGCCACTAATACAGATACAGCTATACACGACAAAACAGCAGCTACTACCATTGCAATGGCAGCGGGTGATGACGTAGTAAATGCAAGCGAGCAAACAAATGTTATTGTGAGTGGTCAGGTTACTGATATAGAGCCGACTAATACAGCAACAGTTACTTTTACTGATAAAAATGGCATACCGGTTACTATAAACAACGTCACAATTAATGACGATGGCAGTTGGGAAGTTAGTAGCGCAGATGTTAATACGCTTGCCGATGGTACTATTACTGCGACTGTTAGTGTACTCGACAATGCGGGTAACCAAGCTACAAATAGCACCACCTTCGAAAAAGACACCCAAGCTTCTATTTCTATACCAGGTGAAAATAACGATTTATTAATTAACAATGCAGAAAAATCGGCTGTAGTTATTAATGGTCAAAGCGCAAATATAGAAGAGGGAAAAATCGTTAATGTTACGGTGTCTGATGGTACTAAAACAGTAACAGGGCAAGCGATTATTTTAGCTGATGGTACATGGCAAAGTAACTCACTCGATTTGACATCCCTTGATGAAGGGGCATTGACTGTTACAGCAACAACCGCAGATACCGCAGGCAACACTGCCAATGCAGATCTTAACATTGTTAAAGATACACAAAGTGCTGTTACGGTAAATGTGGGCGATAATGCTGTTATTAACAATGCTGAGCAAAGCACTGCGAAAGTAGCAGGCACAGTAAACGATGTAGAAGCCAACCAAAGCGTAGCAATTACTATTAAAGACAGTAGCGGCAATACTGTATTTAATGGCACTGCAAGTGTAGATGATGCTGGCAACTGGGAATTAGATAGCAGTATTTTAAATGCACTGTCTGATGGCGACTACACAGTAGATGTAAGCACGCAAGATATAGCGGGTAACGTAGCAACAAGCACGCTAGATTTTACAAAAGACACCCAAGCAAGCACCACTTTAGTGTTGGATGATACTGTAATAAACGCAGCCGAGGACGAAGCGGTAAGCGTAAGCGGTGTGGTTGATGATGTAGAGTCAACGAATAGCATAACCGTTACCTTTACAGATAAAAACGGCACAAAAGTAACCGTTGATAATGTAACCATAAATGACGATGGCAGCTGGGAAGTAAATGACGAAGACATTAGTTCACTTGCAGATGGCAACATAACTGTAAGTGTTAGCGTATTTGATAACGCAGGTAATGAAGCGGTTAATACTGCCAATCTAACAAAAGATACGGTTGCTAATGTCACGGTTGATATTGTTGATACAGACGATAGCGTAATAAATGGTAGTGGTGAAAACACAAACGTAACCATAAACGGCACCGCCGTTGGTGTTGAAGATGGCCAAACGGTTACCGTAGTAGTCAGTGATGGCACAAACAGTGAAACTTTCACCGCACTCGTTACTGATGAAGCGTACACAATCACAGGTGCAGACGTATCAGAGCTTAACGATGGCACATTAACCGCCATAGCCACGGTAAGTGATGTCGCAGGCAATACAGCAACCGATACAGACACCGCCATTCACGATAAAACAGCCGTAACCAGCATTGATGTTGCAACAGGTGACGACACTGTTATTAATACCGCAGAGCAAAGTGATGTAGTTGTAAGCGGTATAATAGAAGAGGCTGATGCTAACGAAACAGCCACTGTAGTATTTACCGATGTGAACGGAGATAAAGTCACGGTTGAAAACGTCGCGATTAATAGCGCCGGTGAGTGGACAATTAATGCCACTGATATTTCAGGCCTTGCTGATGGTGAAATTACAGCCAGTGTGAGCGCACTGGATGTTGAAGGCAATTTAGCCACAAATGAAACCAGCTTTACCAAAGACACTACAGTTGCAATAACAGTTGATATCAACGATACAAACGATGGCGTAATTAACGGCAATGATGAAAACGTAAACGTTGAAATTACAGGGACCACAACGGGTGTCGAAGACAACCAAACGGTAACAGTGGTAGTAACAGATGAAGCCGGTAATGAGCGCAGCTTTGAAGCCACAGTTACCAATAATACTTACACAATTACCGGTGCAAACTTATCAGGTCTTAACGATGGCGAATTAACCGCCACAGCCACAGTCAGTGATAAAGCTGGTAATACAGCAATCGATACAGACACCGCCATTCACGATAAAACAGCCGTAACCAGCATTGATGTTGCAACAGGCGATGACGCCGTTATTAATACCGCAGAGCAAGGTACTGTAGTTGTAAGCGGTATAATAGAAGAGGCTGATGCTAACCAAACAGCCACTGTAGTATTTACCGATGTGAACGGAGATAAAGTCACGGTTGAAAACGTCGCGATTAATTCAGCCGGTGAGTGGGCAATAAATGCCACTAATATTTCAGGCCTTGCTGATGGTGAAATTACAGCCAGTGTGAGCGCACTGGATGTTGAAGGTAATTTAGCCACAAACGAAACCACCTTTACAAAAGACACTACCATTAATATTGATATTGATACTGGTGAAAGCGGCATCAACAGCAGAGCCTTTAAAGCGGGTGAAGTAACCACGCTAAACGGTACAACTGATGCAGAACCTGGGTCTACAGTCACGCTCACTATTTTTGATGGTACCAACAGTGAAGTAGTGACTGCTGCTGTCGCAAATGGTGGAACTTGGAACGTTAACGGTATAGATGTGTCTGCACTTGATGGTGAGCAGCAGTGGACTATTACAGCGGCCGTTACAGACTCTGCAGGTAATACCGCGCAAGACAGCACGCCAATACTCGATGCGCTGGATAGCCAAACATTAAACGAAAGTAATACTGCAAGTGACGGCACAAGCTCAGCGACTAGTTCAATAGAAATAGATAACGCAGACCTTACATTAAGTACAAATCAATCTGGTCTTGAAGGCTTAACGGTAGACGGCAGCCCTGTTTCGGTTATCTTAGCAAACGATGGTTTATCTTTAGAGGTAAAAGACTCGCAAGGTAACTTAGTGTTAAGTGTTGCGCTTGCAGGTGGTGAACTGATTACCACGCTACATGCACCTATTGATCACGAAAGTGAAAGCTTACTGACTGATATTTTTGTTGATGCATTACAAACAGATGCTGATGGCACAACCGAATTAGTAGTTGTACCAACAGCCGTTACTATTACCGACTCTGCCCCTCAAAGTAGTGACGACAGCTTTACAGTAACAGAAGCCGACACCGATACGGGTAGAGAATCAACAGGTAGTTTAGTCACAAACGACAGTGTAGTAGAGGGCGCACCAACCGTTACAAGCGTTACATTTAATGGCACTGACTATGATGATATAACAGCCGATACACCAGCAATAATAGTAACCGATGAAGGCACATTAACGGTTAACAGCGATGGCACATGGAGCTTTAACGCGCTTGATAACCGTGACTCAAACCCTTCACCACAGTTTACGATTGAATACACAATAGAGGATCGCGACGGTGTAGGCAGCTCAACCAGTACAGCCACATTTATAGTACAAGATGGCAGTGCAGCAAGTTTTGTCGATCAAGAGGTTACTTATACAGAAAGTGATTATGGCGTTACTACAACAAATAACAAATTCTTTGATGTTGTGGCAGGCTCTGATGCATTAGTTGCCGATTCAATCACCTTTGACAACACAATTGCAAACTTAAATGCACTAAACCTAACAAGCTCAGGTAATGCTATTACTTTCGTGATAAGTGAAGACGGCAAAACAATTACGGGTTCTGCAAATGGTAACGAAGTAATTAGCTTTAGCGTAAGTGCAACGCAAGATGCCAATGGCAAAGATTTAGATGCTAGGGTTCAAACAACAATAAGCTTACCGCTTGATAACTTGAATGGAGAGAATATTGATTTTGCGCTTTCTCTTAATGGTGAGGATAGTGATGGTACGGTAATAAGCGGTGCGGGTAACGTAACCATAACCGTTAAAGATGGCGGCGGGCCTCAGCTTGAAGATACCTCAGAAACACCTATTAGTATTGACGAAATTGGCTTAGACCCTGCTAATAACACCACAGTATCTCAGCAAGGTACCGTGAGCACAACAGTTGGCAGTGACACAATTACATCGCTAGCATTCTCTAGTGATTCACAACCAAATTTAACTGCCGGTGGTGTAGCGCTTGTATACACTTTAAGTGATGATGGAAGAACAATAACGGCAAATACTGGCGAAGGTACAGAAACAATTTTTGTAGCGACTTTACCCGACATTAATGGCACGAGTAGTCAAAACTTAACATACGAGTTTACGCTTTATCGTCCATTTGACAACACAACAGAAGGTACCGGCGTACCATTGCAAGTCGAAGTGATCGATAATGATGGGGACAGTAATACTACCACATTAAACATTACCGTTAATGATGGCGGCGCTGAGCATACTCAAAATGATATTGGTTTAACTGTTTCTGAAATACCTAACAGCGTGGCAGACAATGACGAAGATGGAGATGGCCAAGCAAATACTGATACTGATACTTCATTTACAGTAACAGCTGGACTTGATGATGTAGTGGACATGCAAGTTAGTATTACTGATGGGGCAGCGGTACTTGATAGTAATGGTAATCAGCTAACGCAAACCACACTCGATGAAAACGGCAATGCTGTAACTACAAATATTATTTGGAAAGTGAATAGTGATGGCACTGCACAAGGTATTTTAGAAGACACTTCAACCGAGGTCTTTAAAGTTACTTTACCAGATGTGAATGTTGATGCACAAACCTCTGCCACCTATGCTATTTCATTCGAAATAACAGGTGCAATAGATCACACAGGTGATACCACCGATGCACCGCAAATAGTGATTCCAGTATACACAGAAGATACCGATGGTTCACAAGTTACAAGTAATGTTACGGTGACATTAAACGACGGTACAGACCCTGTAATAGCTAACTCAGGTGCAAGTGTAGATGAGGCAAACCTCAGAGATAATGACTCAATAACAACAACGGGGCAAATTACAGTAACGCAAGGCTCTGATGAAGTTGTAGAAATTAAGCTTGTAGATGACTTTATATCAACCTTTAACGACGAAGGTTACGTTACTGCGGATGGAAATAATGCAATTACCATAAGTGATAAAAACGCTGATGGCTGGTATATCGCTACAGCAAATGGTGAAGATGTTTTACGCGTTAAATTTAATCCTGATGGCTCTTATACTTATGAGCAATTTACAGCAATTGAACACCCGAATGGTGATGGAACAAATACCCAAAATATCAGCTTTGCTGTAACTGCGGTTGATGCTGATGGCGATACTAATAACGCAGCAGTGACTATTTCAATAACAGATGATACACCAACAATTGATGCAAACCCTGTTGAGGTTAATTTAGTTGAAGGGCAAAGCACTACTATTGATTTATTAGATACAAGCAGCAATGACTTTGTAGGCAATGATAATAACCCAGGCGCTGATGGTGCCAAACTGTCTTCATTTACTTACGGTGGTACTGAGTATACTGTGTTTAATTCAGGCAATGATGCAAACGGTAGTTACAAAGAAGTGGCTCTGCAAGATGAAACCGGTAATGATACTCAAGGTACATTAAGAGTTTATGAAAGCGGTAAAGTAGTATTTGATACATCAGCATTTGATCAAACAGCAAGTGTTGATTTTAATGAGCAGATTACTTACAACGTCATTGATAACGATGGTGATGAAGTGACAGGTTCAATTATTGAATTGACTACGAGTGATGCTGAAGGTTCGATGAGCGTAACAGCACAAAATATCCGTGAAGATGCGACTGATGATAGTGGCATTATAAACTCAGCGCGTAGTCAAATCACAATTAGTATTGAGCGTGGAGACATAGATCAAAACGAAACAGTGAGTGAAATTAGAATAGAAGTTGCCTCATTACAAGGTGGTGAACTTTATCTCGATAACGTTTTAGCAACGGATAACGCCAACGTTTCGATTGTCGATGGCTACTATGTATTTACTGGCGATACGATTACGACTAACCCAGCCGGCACAGTGACAATAAGCGACTTATTTTTTCAACCCGCGCAAAATAGTTCAGATGAAACCCAATCTGTAACTGTAAACATAGAGGCAACGATCGGCATTGGCAGTAACTCTAGAGAGCTATCGGCTAGTGATACTATTGCCGTAGAGTCAGTGGCCGACACTCCTGATTGGGATGACACTAACAACTACAGTTACACAACCGCAGAAGATACCGAAGCTGCTATTAATATTGGGGCTACACTGCAAGATACAGATGGCTCAGAAACACTCACTTATATAATTGATAATATACAAGAGGGCTTAATTGTTACTGCCGATGGCCGTACGCTATCAAACGGTGATGAAATAACCGCAGCAGAGGCACAAAGCTTGACTGTAGTTGGTGAAGAGCATGTAGCGGGCACGTTTACTTTTGATATTACTGCTGTAGCAACAGAAGCTGAAAACAACGATAGTGCATCAGCAAGCACGCAAACGGTAACGGTTGAAATAACCCCTGTTGCTGATGAGCCTCGCTTATTTGTGCGTAACCAAACCGTAGATGAAGATGCGCTCACCCCTGCTATAGACTTATTTAGTGGTTTACTGGTTGACCAAGACGGCTCCGAAACGCTTAGTTTTGAAGTTATATTGCCAGAAGGTTTTGAGCTGGTAGACGAAAATGGAGTTGCATTAGCTCAATATACAGATGGCATTTGGCTTGTAAGTGATGCGCAGCTGCAAGCAGGGAACATATTCTTAAAACAAAAAGAAGATGCCAGCCGTGCAACCGACGCTACCTTCGATATTACGGTTACAGCCATAGCAACAGAAACCAGCACGGGTGAAGAAGCACGTACAGAGCCAGATACTTTACAACTTACGGTTATAGGTAAAATAGACCCTCCAGAGCTAGATGAAGAAAGCAGTAATGATAACTGGGCATTTGCAGAGGTAGATGAAAACAACTTTACGCTGCAAAATACCCAAGGCACAGAAGATACTAACCTACGTTTAGACTTTTTGATTGTGACTTCTGATTTGGATCAATCTGAGGCAATTAGTTTAGTTATTTCTGACTTACCAGACTCGGTAATGCTAGTTGATGTAAACGGCGACCCTGCTAGTTTACCAATTGTTGGCACTGATGCTAATGGCAAGCCAATGTACAGCTTAACGGCCGCAGAGATGGAAAATTACTATTTAGCGCCTATTGATGACTTTAGTGGTGAAGTTAATTTTAATATTAAAGTAGTCCCGACAGAGGCTGATGGTGATACTGCTGATTACAACATTGCTGTAACTACAAACTTTAATCCAACAATCGACAATAATACGCAAAGCCTAGCAACAACGTCTGAGGGTAATGAAGATACACGTATTGCGCTCAATTTTAATCCAGATTTAATCGACAGCGACGGGTCAGAAACAATAACAGGTGCTGTAATTACAGGCATACCTGCAAACACCACCTTGTACGTTGATGGCAGCGAAGTGAGCGTAGATAGCGGGTTTGATTTAGCTGATTTAATCAATGACGAATACCCAACGCTTGAAGATGTTTTAGCCAGCGATAGAGTGCGTTTACTGCCTGATGAGGATTTCTCTGGCACGCTTACTGTTGATGTGCTTTACACTGTGACAGATACGTCTAATGTAGGCAGTGTGAGCGAAGATATTAGTAGTCAAGTTACAGTCACTGTTAATGGCCAGGTTGATACCCAAAGTAGTGCCGAGCGCGATAACAGTGGTGCTGTTACCCGTCTTGAAGCAACGGATGACACAATAACCAGCTCAAGCAGAACACTGAGCCTATCGGGGGCTGTTAGCTTTACAGAAGAAGATGTTGATGGCTCTGAGGTTATTACTCATATAGAAATAATACTCCCTGATGGCGTAAATATAGAGGTGATTCATCCAAATGGTGCGTACCCAGATGGCTCTGGCCGTTGGATAATACCTATTGATGCAGGTACAAGTGACTCAGTAACAGACGTAATTAATGACTTACTTGCTGATGTGACCTTAGAAGCACAAAATTCTACAGGTGATATAGATGTTACTGTTAAAGCACGCGTAGCCGATGGCAGTCATGCAGTATTACTAAGTGACAACTTTACGGTTAACTTTACTGTTGAAGGAGATGGCAGTACGTCGGAGGCTTCTGAGGTAGGGCAGTTACAAATTTCGGTGGTTGATGCAGTAGAAGATGAAGCAGTTGATTTTACAGGGCATATTAATACCAGTTTAACTGACGATGAAAACGATACCGTTACTGTTTATATAAGTGCAGATAACTTACCTGAAGGTCTTATTATTGAAGGTGATGGTGTTATCGCAATTCCAGGTGATGACGGTGAAGTTGCTGAGTATATTATTCCTGAAGGATCACTTGGTAATTTAAGTTTTACCAGTGCAGGTAATGACTATTCAGGGCAGTTAATTATTCCGGTAACGATCATTGCGGTAGATGATGATAGTGGCGATGAATATATTGATGACACGCAATCTTTAGAAATAGATGTAACCCCAGTCGCAGATGGTGGTGAGTTTAGCGCTGCTATTAGCAAGATTAAGGAAGATAACCGCACCACAGCACTTGGCTTAACATTAGCTTTAACCGATTTAAACCAAGTAGATGATGAGTCAAACCCAGAGCAAAATGGCGGGGTTGAAGAAGTTGATTTTTCTCAGCCAATTACTATTACCTTACCAGATGGCGTTGGATTGTATGACCCTGATAATATGTTTATCGATAACGGCGATAACACATATACATATAACGGTACAGAGGCAGAGTTTGCTGCTGCACTAGCAAGTATTGGGGTTGAGCCAATTGAAGACCAATCTGGTACTGATATAGACATTCAAATAACGGCAACCATTGTTGATACCGCACAATTGAGTACCGGTACCGCCACAGATACAACGCAAGTTACTAATACAATTAGTATTGCAGTGGAGGCAGTGACTGACGAAGCAGTATTAACAGTAGCAGATGCACAAGGTAGCGAAGATGCTGACATAGCGTTAACAGGCCTAAGTGCACTTTTAAAAGATGATGACGGTTCAGAAACTATTTCAATTACTATCTCGGGCGTACCAAAAGATGCCGTACTAAAAGATGCTGATGGTAATTTACTAGTTAATAACGGTAAAGATGGTGGCACATTCAATGGTGAAGACACCACAAGTTGGACCGTTACTGCTGAGCAATTAGCAGGTTTAATCATTGTGCCGCCGCTTGATTTTAGTGGTGAATTTGAATTAACCCTAAATGCGCTAACCCAAGATGAATCACCGGGTGAAATAGTACAGACCTCAGCCTCGTTTATGGTTGTTGTAAACCCAGAAGCCGATGCACTGGATTTTTCTAAGCAGCCGTTTGAAAGCTACGATGGACAAGAAGATGACACCTTGACTATTGACCTAGAAGCATTTAGTGAAGAGGCGGATGGCACGGAGACAATTCAGTTAACGGTAAATATAGCCGCTGATTCAGATGATTCAGTCTTGCAGTTTGTAGACGGTAAAGCGTTTATAACAGTAGGAAGTGAAACTGTGTACTTTACCAGCGATGGTAATGGGGGCTTTAGTGCAACAATTACCAGTGGCAGTAACTCAATTGAAAACTTTGACTTTAATGCCGGTGGCCTTGCGTTTGGTACATTAAACATGAGTGTTGATGTTGCAACTGTTGATAGCGCACAAATTAATGGTGAAACGGTAACAAGTTTGGGTGAGGCACAATCATCAGAATTTATTATTGAGTTAGAACCTCAAGCTGATGCGCCTGTATGGACAGCTGCAAATGATGTTACAAGTAATACAACCAATAATATCGCGCTAAACCTAGATGTAGATTTACAAAACCCTGCAACAGATGAAACTGGCTATATTGAAATTATCGGCTTACCTGATGGATACAGCTTTAATGTTGGAGAAAAAGTCGGCGATACATGGACTGTTGATATTACTGATATTGAAAATCTTGAAATAGTTGATGGCGCTGCTGGTGATAGTTTTAACTTAACGTTAACTGCATTTTCAACGCTTAACGGTGAAACACAAGAGGCTTCGCCTGAGGTAGTAAATGTAACTATTTCTGATTCGGCTACAGCTAGCTCAGCGCGTACCGCAAGTGCGAGCGGTGACAGTGGGCCTGATTATAGCGATATGTCTGGCAGTGGTAACACAGCACATGATGAGACGATTGCAAGTATGACCAGCGGCGATCAAAACGTATGAAGTTAATCCTAAACCGAGAACAAATATTAGCACTTGGTAAGCATATTGCCGATGCCTTGCATTTACGCCATCAAAGCGACAACTTATTACTTGGTTTGCCAAGTAATGAGTTTTCGGCGCATCATTTAGAGCAAGCATTAAGTAATATTAATGTGAGTGCGCAGCAGCAAACTACGCCAAAGCATTATGCTTATCCTGCTTTGGTACTTGATAAGGAAGGCTATTTTTGGTTTTTTGAAAATGATGGTAAAAGTACTTTTAGCTCACTTGATGAAGCAAAACCTAAACAATTAAGTGATATTGATATAGAGCTTATTTGGTATTTGTCACACGAGAATGTAACCGATGATCGCTCAGAAAAACTTCATACTCGTATTCCTAATTGGCTAAAGCCTGCATGGGATCAAGTAAAACCATTTTATAACTCGCTGTTATTGGCATCACTAACCGTAAATTTATTAGCCTTAGTAGTGCCGTTATTTACTATGAACGTATACGACCGTGTAGTGCCTAATGCTGCGTTGGATACATTATGGGTACTTGCAACCGGTGCAACAATTGCTATTGTGTTTGATTGGCTTTTGAAACAAGCACGAGGGCATCTGACTGATGCCGCAGGTAGGCAAATAGATTTACGTATTAGTAGTATGCTATACGCTAAAGTATTAGGTATGCGCCTTGAGCAACGTCCAGCCTCTGCAGGTGCTTATGCAAAACAAGTACAAGATTTTGACAGCGTACGTGAGTTTATAACTTCAGCGACGCTTGTATCGGTAATTGATTTACCTTTTACATTATTATTTTTAGCGCTTATTTTTTGGCTTGGTGGCCTTATTGTACTTATTCCCGTTGCGGTACTGACCGTTATTATTATAACCAGCATTATATTACAAGCAAAACTGAGTGAAAGTGTTGAGCAGGCCTCTAAATTGTCAACCCAGCGCCAAGCTTATTTAATCGAAAATTTAAACCAGCTGGTTGAATTAAAACAGATGAATGGCCAAGCAAGCGCGCAGCAAAAGCTTGAGCAAACACTCGCACAAATGGTCGATTGGCAAAATAAGTCCCGTCACAGTGCAACAACGCTCACACATACCGTGGCAAGCCTCAGTCAATTTACTAGTATCGGGTTAATCGTATTTGGTGTGTACTTAATAAGCAATGGCGACATTAGCATGGGCGCATTGATTGCTATTGTCATGTTAAGTGGTCGTGCATCGGGGTCTATATCTTCGTTGGCTGGGCTTGTTTTAAAGTACAAGCAAACTCAAACAGCTATTGAGTCCGTTAAAAATATAATGGCATTAGAGCAAGAGCAGCAAAGCGGCGAAAGTACAATTTATGCTCCTTTAAATGGCAATATTACAGCTCGTTATTTAAGTTTTCAGTACCATGAACAAGAGCTTGAAGCTATTCATAATATTAACTTTGATATCAAAAAAGGCGAAAAAATAGGTTTGTACGGCCGCGCTGGGTCGGGTAAATCAACATTACTAGCTATCATTGCTGGTCAGTACAGAGCAACCTCAGGACAGCTTTTAATAGACGATATAGATATAAAGCATTGGTCCTTAAGTGCGTTACGTAGACAAAGTGGTTGGGTAGCACAAAGTCCAAGCCTATTTTATGGCTCCGTGCTTGAAAATATCACGTTAGGTGCGCAAAACATTAACCCTGCAGATCTCACTAATGCGCTTGTTCAATCTGGTGTGAGCCGCTTTATTGACCGTTTAGAGTCTGGACTTGAAACACAAGTGGGGGAATTTGGCCGACTTTTATCGGGCGGACAACGCCAAGCAGTGTGTATTGCACGTTCGCTTCTACAAAGTAATAACGCCTTACTTCTGTTAGATGAGCCTTCGTCAGCAATGGACGAAGGGCACGAAAAACTATTAATAAAAACCCTAAGAGAGCGCACCGAAACCGTGATTATTTCTAGTCATCGTAAAGAAATGCTCTCAATTTGCGACAGAATTTTTGTTATAGATCATGGCCGATTAAGAAGTATAGAGACCCCTAAATCATTATTTAGCGAAAGAGTAGCGGGCGGCGTAAAACTGGTGAGTAAAAAAGTGACTAGAGTAAGTAACGCTAATATTGGAGCAGGTTTAAATAATGGCTGATTTGTATATGGGGCAGCTAAAAGCTGCTAAACAAGCTAAGAGGTTGGTTATTATAGTTTTTGTATTGTTTCTTACTGTGGTTTTGTGGGCTAAATTTGCTAAGCTGGAGGAAGTTGTTGTAGGCCAAGGCTCTGTTATACCAGTACAACGAGTTCAAACTATAGAAAATCTTGATGGTGGTATTTTAAAGGAAGTTTTAGTAAGTGAAGGGCAAATTGTAGAAGTAGGTGACCCACTTTTACTAATTGATGAGACCCGCTTTGCGGCTGCTTATGCTGAATCTAGCCAAGAAAAAGGCTCATTATTGGCTAGGCGAAACCGTTTAGTAACTGAATTGAAAAGCGTTACTTTAAATGAAGAGAGTAGCTTTGGCGCTAATATAGAACGCCTTGAAATACCGAGAGAAGGTATTACCGTAGATGTGTATAAGCAGGCATACAATACATATACTTCGAGACTTACACAGCTTGAGTCTCAGCTACAGCAACGCACGCAAAACTTACTACAGCAGGAGCAAGCCAGTGTAGAGCAACGTGCAAATATATCTGCGCTTAAGCAAAGGTTAAAGCTCACAACAAGGGAAGTACAGTTAACTCAAGGTGCCGTTGATGCCGGAGCTGTTGCCGAAATGGAGTTAGTTAAATTGCAACGAGACGAAATTGGCATGCAAGGTGAGCTAAACCAAGCTAATGCACTATTACAGCAATTAAAAGCGGCAAAAAGTCAGGTAAGAGAAGAGCGAAAAGCGATTGTATTTGATTATTTGGCGGATACACAAAATCAATTAGATGAAGTGAGTAACGAGCTTGCTAAAATTCAACAAAGTAGTAAGTCACTCGAAGATAGACTTATTAAAGCACAAGTTAGATCGCCAGTACGGGGTACGGTAAAAAATATTGTATCACGCTCTATTGGCAGTGTTATAGACCCTGGTGAGGTGATGATGGAAATTGTCCCTCAAAACGATTTGCTTTTAATTGATACCAAAATTCAACCAAAAGATATCGGCTTTATTAGAGTGGGCATGGCTGCTAAAGTTAAGTTTACTGCCTATGACTTTGTAATATACGGTGGACTTGAAGGTGAAGTTACTTACATTGGTGCAGATGCTCAGTATTTAGAAGATGGAACTGCTTACTATCAGGCTTATATTAAAACAACAATAAGCCAAATAGCAGAGCAAGCAATAATCCCAGGTATGCAAACACAAGTGGATGTTATTACTGGGAAAAAAACTGTTTTAGATTATTGGCTAAAACCTTTGCTTAGAGCAAAAGCCAATGCAATGCGTGAACCATAATATAGGAATATTAAATGCGTACATTAGGACTACTCTCTGTTTTAGCCTTAACCCCAGGATTATCGAATGCGTTAACGCTTGAGCAATCTGTAGCTGAAACATTAAATACGAATCCGAGATTAATGCAGAAATATGCGAGCTTTGAAGCTAAATACCGAGATAAGCGCAGTGCATTTAGTGAGTATTTGCCACAAGTTCGCCTATATGCTGGATACGGATACGAGCGCGTAAATTATAAATCAGGCCGAGAACTTGATAGCGAATTAAATCGTAGAGAAATCGGTTTGAAAATTACACAAATGTTATTTGATGGCTTTAGAACATCATCTGAAGTTGCACGGTTAGACAATGAGGCCAAAGCTGACCAATTAGGCTTAATATCGGCTGCTGAGAATATTAGTTTAGAGGTTGTGCAGGTATATTTAGATTTACTTAAATCAATTGAATTAGTTGAGTTGTCAGAGAAAAATATCAGCATACATAAAAAAATATTGAGTGATATTGAGCAACGACGCCAACGCGGTTTATCGAGTGATGCCGATGTAGCTCAAGTACAGTCTAGACTTGCTACTTCACAATCAGGTTTTTTAGCTGCTAAAAATAATCTTCAAGATATTAAAGCAAATTACTATGATTTAGTGGGCCAGTATCCTAATGATTTAATGATTCCTAAAGTGGATGAAACATATATACCTGCCACTCTAGAAGATGCTATAGCAGTCGCTAAAAAATCTCATCCAGAAATTATGGCTGCTGTTTTTGATATAGAAGCTGCAAATAAACAAATAGAGAGAGAGAAAAGCGGCTATTGGCCAAAACTTAGTTTAGAGTTTGATATAGCTGATAACGATAATATTTCGGGCTCTCCTGGTCGTGATGATAACGGGCGAGTAATGCTTTCTATGAGTTATGATTTATACAACGGTGGTAAAACAAATGCAGACACTGAAGCTGCAAAATGGCGCTACCAAGAAGCCGTAGCAGTTAAAGACACGACTCATCGTCAGGTTGAAGAAGCGACAACCTTTGCGTGGAATGCAAATATGTTTTTAGCTGAGCAAAAAGGCTTTTATGAAGAAAACGTTGGTTATGCTGAAGTTGCTCAAAAAGGTTATGAGCGTCAATTTTCATTAGGACGTCGTTCGTTATTAGATGTACTTGATTCGCAAATTGAGTTATTTACTGCCCGTCGTAACTATATTGAATCGGCTTATGATCAACGCAAAGCAAGCTTTAGGCTTGTAAATGCAACAGGGCGCTTAGTTAGAGCTCTTAGGGTTGATAAACCTGAAGCATGGCTACTAGGAGATAAGTAATATGAAAAGCATTATATTTTTAAGTCTAATATTATTACTGTCTGGCTGTGCTAGTGATGCAAAAAAATATGAGTATCAGGTCCAATCAAAAGATTTATTTGACCAAGACCAAGACGGTGTTATTAACGCAAGAGACAAGTGTGCTGAAACACCGTTAAGAGCTAAAACAAACAATGATGGTTGCCCTAAAGAGCAAAAAATAACAACATCAAGAAACGTTGTTATTGAATTCGGTTATGATAAGTCAACACTAACGGATAATGCGAAAGCTAAAGTAATAAGCTTTGCTAATAGCGTTGCTGATCTACCTGGAATTACTATTTTATTAATTGGTGATACTAGCTCAGAAGGCTCATTAGAATATAACCGTAAGCTTGCTTTAAAACGTGTTGAAACAGTTAAAGCAGCTTTGCTAACGCAAGGTGTTAAAAATATAGAAATAACTGAGCAAACATTTATTGACTCAAAAAACATTCCTAAAGTATTAGCTGGCAGAAAAGCACGAGTTATAGCATTAGTTGATGGAGAAAGCTCTATTGAAATGGAAAAGCAGTTTGATTTATATAACGCAGGTTTTTAAATAATTATATAAAAACAGTTTTAAAAGCCCGTTTTATACGGGCTTTTTTACTGCTTAAGCTTATATTAACGTGGATGTGTCAAAATAAATTAATCACTTCATTTTTGGCAATATAAAAGGAAGTTTATATGGCAATTCAAAAAAAGTTAAAAGAAAAAACGCGTAATTTTATTGACTCTAAGCATATGCTTAGCGGTATTACAGTGGCGTCGTTTTTAGAGTCAACCATAGTTCCTATTCCACTTGAAGCAGTGCTTGTGCCTCTTATGCAAGCTCGTCGAGAAAAGCTATGGCTTATAGCATTAATGGCGACCTTGGGCTGTGTAGTGGGCGCATTGTTTGGTTATGCATTGGGTTACTATTTATTTGATGCAGTCGGCGATTGGATTATTAATACACTTTCGAGCCCTGAGCAATTTGAAAACGTTAAACAAAAAATGCAAAATCAAGGTTTTTGGTTTGTAATAACACTGGGCATTGTGCCCATTCCGTTTCAAATAGCGATGCTTGCAGCGGGCGCGACTAAGTACTCTATTTGGCTATTTTTATTAGCCTCGGGTATTGCGCGGTCTATTCGTTACTTTGGTTTGGCTATTATTGTTTATTATGCCGGTAATGAAGCTGAGCGAATCATTAGTAAACATAAAACTAAGGCAATGATTGGCATTACTATTTTAGTTTTGGGGTTGTGGGGACTTAGTACCGTAGTTTAAGTTTAAATTTGGGAGTTATTACGGGTTTCATCTTCGTGGTGGTTTTTATTATTGTGCTATAGTTTTCAAATGAAGTACTGAAAAACCTAGCAATTAATATGATTGAAACAGTAAAACTTACCGTTAAACTTTCTAACTTTTATAAAATGCCTTTGATCAATAAAGTTTTAAGTTTAGCTTTATTGATCTATATTGCTATTTTTTCAGCCTACTCCTTAACGAACTTTCCTCCCTTACAAGTTCAAAACAATGTGTACGGTTTTACTACCGATTTTATTAATTTAATTGTCATTATATTTCTGTTTTGGATGGTTCAATGCTCTGAGCTATCTAAACAGGCATATATTTTTTCAAGTTTCGGTTTATTACTATGGAGCATTGGCACCACGGCAGATGTGCTTGATGAGTTAGTTGTACAGCCTTACTGGGTAAGTGTTTATTTTGAAGACTTATGTAGAACCAGCGGCATGCTTTTAACTTCTTATGGTTTATTTAAAACTATGCGCTTTGTACAAAGTATTAATAATAGGTTAGCCGCAGAGTTAATAATAGATGACTTAACTAAAGTGCATAATAGGCGCTATTTTTATCGACATGTTAAAAGTGCAAACATTGTATCTTATGTTATTTTAATTATTGATATAGACCATTTTAAGTATATTAATGATGAGTTTGGCCATGATGTGGGCGACTTAATTCTTCAGCAGTTAGCAACTACATACAATAATGCATTTGAAGGAAACGCGCAGTTTGCTCGCTTGGGCGGTGAGGAGTTTGGAGGTTATTTACCAACAAGTAATATAGAGCAAGTTAGTGAGTTTTGTCAGCAATTAATAGACCTTGCGCACACTATCAATGTTAAAAATACGCGCCATTTAACAGTAAGTATTGGCGTAGCAAAACAAACCCCTAACGAGCCCCTCGATAAAGTCATGAAGCGTGCCGATCAAGCCCTATACGTAGCTAAAAAAACAGGTCGGGATCGTTTTGAAGTTGCCCCGTAAGCGTTTTTAATTATATAAAAACACGTCCTTATTGTTTGCACATTTACTACACTTTTTAACGTTTTCGTAAGGAAGTGTCAGTGAGGGTAATGCTTTGTAAATCATGAAATTAAAATAGAATGTTTGGGTCATAATGGGGATATTAATAATAAGGAATAACCTTAATGACCAACTCCCTTTTAAAAGCTGCATTACCCTTAAGTCTAATTACTATTTTGTCGGGCTGCGGCTCTGACGATAGCTCAAGCTCTACAGGTTACATCCAATTGTATAACGGCTCTTACAATAGCCCATATACACGTTTGTTTGTTGAAGAAACAGAGCGCTCAGGCGCTGATTTTGCTGATGTAACTACTCGCCATAACTACAGCACAAGTACTTATGATGTAAGTTTTGAGTATCTAGATGCTAACGACAGCTATATAACAATTAGCGATCAAGAAATTTCTATTAAGGGTGACAAAACACAGTTAATAGTAATGAGTGGTAACTTTGATGAGCCTACATTTACAGAGCTTAGCGTACCTATTACAAGCGATACGGGTGAGTTTAACTTAGGGTTTTATAATATTGCAGGAGAGGACACTAACTACGATATTTACTTAGCAACTGATGATGGTGTATTTGAAAGCGCGACACTTTTCTCATCAGCTCAATATTTAAGTGAGTTAGATCTGCAAAGCGTTGATGAAGGTTATTACACTATTTACATAACAGAAGCGGGCAGCAGTGATGTTGTGTACGAGTCGTCATCTGTTTATTTATACGACGAAGCAAGCTATGTAGCAATGATCCGCCCAAGTTATGCAACGGAAGAAGGCGGTATTACGCTTGATGTAGTAACCGATAATAACTACGTTACTGAGCTTAAACACCAATCTGCCTTGGGGCAATTACGCTTTATAAATACAGTTGATGATTATTCGCCAGTGAGCTTTAGTACTACACGCGGTACAACTGTTAACAATACAAATACCGTGGCAAGCGATACGTATACTGATTACGTTGAGCTTTCGCCTAATAGTTACAGCGTGGCGATGTACGACGAAGAAGGGACAAAACTAGCTGATAACTTTTTAATGACGCTAGAGCGTGAGCAAAGTGCGGTGGGTATTTTTTATAACGACGTTGATAACGGTTTGCGTATGATGAGCGTTGAAGAAAGCCTAACACCAAGTAGTTACAGCCACACGGTATCGGTTGTAAACCTAATTGAAAGCTACGCAGGGCAGTCGGTTTCAGATGTTGATGTGTACTTTACACTTAATGGCGAAACAGTAGACGATACAACTAACGTGGTTGACGGGCTTGATAAGTATGACCAAGAAGAGCAGGTTGTAGATAACGAAATTTACACGGTTTATGTTGTATATGAAGACAACGGCCAGCAAATTGTGCTTATTCAACAAAGCGATATGGACTTTACACAAGAGGGTAACTACATATTGATTTTAGAGCATGATGAAACAACAAGCTCAGGTTATAAGATGACCCTAGAGCGCACTATTACCGATAGTGTTGAATAAACCTAAGCATATTAAGTAGCATAAAGCCTAAGCACTTTAAGTACTTAGGCTTTTTTGTTGAACAAAATTTACCTACTCATTAATAATTAGGTACACTCAGGGCATAATAATTAATAAGAGTGTGCCATGGATGATTTAGTTGGGTTAGCCGTCATAGTAATACTGGTTGTAGTTGCCGGTGCTATTTGCGGCTTAATAGCGCTAGTGCAGTTAAATGGATTAAAACAAGAAGTTGCTGTTTTAAGGGCCAAAATAACACATCTACAAACACATAAATCGATATCGCAAAGTGAACCTCAAAGTGAAGCATCTACGGCTCAGGCAGCGCTTTCAAGATCAGAGCCTATTGCTCATAAAGCACAGCCAAACTTAACGTCCCAAAACGCGTCGCCACCTGTAATAAATCAGCCATCAGCGCCTCCTAAAAAAGCCAAACCAGCTGAAACATCAGCCATAGAATTGCTATTTAATAAATTACGCGCAGGGTTTGAAGAGAACTGGATGACCTGGATAGGCGCAATAGCGCTTGCGTTTGGGGGCATATTTTTAGCTAAATACAGCCTAGAAGCTGGATTATTATCGCCTGTAATGAGGTTGAGTTTAGGTGGCTTATTTGGGCTTGGCCTAATTGCAGCCGCAGCTTATTTACACCATAAACGCATTGTATTTGAAGGCTTTAATAATTACATACCCGCAGCGCTTGCAAGCGGCGGGTTTATTACCTGTTTTGCTTTAACGCTTTTAGCTTACAGCAGTTACGACATGCTGAGCCCTACCGTGGCATTTTTTGCGTTAGCTATTATAGCAATTAGTGCAAGCGCGATGGCGCTTAGGTTAGGCCCGCTATTGGCCGTGCTTGGTATTATTGGCGCTTACAGCGTACCAATATGGGTTAGCACTGGCAGTGGTAACTTATTTGCGCTGTTAATGTATATTGGCTTTGTAAGTTTGTCGGCTGCGTTAGTTGCACATAAAGTACAGCGAGCTTGGTTGTGGTATTTACTATGGGCTGGGCACATTGGCTGGTATTTAGTTGGTTTTACGCTACTTAAAGCTAATACCGTTTGGTTAATGGGGGCACTTGCTTTACTTAGTATTGTAGGGTTAATTGCTATACCGCGCTTAGGTCTAAAACTTAATGTTATTGAACATCGCCCGCACAGTTTAAAAAGTTTACTTAAAGTGCTTCCAGATCATGCATTACTACTCGCTTTTATAGCGCCCTTAATATTTACTATGCTAATAAGTCACTTTGATATGCAGTGGCAAACAATCGGTGTGTTGAGTATTGTATTGGTGTTGTTTTTAGTCCTTAAAAATAGCCGTTGGGATATTTGGCAGGGCGTAGCGTTAGTTATTTCAACGCTATTAGTATTAGGCGCTCAGCGCACGCATCTTTCGCCAAACCTATTTGATGACGCCCTCTTTATATTCAAAAATGAATACGGTTTGGGTTTATTACTCGGATTGTTACTTACGGGATACGGGCTTTATTACGGTAAAAAACAGAGTAAGCGTTTGGCATTTCATGTAACGGGGGCGTTTAGTGTATTTGTAATAATAGCTACTTTATATACGCTTATTCCTAATTCTGCGTTAAGTACTGCATATCCACTTTGGGCCGTTGTATTGTTTGTAGTGGCCGCTATTTTAATAAAGTGTGCGCAGCATCTCGCGCAACATAGCACAACGCTATTTCAGCGTTTTACTTATTGGGTAGGCGCTAATGCCAATATTACGTTAGCAATTACCATGCTACTAAGTGACAGCGGCCTAACCATTGCACTTGCTGTACAAGTATTACTTATAAGCGTACTTATTAAACGCTATAGCGTGCCTATGCCGCATTGGCCTATAAAAGCCTTGGTTGCTGCGTTATTAATGCGCTTAACGCTTGCGCCTTGGACGCCAAGTTACGATGCACTTACGGTATTTGGTTTGCATTGGAGTATTGTGGTTTATCCGATATGTATTGCGTTATTTTTTGCCGCAGCTAAGTGCTTTGACTCATCAAAACTAAAAATATGGCTCGAAGGTGCAGCCCTTCATTGTTTAGCGCTTTTTATTACTACCGAAACAAGTTATCAGTTAGTAGGGCATTATCCGCAATTTGATTCACTTAACTTTTACGAACAAATACTCCTTACTTGTAACTGGCTGGCTTTAGGGTGTGTGTATTTACACAGAGCAAAACTTGCTGGTACTTTAGCTAAGTTATACCAAGTGGCGGGTTTTGCACTTGCTGGGTTAGCAGGGCTTTTTGCTATTAAAACACTGCTTGACGATAACCCATTATTTGAATCACTTTACATAGGTGAGCTGCCAATATTTAACTGGTTATTACTATTGTGGTTAGTACCTGCAGGATTAACGTTTTGGCTGGCCAAGCTTGTAAAACCAATAAATGCTAAAGCTACGCCATTTATATTGGCCGTTGCAGGTGGCTTTATATTATTGGCAATAAACAGCTTTATTCGTCAGTACTGGCAAGGTCCTTACATTTACTTATCAAAAGGGGCGAGCAATGCAGAGCTCTATAGCTACTCTGTTATTTGGTTAGTATTGGGTGCGGGTACTGTTATTTTTGGTCATTTAAAAAATCAATTATTAATACAAAAAGTAGGCCTAGGCATACTAGCTGCAGTTATTGTTAAAGTGTTTTTAATTGATATGGCTAACTTGGAGGGCTTACTTAAAGCGCTTTCGTTTATTGGTTTAGGGCTTTCGTTAGTGGGGTTAAGTTGGTTGTTTCAAAAGCTTCGAAGCCGCTCAAAAGACATATAAAATATACGGACACTTTATAAAGCAAAGCCCAGTAAACATACTGGGCTTTTTGTTTATTTAGCTAAGGCTAGGTAACTAAAGTACAAAATTAAGTACTGTGATTAAGCAGTGCTTTTAGTTTGCCCGGTTTTATTGGTTTACTTAAATAATGAATATTAGCGGCTTTGGTTTCTTGTTTAAGCTCTGTGTCGCGCACTGCGGTAATTAAAATAGCAGGGACTTGGCTTTGCCAAATTTCGCGCAGGGTTTTAATGAGCGTTATCCCATCGCAGTCATTGCCTAATTGGTAGTCCATTAAAATAACATCGGGTGAAGCGTTTTGCTTAGCGTGCGCCAGTACATTATCTACGTTATCAAAAAGGGTGTAATTAGCTTGCCACTTTTTAAGTAAGCTTGCCATTGCTGCTAAATTTTCAGGGTCGTCGTCTACGGCAACAATATTAATTGCTGCGCGGTTTTCTATTAGGCTGCTAGCGGTTGGTTTTTGTTGCACAAACTGCTCTTCGCCATAAGGCACCTCAATGCTAAAACGGCTACCTTTATTTGGCTCAGAATGCACATCAAGAGGCAAACTTAGTAAGTCAGCCATACGTTTTACTACACCGAGGCCTAAGCCTACGCCTTTGTTGTCGCCCGACTCAACACGGTAAAAGTCGTTAAATATTTTAGCTTGCTCTACTTCGCTAATACCTGGGCCTGTATCCCATACTTCTATTCGTAAATTATGCTTTCGGTTCCTGCAGGCAATTAATACACGGCCATTATCGGTGTATTTAACTGCATTAGAGACCAAGTTTTGAATAATTCGGCGCAAATAGGTTATATCGCTGTGCACAATTTGCTGGTTTGAACGCACACTAAGCTTAAGGCCTTTATCACTTGATAAAATAGCGTATTCACTTTGCAGTGGGGCTAAAATATCTTCAATATAAAAGTGGCGAGGGGTAGGGGTCATAGCGCCTTGCTCAAGCTTAGCTATTTCAAGCAATGCCGACATTAAATGTACGGTTGAATCGAGACTGTCGCCTAATTTTTCAAAGCTGTTTTGGTTAGTGCTGTCGAGCTGTTTTTCGTCAATGGCGGCAAGGTATAAACGTGCTGCATTTAATGGCTGTAAAATGTCGTGGCTCGCCAGTGCTAAAAAGCGCGTTTTACTGTCGTTGGCTTGCTCTGCTTCTCGTTTAGCTAAAGTAAGTGCTTGCTCGGTTTGTACACGACTATCTATTTGAGCTTGTAAGTCTTTATTAATAGTTTGTACTTCTTGAGTACGTGCTTCTATGCGGTTTTCAAGATCCATGTTTACTTCTTCAAGCGCATTTTGCGTACTTATGTGGTTTGTAATATCTGAAAAGCTGGTAACAAATCCGCCATCGGGCAGCGGATTACCAATCATTTCGTATACTTGGCCATTACGACGGTGGCGAATAAAATGATGCGAGCTGCCATATTTTAAATGCTGTACACGTTTTTCTACTTGGCGTTCTATTTCACCGGGGCCACATTCACCACGGTTAGCGTTGTATCTAATAATGTCTTCTATGGGTTGGCCTACTTCTAAAAAGCCTTCAGGGTAGCCAAACATTTCATTGTAGCGTTTGTTCCATGCAACGAGTTTTAAATCTTTATCAACAACTGAAATACCGTGGCTTAAATTTTCGAGTGAGGTAAATAACAGGTTTTGATTAAATTGCAGCGCTTGTGTGGTTTCGTCAAAAAAGTTTACTACTTCTTCAAACGCCATACGTTTACCCGACGATACCGTATGTATTAATGCTTGCGCTGACGATGCACCAAGCACGCCCGTTAATGCGCGTTCGCAGTAAGCTATAAATTCAGGCTCTGGGTGTGCGTTGTTATCGCTTAAATGATGGGCGAGTGCGTAATGGGCCAACACTTGTTGGCTGCGCTGAATACCTAGAAATGTTTGCAGTAGTATTTTAAAGTCGTAAACGGTGGCTTTTACGTCTTTATTTAAGCGCCTTGATAAAATAGCCTGATCTTTAGGGTTAACAAAAGCAGCGGCCTGAATTTTATCAATTAAGCGTTCCTCAGCCCCAAGTGAAAAACTAATATAACAACCAATATTGGCAAACAAAGCTATTAAGGTTCCACGCGTGATAAGTGTTTGTTGTAGCTCGCTATCAAGGGTTGTGCCGGCATCGAGTATTGGCAGCATTAGAAATAGTATCCAGCAAATAAAGCCAGCCACTAAACCTGCATAAACCCCATAAGCATGACCTTTTCGCCAATATAAACCACCCACAATAGAGGGCAGTAATTGTGTAACAAGTGAAAAAGCCACCAAGCCCATACTTGCCAGTGCACTGCTGTGGCCAAACCATTGTTGATAGAAATAAGCCAAAATTAATATTCCCGCAATAGCAAAGCGCCTTACTAGTAAAATACGAGACTTATAACTGCTGGTAATTAAGTTACGTTTAAACTTTCTACGCAGCATTAACGGCAGTACCACATCGTTTGAAATCATCGTGCTTAATGTAAGCGTTGCTACCACTATCATTGCGGTGGCGGCCGATAGTCCACCTATAAATACAAAGGTGGTTAAAAAAGCGTTGTCGTTAATTAGCGGTAGCGCCAGTACAAAGCTGTCGGGTGAATAGCCGCTGCCAATTTCAGGATGAATGGCCGCAGTCGCGATAGGTAAAATCATTGCGGCTGTTAGTAGTAAATACAGCGGAAAAGCCCAGCGAGCGGTAAGTAAGTGGCGTTTATTTTGGTTGTCGACCACGGTTACATGAAACTGGCGAGGCAAACATATAATAGCCGCTGCAGCCATTAAAGACTGGCCAATAAAGTTAAAGCTAAAAAAGTTAAAATCGCTCCAGTGACCCCAAATAGACTCAGTTACTTTGTTCGTGGTGGCTTCAGGTAAATTAAAAAGTGTAAATACTGCAAGCCCCGCAACGGCAATAAGAGCAATAAGTTTGATCATAGATTCAAATGCAACAGCGAGCATTAAGCCAGAGCGATATTCAGTTACATCAACTTTGCGAGTACCAAAAAATATAGCAAATAAAGCCATAATTAGTGTGGCAGAAAGCGCGAGCATATCGCCGGATATTTTATTACTGTTTTGCAAAAGTAAAAAGCTTGTACTAAGCGCTTTTAATTGCAGTGCAATGTAGGGAATGGTTGCCAGTAATGCGATTACAGTAACCATTATTGCTGTAGTTTGACGTTTGCCGTAACGAGCTGAAATAAAGTCAGCAATAGTCGTTATATTTTGTTTTTTACTTACCAGTACCAGCTTACGTAAAAATCCTTGGCCGAATAAAAACAGCAGCGCAGGGCCTAATAATATTGGCAAGTAACTCCAACTGCTGGTGGCGGCTGTTCCCACGGAACCGTAATAAGTCCAAGAGGTACAGTAAATCCCAAGTGAGAGTGAATACACAAAAGGGTGATGGCTAATACGCTTTGCCAAAGGGGTTGTTTTATCGCCCCAATTGGCGAGCCAAAACAGCACACCTATATAACTTAAAGCAACAATAATGAGTACGGCAGTCATGTTGTTATTAAACCTTATTATTTTAAATAGTTCCTCAACCCTATGAGGAATTAACACAATACCAGAACTCCTAGCGAGTGTGCGTGCAGATTTTTATTTATAAATGGCATTTATTTTTTAAGTTTATGAATTTAAAGGTTTAAATTTAAATTTGTAATTGTATTAGACTAATGTCGCAGTATTAACTAATTTGTAATATTTTCTGTATTTTAAATATCCATACATAATTAACTTTATGTAATTAAAGGGTTTTTGATGTTTTAAATAAAACCCAATCTGCAGTTTACGTAAACGTTAACAAGCTGTTACGACTATGGTCTCAATTCAATATTTAACCAGCGTTGCTAAATTGGTAAGCGAAGATAAAAAACCACTCATCGCGATATTGCGGTGCTTAAAGGGGAAAACAAAAATGGCTTTTAAAGATGAAGAACAAGCAAAAGCTTATTGGGCAGAAAACATTTCGCTGTTATTTAAACTGTTAGCAGTGTGGTTTGTCGTGTCTTTTGGCTTTGGCATATTACTGGTTGATGTACTTAATGAAGTACGTTTTTTTGGGTTTAAACTTGGCTTCTGGTTCGCCCAGCAAGGCGCGATTTATACCTTTGTTGCTTTGATTTTTGTGTACGTTTTCAAAATGAATACGTTAGATAAAAAATACGGCGTAGACGAATAGGAGCTAAGCAATGGATGTTCAAACACTCACGTTTTTAATTGTTGGTTTAAGCTTTGCGCTTTATATCGGCATAGCAATATGGGCCCGAGCGGGTTCAACCAAAGAGTTTTATGTAGCGGGCGGCGGCGTACCTCCTCTTGCTAATGGTATGGCAACAGCTGCCGATTGGATGAGCGCCGCGTCGTTTATTTCAATGGCGGGTATTATTTCGTTTGCAGGTTACGATGGCAGTGTTTACTTAATGGGGTGGACAGGTGGTTATGTACTATTAGCCATGTGTTTAGCGCCTTACTTACGTAAATTCGGCAAGTTTACTGTGCCAGACTTTATTGGCGACCGTTACTATTCACGTACCGCGCGTTTAGTTGCTATTTTTTGTGCCATATTTATTTGTTTCACTTATATAGCAGGGCAAATGCGTGGCGTAGGCGTGGTATTTTCACGCTTTTTAGAAGTAGAAATTGAAACCGGTGTTTACATTGGTATGGTGATTGTATTCTTTTATGCGGTACTTGGCGGCATGAAAGGCATTACCTACACACAAGTAGCGCAGTATTGTGTACTTGTATTTGCATACCTTGTACCAGCCATTTTTATCTCGATGATGATGACGGGTCATTTCTTCCCACAAACCGGTTTTGGTGCCACATTAATTGGCAGCGATGGCGTGTACGTACTTGATAAACTAGACGGCTTAAGCGCTGAACTTGGTTTTGCGCAATATACCGAAGGCTCTAAGAGCATGATTGACGTATTCGCTATTACGGGTGCGTTAATGGTAGGTACTGCTGGTTTACCACATGTAATTGTACGCTTTTTCACTGTACCTCGCGTAAAAGACACGCGTATTTCTGCAGCATGGACACTTGTGTTCATCGCGATTGTTTATACTACAGCACCTGCGGTTGCAGCCTTTGCTCGCGTAAACATGGTTGATACTATTAATGGTAAAGACGGTAGCGGTACAGCTTACGCAGAAGCACCAGGATGGATTAAAAACTGGGAACGCACAGGTTTAATTACATTTGATGATAAAAACGGCGATGGCAAAATGTTCTACACGGCGGGTAAAATCACCGATCCGAACAGTGCTAACGAAGTAAATGTAGACCGCGACATTATGGTATTAGCAAATCCAGAAATTGCTAATTTACCAGCATGGGTAATCGCACTTGTAGCTGCCGGTGGTATTGCCGCTGCATTGTCTACAACAGCAGGTTTACTACTGGTTATTTCGACCTCCGTTTCGCACGATTTACTCAAGCGAACCCTCAAGCCCGATATTACCGACAAGCAAGAGTTACTTGCAGCGAGGTTGGCAGCCATGGTCGCTATTGTTATCTCCGCGTACTTTGGTATTAACCCACCTGGATTTGTGGCATCGGTAGTGGCATTTGCATTCGGCTTGGCGGCAGCGAGTTTCTTCCCAGCAATTATTATGGGTATATTCTCTAAAACAATGAACCGAGAGGGCGCAATTGCAGGCATGGTAACGGGTATTGGCTTTACCGCTGCTTATATTATCTTCTTCAAGTTTGTAAGCCCTGAGCTTAACAATCCTGAACATTGGTTTTTAGGTATTTCGCCTGAAGGTATTGGCTTGGTGGGTATGATTATTAACTTTGCAGTAGCTGCAGTTGTTCTTAAATTTACTCAAGCTACACCTATTGAAATTCAAGAAATGGTAGAAGGTATTCGTAACCCTAAAGGGTCAGCTGAAGCGCACGATCACTAGGCAACATTTATAGGTATAGTTTACAAAATATAAAGCACCCAAAGCCCGACTTTAGTCGGGCTTTTTATTTGTTTAATAAATAAGTACATTAGATTGGTACATCACCATTTAAAGAGCGAATACAATGAGTGTAGAACAACAAGAAATAGCCCAATACGTTTGTTTGCAAGCGCCTTTTACTATGCTTGATAGCAGCGCATGCGAATACTTTGTAAATCATCTTGATATTATTTACCTTACCCGCGAAAACCAGACTCAGTGGTTACAAAGTGAAAACCCTAAACTATTTTTAATTCGCTCTGGTTTGTACGACCTAGTTGATGGCAAGGGCGATGTTGTTACGCGCTTAGCGCAAGGTGACTATTTTGGTTTTCCGTCGCTGTTAACCGGTGAGGCAATTCAAAATAGGTTAGAAGTACAAAAAGAGGGCATAGTGTATATGCTCTCTCAAACGCATTTTGATTTTTTACGCAGAGAATATAAATCGTTTGAGCAATACTTTGTACGCGCTCATGCTAACCGGTTGTTGTCATCGCATTATAAAAGTAAAAACGATAGCTGGTCGGAACGTAAAATATCAGAGCTGATGACGCGCACAGCAATTACGCTTATGCCCGATGCAAGTATTAGGCAAAGCGCTAAAAAAATGAAAGAGCATGGTGTGTCGTCAATAATGATAACGCAGCACGCGCACTTAGTAGGGGTGGTAACCGACCGCGACTTACGCAACCGAGTACTTGCCGACGAGGTAGATCCACAAGACGCAGTAAGCAGTATTATGACCGCCAAACCTAAGTTTATATTTGAAAATAACCGAGTGTTTTCAGCGCTGCACTTAATGCTTAAATACAATATTCACCATTTGCCCGTGCTTGACGAAAACCATAACCCGATAGGGATGATAACCAGCACCGATTTACTACGCCAACAAAAAAGCGACCCCGTACAGCTTATTGGGCGCATATATAAAGCGCATACTGTTACTGATTTAAAACGCTACGCAAAAGAAATCCCTGAACTTTTGCGTGGTTTTTCGTACAACATTGACGACATATCGCTAATTGGTAAATTACTCAGTGGTTTAACCGATGCGCTTACATCGCGCCTGATTCACTTATTTCAAGAAGAGCATGGCGCAGCGCCAACCAGCTTTAGTTTTATTTGCTTTGGCTCGCAAGCACGCGAAGAACAAACCCTGCATTCAGATCAAGATAACGGCTTATTACTCCCTAACGACTTAACCACCGAACAACACGCTTACTTTAAAAGTATGGGAGAGTTTGTATGTGAAAACTTAGTTGAGTGCGGCATTAGGCGTTGCCCAGGTAATATTATGGCAAGCAGCGATGAGTGCCGTATGAGCGTAAACGACTGGAGCGAGCGCTTTTTTAAATGGATAAAAAGCCCTACTCCAAATGCAATGCTTAACTGTAAGATATTTTTTGACCTGCGATTTATTGAAGGTTCAAACGCTTTATACACGGCTTTTTGCGAGCAACTAATTCGTATATCGCGTAACGACTTATTCTATGCCGCAATGGCAACCGACATAAGCAGCAACAGCGTGCCAATTGGTTTATTTAATAAATTTAAAACAGAAAAAACAGATCAAAATAATAAATACATAGATTTAAAAAAACGCGGTGTAGTAATTATAAATGACATAGTGCGGTTATACGCTTTAAAAGCGGGTATTAGGCGCGCCAACACGCAAGAGCGGTTGGACGCACTACTAAAACATAAACTGATCAGCAAAGAAGATATATACAACCTAAAAGACTGCTGGCGGTTCTTAACGCAGTTGCGCTTGAGTACACAAATAAACGAAGAGGGCTTACCGAGTAATTGTATTAATCCTAATAAATTAAACTCACTAGAGCGCCATCAGCTAAAAGAAGCGTTTTACCTTGTTAAACAAGCGCAGCAAGCCGCCGCGTTTAAGTTTGCTCGTGGCAGTTTATAATGATGGATTACTAACATGGTAAAAAAGCTGCTCACTCGGTATTTAAAGCGCCGTAAATTACTAGGTAAAAATGCCTTACAACAACGTTACTTAGTGATTGATTTAGAGCTCACTGGGCTTGATGCAAAACAGCACGAAATTGTATCGGTAGCGTGGGTGATAATAGATAACCAATGTATAAAAATGAGCGAGTCGCAGCACCTTATAAATAAAAACGTAAAAAGCCTTGAGCAAAGCCCTGTTTTTCATGGGATTAGCGACGATGCTATAACAAAAGGACAGAGCTTGTGCAGTATATTAACGCAACTAAGCAGCCACTTTAGTGATTGTATTCTAGTGTTTCATAATGCCATGCTCGATTGGGGGTTTTTAAAAATAGCGCTTAAAAATGCCAATATAACTATACGTCCTAAACTTATAATCGACACACTCCATATTGAACAAAAGCGCTTACTCCATCATTCAACTGAAATAAAACAAGATGATTTAACCCTTAATGCTTGCCGCACACGTTATGAGCTACCAGGCTATCATTGCCACCACGCATTAACCGATGCACAAGCGACCGCCGAGTTACTGCTAGCCCAGTGCCATCAAATAAGCCGCGGCAAAGAGTTAAAAGTAGGCGAGTTGACGTAGGTTGGCTGTAGGCGGGGCTTTATGCCGCGCGAGATAAACTCCCGCCTACAATAAAGAGCAGTTTACTTTTATTGTTATCCGTATGACTATAAGTACGGTTACATAATCATTATTTAACTAATTACCTCAAGGAACGAATATGAAACTCATCACTACTATTTTTCTAACATTATTCCCACTTATCACTTTTGCTAATTCAAGCTTACCTGCTAATCGCCATATTGCAGTGCAGGGTACTGCTGAGGTATTAGCAAAGCCCGATATGGCTAAGATTTCTTTTGAAGTAATAAGCTTTAAAGACAAATCACTTGATGCTAAACGTGATGTTGATGACCGAGTAAATTTGTTACTTAAAGGTTTAAGCAAGTATGGTGTTAAGGAGACTGATGTTTCTGCTACAAGCCTGTTAACTCATAATGATGACGATATGTTTAATGTCGAGAGCGGTACAGCAATTAATGCAGGATATGTAGCAACACGAACACTTAAAGTAACATTAAGAAATATTGAAAAAGTGAATGATTTTATCGATTTTGCACTAAGTGTAAAAATTAATGAACTGACGAATATTGAGCTTATGTCTTCAAAAGCCTCGCAGTTAGAAGCTGAAGCAACACAAGGCGCAATAGATAACGCTATAGTTAAAGGGGGTAAGCTTGCCAAAGCATTTGGCGCAGAGATTGGAAAAATTTACAGTATTAATTCAAATTCTAACCGTTCAAGTTATGGTTATGGCGTAGATGATTTTGAGAGAATAGTTGTGACCGGCTCTAAAGTTACTAGAAATCCATTCGAGCAAGGCAGTTATTTACAAGAAACTATTACATTTAAATCATCAATAAACGTGGTGTTTGATTTAGAGGTAAATGATTAAGTTAAAATTTTCATTTCAAATACATTTTCATAATGTAAGCTGGCTTTAAGTTTTTGATTAATTTGAAGGTAGCCATATTATGAGCGATGAAACCAACACGTTAAAAGCACAAACTGAGGCAAAAGTAGCAGCAGGGCGCAAAGGTAATCCTGATTTTATTAAAGGTGTTGATGAAACGATTGCATAAGCAAAAGCGTTTCAACAAGGTGCTAATGCACTTGATTTAAACCAAATTGCACCAAGTTTTGAGTTACCAAATCAACATGGTCAATCGGTGCAGTTAACTGAGTTACTTGCTAAAGGGCCTGTGGTTGTTACTTTTTATCGAGGTAGTTGGTGTCCGTACTGTAATTTACAACTGAAAGCACTGCAGTCACGTTTACCTGAAATTCATGCTTTAGGTGCGCAGCTGGTGGCTATTAGCCCGCAAGTACCCGATGGCTCAATGAGCGAAAGCGATATAATTAACATGGATTTTTTAGTGCTGAGTGATCAAAATGCCGATGTAGCAGCAAGCTACGGAGTAGCATGGCAAGTACCCACATTTTTACTCGAGCATATGCGAGTAGACCGAGGCCTAGATTTAGAGTCGGTGAACAATGGCAATAGTAGTGTTTTACCGATCCCTGCCACCTTTGTTTTAGATAAACAAGGTAAAGTGACTTGGCGGTATGTTGATGTTGATTATCGTACTCGTTCTGAGCCAGAAGATATAATTAACGCTTTGAAAAATTTAGTATAAAAAACTTAATTTAAAAAGTCAGACCCCTCGAAGAGCTTGCAATGCCTAAGCTCTTTGCTCTTAATTTAAAGTTTCTAATGCTTCCCTCTTATAATCAGATGCAAGGTCGATTACAATACAGACATCTAAAAGGCGTATTGCCTTTATCTGCACGCTAAAAGAGTGGATTTTATATTTCATGGCAATCAAACTTGCAATTAATGGTTTTGGTCGTATTGGTCGAAATATTGTCCGCGCGTTATACGAGTCTGGTTTGAGCGACGATATAAAAATTGTTGCGATTAACGAACTTGCTGATCCTGAAGCTATTGCTCATTTATTAAAATACGACACATCCCACGGTCGTTTTTCTTTTCCTGTAAAACTTGGTGAAGACACCATTAGTGTTGCAGGCGATACCATTGCACTTTTTTGTGAAGAAAACCCAATTGAATTACCTTGGCAAACGCTCGATGTAGACGTTGTACTTGAATGTACGGGTGTTTATCACTCGCGTGAACATGCGCAGTTACATATTACCGCAGGCGCTAAAAAGGTGTTGTTTTCGCATCCGGCCGATAACGATGTTGATGCTACGATTGTGTATGGCATTAACGACGATGAGCTTAAAAGCGAGCACACAATTGTTTCTAACGGATCGTGTACAACTAACTGTGTTGTGCCGGTTATTAAAGTATTAGATGATGCATTTGGTATTGAGTCAGGTGCTATTACAACGATTCATGCGTCGATGAACGATCAACAAGTGATTGATGGTTATCATCATGATTTACGCCGTACTCGCGCTGCAAGCCAATCAATTATTCCAGTTGATACAAAGCTCGCTCGTGGTATAGACCGTATTTTACCTAAATTTAAAGGCCGTTTTGAAGCCATCGCCGTACGTGTACCTACTATAAATGTCACGGCAATGGATTTAAGTGTAACGGTTAATACCGATGTAGATTTAAATGCAGTAAATAATGCACTTAAAGCACAAGCAAAAGACCGCTTAGAAGGTATTTTAAGTTATACCGAAGAGCCGCTTGTATCGGTTGATTTTAATCACGACCCACATTCTTGTATTATTGATGGCACACAAACACGTGTTAGTCACAAACGACTGATAAAGTTATTAGTATGGTGTGATAACGAATGGGGTTTTGCTAATCGTATGCTCGACACAGCGCGTGCTATGATGGCAGTGAATAAGTAATTTATTAATATAATAATTTTAAACGTATTTTTCAGGTTCAGTATCGTTAACTAAGGAGATGTTCATGTCGGTCATAAAAATGGCAGATTTAGATTTAAACGGCAAACGCGTATTAATTCGTGAAGATTTAAATGTACCAGTTAAAGCAGGTAAAGTGACGTCAGATGCGCGTATTCGTGCAGCACTACCTACTATTAAACTAGCCCTTGAAAAAGGCGCTAAAGTAATGGTTATGTCACACCTTGGCCGTCCTACGGAAGGGGAATACGATGAAGCGTTTTCGCTTGCACCTGTAGCTAATTACTTAAATGATGCCCTAGAGCAAACTGTACGTTTAGAAAAAGATTACCTAAACGGTGCTGATATTGCTGATAACGAAGTGGTTGTTTTTGAAAATGTGCGCTTTAACAAAGGCGAGAAGAAAAACGACGAAGCGTTATCTAAGCAACTAGCTGCACTGTGTGATGTATATGTAATGGATGCATTTGGTACGGCTCACCGTGCACAAGCATCTACCCATGGCGTTGGCTTATTTGCCGATGTTGCATGTGCAGGTCCGCTGTTATCGGCTGAGCTCGAAGCGTTAGGCAAAGCACTTGATAATCCAGCTCGTCCATTAGTGGCGATTGTTGGTGGTTCTAAAGTATCTACTAAGCTCACCGTTTTAGATTCACTTTCTAAAATTGTTGACCAATTAGTTACCGGCGGCGGTATTGCAAATACCTTTATTGCTGCATCAGGTAGCCCCGTTGGTAAGTCGCTTTACGAACCTGATTTAATGGATGAAGCGAATCGTTTATGTGCAGCAGCGATTGCTAATAATGGTGAAATTCCGGTACCGACTGACGTAGTGGTTGGTAATGAGTTTTCTGAATCTGCTGTAGCTACGCTTAAAGATGTAAGCGAAGTAACAAGCAATGATATGATTTTTGATATTGGCCCTGATACAGCGAGCAAGCTTGCAAAAATTATTGCAAATGCAGGCACTGTTGTATGGAATGGCCCTGTTGGCGTGTTCGAGTTTGACCAGTTTGGTAATGGTACTCGTGCTATTGCACAAGCAATTGCTAACTCAAATGCGTTTTCAATCGCCGGTGGTGGTGATACCTTAGCCGCAATCGATAAATACGGCATTGCCGATAAAGTATCTTATATTTCTACTGGTGGTGGTGCGTTCTTAGAGTTTTTAGAAGGCAAAATACTTCCAGCAGTTGAAATGCTAGAGTCGCGCGCTAAGTAATTTTAGTGGCGTAAGGTGAGGGGGTAATAGCCCTCACCGACAATTAATTACTAAATACCTCTCACCCTAATTTAGTCGTTAATTTAGACGGAATATTACTGCAAAGCAGTGGTTTTTCGTGGCGTTGTTATAACGCCAAACTAACACATCCGTTCAAACTAGATGGTAGGGAACTACTGTCGATAAATTGGAGAATACCCAATGGCTTTAATCAGTATGCGACAACTTTTAGATCATGCAGCAGAGCATGGTTACGGCGTACCTGCTTTTAATGTTAACAATCAAGAGCAAATGCGCGCAATAATGGAAGCGGCTGACAAAACAAACAGCCCAGTAATCGTTCAGGGATCAGCTGGTGCACGTGCTTATGCTGGTGCTCCATTTATTCGTCATATGATTTTAGCAGCCGTTGAAGAATGGCCACATATCCCAGTTGTAATGCATCAAGATCACGGCACATCGCCAGGTGTGTGTCAGCGTTCAATTCAGCTTGGTTTTTCATCAGTAATGATGGATGGCTCGTTAATGAGCGACGGAAAAACCCCTTCAAGCTACGAATACAATGTAGAAGTAACGCGCGAAACTGTTGCTATGGCGCATGCCTGTGGCGTATCGGTTGAAGGCGAGCTAGGTGTACTTGGTTCACTTGAAACAGGTGAAGCTGGCGAAGAAGATGGCGTTGGCGCAGAAGGGTTATTAACAACTGATCAAATGCTAACAGACCCTGAAGAAGCGGCTGATTTTGTAAATAAAACACACGTTGATGCACTTGCAATTGCTTGCGGTACTTCACACGGTGCTTATAAATTTACTCGCCCACCAACAGATGACATTTTAGCGATTGATCGCATTAAAGCGATTCATGCCCGTATTCCTAACACGCACTTAGTGATGCATGGCTCATCTTCAGTTCCTCAAGAATGGTTAGAAATTATTAATCAGTACGGTGGCGAAATTCCAGAAACTTATGGTGTGCCAGTTGAGCAGATTGTTGAAGGCATTAAGTTTGGTGTTCGCAAGGTAAATATTGATACCGATTTGCGTTTAGCATCTACCGGTGCAATTCGCCGTCATATGGCGCTTAACCCATCTAACTTTGATCCACGTAAATACCTAGCTGAAGCTACAAAAGCAATGACAGAGATTTGCGTTGCACGCTATAACTCGTTTGGTACTTCTGGTCAGGCTAGTAAAATTAAGCCAATTTCACTTGATGAAATGCACCTTAAATACTTAAGCGGCGAACTAGACCCTAAAATTAGATAATAGATCAATTTATAATTGATCATTTAAGCCAGTAACTTTGTTACTGGCTTTTTTAATGTCAGCCCTTTTTATATTACAGATTACGGTTTTTTGATCAGATCACTGCATTACCAACGCGGAATTTTGGGATCACGCATTTACTAACACAGCCTTTTTCGGATCATTACTTTACTAAGCCAAATACACTTTAATGCTATATATAGGTTCTGAGATAATTTGATCGTTATTTATTTGTATAAACAATCAACAACTTATGGCTTTGACTAGGTACAACTCTGATCTGAGGGTTGATCGGCTTGGTAAAAATCTGATCCTTTATTTGGAGCTTAGTAAAATTTAGATCTATTTTTGAGCGTATTGTTTGTTACACAGGCGGGTTTGTTGATTTTAAAAGGGCTTTAAAGCTACTTTTAAACGATCGATCTGTAAAAATGTCTTGGTTAGTAAAACAATGATCCCAGCTAGTTTAATATTGTTTAGTGGTTTAAATAGCGATACAAAAAAGATAATTTTAAAAAGTTAGCTATTACATAAATTTATCGTAAATCTCTTTTTATT
Source organism: Pseudoalteromonas sp. SR44-2 (assembly GCF_014163745.1). Lineage (NCBI taxonomy): Bacteria > Pseudomonadati > Pseudomonadota > Gammaproteobacteria > Alteromonadales > Pseudoalteromonadaceae > Pseudoalteromonas > Pseudoalteromonas sp. SR44-2. The sequence goes on along the minus strand of NZ_JACJDW010000005.1, from coordinate 35,607 downwards.
ACGTTAAATATTAAAAAGGTTTTAAAAATATGACGTTAATGAGGTTTTTTGTCACTAATTTGTGTTTTTTTTACCACCATTTTAATTTACACGTTACACTTTCATAAAAATGTCATACTTAGTCATAATAATGAAAACTAATTCGATAGCGTAAGAGATAAATTGGAATGTCACGTAAAGTACTAGTCGTAGATGACGAAGCTCCTATCAGGGAGATGTTGGTTTTTGTTTTAGAGCAAAATGGATTTCAAGCAATTGAAGCAGAAGATTACGACTCTGCTATTGCAGCTATGGTTGAACCTTACCCAGATATGGTTTTACTTGATTGGATGTTACCAGGTGGAAGCGGTATTCAAATTGCTAAAAAGTTTAAGCAAAACGAACACACCCGCCAAATCCCAATTATTATGCTTACAGCTCGCGGCGAAGAAGAAGACAAAGTACGCGGCCTTGAAGTAGGTGCAGATGATTACGTCACCAAGCCGTTTTCTCCTAAAGAGCTTATGGCACGTATTAAAGCGGTTATTCGCCGTGTATCGCCAACCTCATTAGAAGAAGCTATTGAAGTACATGGCCTGCGTTTAGACCCTATTTCTCATCGTGTTACCTCAGAAGGTAACGAGCTTGATATGGGGCCAACCGAATTTAGATTACTGCACTTTTTTATGACTCACCCAGAGCGTGTTTATAGCCGTGAACAACTGCTTGATCATGTGTGGGGAACTAACGTTTACGTAGAAGATCGCACTGTTGATGTTCACATTCGTCGCCTGCGTAAAGCAATTGGCCCACTTGGACATGACCGTTTGGTGCAAACAGTACGTGGCGCTGGGTATCGTTTTTCAAGTAAGCTGTGATCAGCTTAAAGCTTAGCTAATGTGTAAAATACGCATGTATTACTACTCTAAGGTAAAGTGAGTGTATGTATCGAGTTGTTAATAAGCAGGCGTTAGTAAAGCGCCTGTTTATCTATTTTTTACCCTTACTATTAATTGGTGTGCTGGTTGGCGCGCCATTTTTGCTTTTATTTTTAGGATCTTTTTCCCTCCTTATTTGGCACTACCATCAACTTTATCGTTTGAGCGATTGGCTACTTAATCAACGCAGCTTTAATCCGCCAGAGGGTGAGGGTGCATGGGAGCAAGTGTTCGAAGGTATTTATCATCTCCAGCATCGTAATCGTAAAAAACGTAATGAGCTTGCAGATTTAATTCGTCGCTTTCGCGATGGGGCTGAAGCGGTACCTGATGCGGTTGTGGTATTACAAAACGATTTAAGTATTGTGTGGTGTAATCAATTAGCCCTTAAAGTGCTTGGTTTGCAGTGGCCTACCGATCATGGTCAGCGCCTTGATAATTTAATTCGCGAACCTAAGTTTGCTAAATACATGCACAAAGGCGAATTTGACGATGCGCTTGAGCTGGATAACGGTCACAGTATTGAGCAGGTGCTGGAGTTTAGGGTAATGCCATATGCAAGTACGCAACTTATGGTTGTGGTACGTGATGTAACGCGCTTAAAACAGCTTGAACAGATGCGTAAAGACTTTGTAGCGAATGTGTCGCATGAACTACGTACACCGCTTACAGTGGTTACAGGGTATCTTGAGATGATGGATGGCGACATGATGCCGCCGCCAGCAATGTGGAACAAAGCGCAAAATACTATGCTTGAACAATGCAAGCGCATGGATAGCTTAGTCAGCCAATTACTATCGCTTTCGCGTATTGAAGGTGCTCGTCGCCAAGACAACGATAAAGCTATAAATGTGCCGCAATTACTTGGTTATATTCACACTGAAGCAAACTCAATTAATCAAGACAAAGGCCACGAACTTATTTTTGATATTGATAAAACCCTTGATATTAAAGGCTCTGAGGATGAACTGCGTAGTGCGTTTTCTAATTTAGTATTCAACGCGATTCATTACACAAAACCAGGCGGTAAAGTAGAAGTATGCTGGCAGCGCAAAAACAATAAAGCGTGTTTTAGTGTTACCGATAATGGTGATGGTATTGCGCCTGAGCATATTAACCGATTAACTGAGCGTTTTTATCGTGTAGATAAAGCTCGCAGTAGAACAACAGGTGGCTCAGGCTTAGGGCTCGCTATAACAAAACATGTGTTAACTCGCCATGATAGTAAATTAAATATTCGCAGTGAAGTTAACAAAGGATCATGTTTTTCTTTTGAATTTTCAATAGATAAAATAGTTTCGCTGACTAAATAATTAAGCTAATAGGTCAAGTCATAAAAGTGTCATTTAAGAGTAATGTAACTGTCATGTACTCACATTAGAGTGGGCAGCAGTTAGAAAATGGAACGAACAAACCGGAGAACTCTACATGAAATTTAAAAACTTAGTTGCCGCAATGGGTGTGGCTGTTACAACTTTCGTATCTGCACAAGCAGTTGCTCTAGACCAAAATATTCCTGAGTATCAAAAAATTAGTGGTGTTTCAGGCAACTTTTCATCAGTAGGTTCTGACACTTTAGCCAACATGATGACGTTTTGGGCTGAAGAGTACAAACGTATTTACCCAAATGTAAATATTCAGATTCAAGCAGCAGGTTCTTCTACTGCTCCACCGGCACTTACCGAAGGTACAGCTAACCTAGGTCCAATGAGCCGTAAAATGAAATCTAAAGAAATCGAAGCATTCGAAAAACGTTACGGTTATAAGCCAACTGAAGTTCGCGTAGCTATTGATGCACTTGCTGTATTTGTACATAAAGATAACCCAATTGAAGGTCTTCGTATTGACCAAGTAGATGCTATCTTTTCATCTACTCGAAAATGTGGCGCACCAGAGCAAGTTAACCGCTGGAGCGATGTTGGTCTAACAGGTGATTGGTCAGCTAAAGATGTGCAACTTTACGGACGCAACTCAGTATCAGGTACGTATGGTTACTTTAAAAAGAAAGCACTTTGTAAAGGTGATTTCCGTAATAACGTAAATGAGCAACCGGGTTCTGCATCAGTAGTACAGTCAATTTCATCTTCATTAAATGCAATTGGTTACTCAGGTATAGGTTATAAAACATCGGGCGTCCGTACAGTACCGCTAGCTAAAAAAGGCGATAACTTTGTTGATGCAACACTTGATAACGTTGCACAAGGCAAATATCCATTATCTCGCTTTTTATACCTTTATGTGAATAAGCACCCAAACAAGCCGTTGTCTCCAATGGAAGCGCAATTCTTAAAAATGGTACTTTCAAAAGATGGTCAGCAAATTGTAGAAAAAGATGGTTATGTACCACTTTCTGCAAAGCTAGTAGAAACAGAACTTAAGAAGCTTGGTTTGAACTAATACCAATTGCATTAAATTAGTGAGTTATTATAGCGATAAGAAAATAGCGCAATAACAAGGCTAAAATTATGATACATAGTTGTTCTATATAAATAATTTTTAACGTAGTTAGTGAGTTATTTAATACGCTAGGATGGTCATGTTTTTAATAAAATTGGTATGATAAACTATAAGCAATAAAAAACCGCTCATTGAGCGGTTTTTTTGTGCCTAAAACTAAAAACTTTTAGGAATTAAATATTACCTAATTTTTCGGCTTGTGCTTTACATTGATTATAGCTCTCAACACACTTTGCAGAGCATACTTGTTGCTTTAAGCCCTCAGCAGTTGTTTGCTGTTCACAACTACTTTCACACTGGTAGTTTTGTTGAGCACACTGATTCATTTCAGGGTTTTCAACTTGGTTTTGACAACCTGCCAATAGTGCAAAAGTAAGGGCGACTACGCTTGTTTTTATTAAAGTGTGCATGCTTCTTATCCTTAAAATGGAGTCGCAATAATATTAAATTTCGACTTGGATATTGTCGATCAATCTAACACCACCAAAATAGGCTGCGGCTAAAATAACAAATTGAGTATCTTCGATTGTAGCAGTTTTTAATGTATCTCGTTGAGCAATCTCAAAATAGTCTGGTTTTAGGCCTGCTTGCTCTAAACTTTGTTTAGCTAAGCTTTCAAGTTTTACAAAGTCTTTCTCGCCACTTTTAAGTTGCTCAGCGCACGTATTAAGGGCTTTAAATAATACGGTTGCAGTCGCTTTTTGATCATCAGATAAGTAACCATTACGTGAGCTCATAGCAAGGCCAGAAACTTCTCGCATTGTAGGTACACCAATAACTTCAACCGGAATTGATAAGTCGCGTGCCATAGTTTTGATTACTTGTAATTGCTGAAAATCTTTTTCACCAAAGCAGGCGTAATCTGGTTGCACTAAGTTAAATAACTTAGTCACGATTGTTGCAACGCCTCTAAAGTGACCTGGACGTGAGCCGCCGCAATAGCCTAATGAAATGTCAGGCACATCTACAAAGCTTTGTGCACCTAGTCCGTTAGGATAGATTGTTTCTACGCTTGGGGTAAATACAATATCAGTGCCTAATTCAGCAAGGCCTTGTTTGTCTTCGTTTAGCGTACGAGGATAGTTATCTAAATCTTCGTTAGCACCAAATTGCATTGGATTTACAAAAATACTTACAACGACTTTGTCGGCCAAGTTTTTTGCTTTCTCTACTAGCGAAAAATGCCCACGGTGCAAGTTGCCCATTGTTGGCACAAGTGCCACGCTAAGACCTGCTTGGCGCCATGCTTTAATTTGACTACGTAACGATCTGATTTCAGTTATTGATTGCATTATTTAAACTCATGTTCAGCGCTTGGAAATGCGCCACTTTTAACATCTGTACAATATTTTTGAACGGCTTCAGGCATATTGCCTGTTTCGAGCAAAAAGTTTTTAGAAAATTTAGGAATGTAACCTGCCGAAATACCAACCAGGTCATGCATTACAAGTATTTGGCCGTCAGTTAAGCTGCCTGCACCAATACCAATAGTTGGGATACTTAGAGCTTCTGTAATGCGTTTTGCCAGTGCACTTGGAATACACTCAAGTACTAATAATTGCGCTCCAGCAGCTTCAAGTGCTTTTGCGTCATCAATCATTTTTTGTGCTTTATCTTCTTCGCGACCTTGTATTTTAAAGCCACCAAATACATGTACTGACTGTGGTGTAAGGCCTAAATGCCCGCAAACTGGAATACCTTGTTGAGTGAGTGTTTTAATGCTCTCGTAAAGCCACTCTCCGCCTTCAAGTTTAATCATGTTTGCGCCAGCGCGCATAAGCTCAGCTGCATTTTTACAGGTATCACTAACGCTTGAGTAGGTCATAAAAGGTAAGTCAGCAATTACAAATAATTCGCGGCTACCAGCGCGTACACAGCGGGTATGATATGCAATATCTTGATTTGTTACGCCAAGGGTGTCATCGCCGCCTTGTAGTACCATGCCCAATGAGTCGCCCACTAAAATAACTTCAACGCCGTTATCATGAAATAACTTTGCAAAACTAGCGTCGTAGGCTGTTAATGCAGTAATTTTGTTATTTTCTGCTTTCATTTTATTTAAAGTAGAAACGGTTATTTTAGACATAATATCCTCGCAGGCAAAAGCCTAGGTTAATTACAGAGGTAATTGTTGTAAGTCGTTGAGCGGTAAGTTATTTGCAATGGTTTTTAATGCAATGCCGCTAGGTAAAATAAGTTCAGGTGCAAGCTCTAATAGTGGGTAAACCACAAACTCGCGATCACTCAAACCATAATGAGGCACGGTTAAGCGCGCCGTATTTATAATTTGATCATCAAATAATAGGGTATCGATATCAAGTGTGCGTGGACCCCAACGCTCAGCTTTTCTTACTCGACCATGCTCAAGCTCAATACTTTGTGTTAAATCAAGTAATTGCTCTGGATCAAGGGTCGTTTTAATACAGGCTACGGCATTGATATAGTCTGGTTGATCTTGTGGGCCCATAGGCTTACTTGCATAGTAATGCGATACGTTTACAAATTCACAATTAGGCAGCTTTTTAAGCGCAATTATCGCGTTATCAAGCTGCTCTTTTGGTGAGTTTAGGTTGGCACCTAAACCCAAATAAACACAATGCATGTTATTACTCAGTTGGCTTTTTAGTAGGGCGACGGCGCTTTCGCGGCTTAGGACCACCTTGATGACCTAAGCTTTTAACCATCTCTTTTTGGCCGTTTATATCTTTACTTAAGTATTGTGTCCACCACTGAGCAAGCTCTGTATGCTGAGTTTCGCCTGCATCTACGCGTAATAATAAAAAGTCGTAAGCGGCTTTAAAGCGAGGCTGTTGCGTTAGCCTGTATGCACGTTGGCCAGCACGTTTATCTAAGCGGTGCTGAATATGCCAAATATCGCGAGCACCTAAAGTAAAGCGCTTAGGAACAGCTATATGCTGTGAATTATCGCTTAGTACTTTATTCATTGCTTGTGCGAAAGCATCGTATTCAGATAGTTGCTCTTGGCTTTGAATTTTTTTAGTGCGCTCAAGCAGTGGGAACCAAAGTAGGGCAGCAAAAATAAACGCCGGTGTTACTTTTTTATCGGCATTAATACGCTTGTCGGTATTTTGAAACATTTGCTGAATAAGCGTGTGCTCTAAGCCACTTGGGTTTTTATCTAAAATTTTATCAAGTTCAGGAAAAAGTGAGCGGAATAAGCCGTATTTACGCAGCATTAAAAAGTTAGCTTCGGCCTTGCCGTTTAAAAATAGCTTAAGAATTTCTTCAAATAAACGTGCTGGCGGAATGTTGTCAAGCAAGCTTGCAAGCTCGCTAATTGGCTTTTCACTTTTAGGCGCAATGCTCATATCAAGCTTAGTGGCAAAACGTACTGCACGTAACATACGAACAGGGTCTTCGCGGTAACGCGTTTCAGGGTCGCCAATAAGCTCGATTTGTTTAGCTTTAATTGCCGCTAAACCGTTAGCGTAGTCGTGAATACTAAAATCTTTAATTGAGTAATAAAGTGCGTTGATTGAAAAGTCGCGGCGCTCTGCATCTTCTTCAATACTGCCAAATACGTTATCACGTAGTAATTGACCTTCATTGCTTGATTGGCTTATTTGATTTTTGTCTTCTTGCGCTTCGTGGTGGCCACGCATTGTTGCCACTTCGATAATTTCACGGCCAAATACAATGTGTGCTAGACGAAAGCGACGACCTATCAGGCGACAGTTTCTAAATAGTTTTTTTACCTGATCTGGAGTTGCATTAGTAACTACGTCAAAATCTTTTGGCTGTTGGCCTAACAATATATCGCGAATACAACCACCAACAAGGTAGGCATCGTAGCCACCGTCTTTTAAGCGGTATAATACTTTGATTGCATTTGGGCTAAATTGTTTGCGAGAAATACCATGCTCACCACGAGTGACAACAATAGGTTCACTGCTTACAGAAGCGCTTTGTGCACTTGTATTCGGGCCGATTATTTGTCGGCAAAATTGAAAAAGCTTGGAAATAATAGTCTGTCTCCTAGAAGGTGTGATTGACTCTGCATCGCAATCAAAAGTTACAGCAAATAGGGCGGTTATAACCCAGTACAAGCTGTTTGACGTAATTAGCATATATTTAGGCGGCTATCATATACCAGCAGGGTTTAAAAATTAAGTTGATGTGTTGAAATTAAGCCGTTTTTAGCTATTTTATTTACTTAAATGTGTAAATTGGACTTTCTGGCTATGTGGATGTTGAGAAATTTGTATTTCGGATACTTGGGGGACCTGTTTTAAGCTAAAGTTTTTAATTCCCCAATCGATTAATTGTTCTATATTTAAGTCGCTTAAATCAGCTATAACAGGTAGCCCTAAAAATTCAAAAGCGCTAATTAAAGCAGGCTTTGGATTTTGCTTACAAATGGCGGGGGCATAATTTTGTTTAGATAGTTTAAAACCGGGTTTGGCAACCGCTAAAGGTAAATGAGCAAATTCAGGTACAGGGCTGTCGAGTTGTTTAAACAAACTAATTTGCCGTGCTGTTGGTTCAATTAAATCTGCGCCTCTTACGATTCGATTAATCTTTTGATCAATATCATCGACGACTACAACAAGTTGATATGCAAATAAACCGTCACTGCGTTTAATTAAGTAATCTTCGTGGGATAATGCACTATTTACCGATATATCACCTTGAATTAAATCACTAAATTGGGTCGTTGGATGTTGCTGAACTAAACGAAGTGCGCCGGATTGAGTATGATGATTAAGTGCTTTGCAATGCCCCTGATAAATACCGCCAATGGCCTTTATTTGCTTGCGAGTACAGGTACAACCATAAACAAGATTTTGCTCTAAAAGTGATTGGGTAATATCTTGATATAAAGACAGACGCTGCGTTTGATATACAACAGGTTCATCCCAGTAAAGGGCGTAGGCTTGTAAGGTATTTAGAATATCGGAGTCGGCGTTTTTAACCACGCGCGTAGTGTCAATGTCTTCTATACGAACTAACCATTTTCCTTGGTTAGCTTTTGCATCTAGGTAGCTACCCACAGCCGCTACAAGTGAGCCAAAATGTAATGGCCCAGAAGGAGACGGTGCAAAACGACCGCGATATTTACGCATAGGCGCAGTAACGGCTGTAGGAGACATAACTAACTAATAAGTTTTAATTAGCCGCGTCCAGATTGCTTTTCTTTGATTTCTGCAAGTGTTTTACAGTCTACGCATAAATCGGCAGTAGGACGTGCTTCTAAGCGACGTATGCCAATTTCGATGCCACAAGACTCACAAAAGCCAAAATCATCTTCTTTAATCAAATTAATTGTTTTTTCAATTTTTTTGATTAATTTACGTTCGCGATCACGAGTACGAAGTTCTAAAGAGAATTCTTCTTCTTGTGCAGCGCGGTCAACTGGGTCAGGAAAGTTAGCAGCTTCGTCTTGCATGTGCGATTTAGTACGATCAACTTCGTTACGTAAATCGTTACGCCAAGTCTCTAAAATTGCTCTAAAATGAGCACGTTGTGCTTCATTCATGTACTCTTCGCCTGGTTTTTCTTGATATGGTTCTAAACCGGCTTGAGCCAATAAACCATGTTTCTTTTGGTCTGGCATAACTCTCTCCTAAATCCTTAATTTAATGCCTCAGCATTAGCCGGCGGTATAAATAACAGAATCTTATACCCTAGGCAAATTTATTTTTAATTAATCGAATTAGCTTCAACCATGCTTACTGAGTAAAAAGTGTATTAATAGTTTATTTACACTTTTAATTAATTCACATATTCGCTTTCTAAAACTTGCCTTGTTATATGGGCAAAAGCTTTAAAAACAAGTTAATTTTTATAATTCACTTTTTACCACTTTCTATAATTAGAGTACTTTGTAAATTACGCTTAGTTCAATCCCTTGGTTTATTACACTATTCTATAAATGCTATTCTTTTATGAAGTAAGACTCCATTAGCTGAAATTTTGGCTTTGTATGCTAATACTTCAACACCGGCTATTATTGCTTGGCTTAATAACGTGGCGTATTTTTTATCAATATGCGCAGCTGCACTTACGGTATTTATTCCTTCATGTAAAACGGCGAACAGTAATACTGCTCGGTGGCCTTGTTCGATCATTTCTATTAGTTCGCGAATATGTTTTTGCCCGCGCAGTGTTTGCGCATCAGGAAAGTAGCCTTGCCCGCTTTGTGGTGCATCTTCGCTTAATAATGTGACTGATTTAACTTCTACATAGCAATCGGGCTTATTTTCGTCTGTGAGTAAAAAGTCGATACGACTGTTTTCGCTGCCGTACTTAACTTCGCTTTGCAATTGACTGTAATTAAGTAGCTCACTTATCACATTATTGTTTATTGCCTCTTCTACTACTTTATTAGCCACCGCTGTATTTACACAAATAAGCTGCGATAAGTTATTTTGCGTAAGCTCTAATGAATGCGGGTATTTTCGTTTTGTGTTATCGCTCGTTGAATAAAAAGCAGTAAAGCCTGGCTCAGCGCATCCCGTCATTTTACCTGTATTTGCACAGTGGGCGGTAAATTCGCTGCCATCACTTAATTGTAAATCAGCTAAAAAGCGTTTATAGCGCTTTAATAATATGGCCGGTTGCAGCGTTGGCGTGTACTTCATAATAACTTCCAAAGCGTAAACACTGCTCAGCAGTGTGATTTATGTTATTTATCTCAAGCTGTTGGGAACTTAAGCGCTCTATAGTAAACTCGGTGGCACATTTAAGTGCAAGGGAATTCTAACATGAGTGAAAAATTTGTTGTTCAACTAAGCGAACAAGCAGCAGCGAGTCATTGGGGCGATAATGCGTCATTGTCTTTTAACGAGCGCGGTGCAACTGTTCATTTATCTGAGCAAGACACATTAAAAAATGTTCAAAAAGCAGGCCGTACTATCGCAAGCCAAGGCGTTAAAAATGTTGAATTAGCAGGTGATACTTGGTGTACAGAAAGCCAGTGGGCTTTTTACCAAGGCTTTGTAACACCAAAATCATTAAACGGTGTTGAGTTTGTTGATAACGCACAATCAGATATTAAAGAACTTGCTCACTTAAAAACGTCAGCAATATGGGCACGTGAAATGGTTAACGGTACTGCCGATGACATTTACCCAGAAAGCCTAGCTGAAAAAGCAGCTGAGTTTATTCAATCATTAGCGCCTGAACACGTGAGTTACCAAATTATTAAAGGTGATGCGTTACTAGAGCAACAGTGGATTGGTATTCATGCAGTTGGTCGCGGTAGTGTTCGCCCACCAGTATTGCTTGAGCTTGATTACAACCCAACAGGCGACGAAAATGCACCAGTAAGTGCTGCGCTTGTAGGTAAAGGTATTACGTTTGACTCAGGTGGTTACTCAATCAAATCAAGCGAAGGTATGCTTGGTATGAAGTGCGACATGGGCGGCGCTGCAACAGTAACAGCAGGTTTAGCATTGGCTATTAACCGTGGTATTGAAAAACGTATTAAGCTGTTTTTATGTTGTGCTGAGAACTTAATTTCGGGTCATGCATACAAATTAGGTGACATTCTTACTTACAAAAATGGCACAACAGTTGAAATTGTAAACACGGATGCTGAAGGTCGCTTAGTACTTGCTGATGGCTTAATGGCAGCAGGAGAGACTGGCGCTCCACTTATCATTGATGCAGCAACACTAACTGGAGCAGCGCTTGTTGCTGTTGGCCAAGAGTACAATGCATTATTTGCACTTGATAAAGAACTTGCACGTGAAGTTGAAAGTTTTGCATCTCAAGAAATGGAAGCTGCTTGGCCACTTCCTCTTGAAAAATGGCATCAACAAAACTGCCCATCTCCTTATGCTGATACGGCAAATAGCCGTGCACAAAAGGGTGGCGGTTACGGCGGTGCATCGAATGCTGCAGGCTTTTTATCACGCTTTGTGCCAAACGATGGCAAAGGCTGGGTGCACATAGATTTAGCTGCTGCTTTTAACATGGGCAGTACAAGCCAATGGGCAGCGGGCGCAACAACTCAAGGTATGCGTACGGTTGCTCGTACCCTACAAGAAAAAGCATAATATTTACTAAATTACGCTTTTTACACTAAAAATAGGCACCCTTGGGTGCCTATTTTTTAATTTACAGGCAAGCAATTTTATTTCATTTGCGGTAAAATCCGTCGCCAATACCTTTTTGAGTTTAATTTTTGCTTAACTCTAAGCTGCGCTCAAATCTTATATCCACCACTGGGGTTTCTAATTATGTCAGATAAGTGCTACATCACAGCTCAACAGCTGCTTGAAGATTCGTTCCGCGTAGCGGCACAAGTATACCAAGATGGCTTTCGTCCTGATTTTATTATTGGTATTTGGCGAGGTGGTGCACCGATCGGTATTGCTGTTCAAGAATATTACGATTACAAAGGCATTGAGACTGACCACATTGCAGTACGTACATCGTCTTATTACGGTATTGGTAAACAATCTAAAGAAATTAAAGTCCACGGTTTGCATTACATTGTTGAGAACGCAAATGCAGGCGACTCATTGTTAATTGTTGATGATGTATTTGACTCTGGACGTAGTATTGTTGCATTAAAAGAAAAGCTTTCAGAGCTTATGCGCTTAAATTTGCCACGTGATATTCGTATTGCATGTCCGTACTACAAGCCAAAAAACTCAAAAGTAGACACTGTTCCAGATTATTATATTCATGAGTCTGAAGAGTGGTTAGTGTTCCCGCATGAACTATCGGGTTTAACACCGGATGAAATTATTGCAGGTAAATCTGATCTTGTGAAAATTCATGACATTTTGCTAGAGAAGTAATCAGTAATTTGTATAAATAAAAAAAGGCCGTTAAGGCCTTTTTTTATGGGTAAATTTTAAATAACTTAAAGCTGAGCAAAGCTATCTACATATTCACTTAGCTTTGGAATATCGACTGCTTGTAAGCCATCGTTACTTCTAAGTACTAATCCTTTTTCGACAAGTTCTGTAACAACACGTCTGTAAGCTCGCTCAGTGGTAGCAAAGCGTTCGGCTTCAGCATTTACAGTTGGATAGGCTCTAAGTAGCGTAGGGTTGTTGTTCTCAGCTCTTAACAAGCAATCTTTAGCTATATTGTAACTTAGCGGCAGTAATAACTTATCTAAATTGATTTTTTGGTTTTCCTGAAATTTAGCCGCAATAGTTTGTGCGGTGTATAAACTCAATTCTGGTTTTTCAAGCAGCAGAGCACGCCAATGTCTTAATTCAATAAGATTATAAGTTACATCGCTAAAGCACGTTACCGTATAAATACACGGATTATTATTTAGCGCTTCTATTTCACCAATAAGGGTGTTGTTACAATCCAATTGTCCTAACAGCAGGCGTCGTCCATTACCTACGTCGTAACTAAACGACACAGTGCCACTGCGTACAAGCACAAGCTTGCTTAAAGGCTGATCTTGATGGATCAGAACTTCTTTTTTTGATTGTTGATAGCTACTACCGGCAAAGGTTAAAAGCTGATCAACAAGGTAACTAGAAAAATGGTATTGAAACATCAATGTGCTCTTCGGACATTTGTCCTATTTATTACATCTTAATGACGTTAGCATTAAGACACTAAGAATTTACGCTAACTTGCTACTAATATTATTAGCTTTGCTAATAGTATTATTTTACCTTCATTTCCCGTGTAATGATTTAAGAATTTGCTGGTATTTTCCGGCAAACTTTTTCAGGTTTTTAAGCAAGTTAGCTTTTTTATTTTGTTGTAACTTTGCAATACTTATAAGTGCCATAAGTTAGCAGTGCATGTAATGCTAACCTAAAGGCTAGGAGAGAACAATTGAGTTGGGAATATTTAGGCTATATTGCATCAGCTTTATTGGTTGCATCGTTAACAATGACAGATGTAGTAAAACTGCGTTGGTATAACATGTTTGGTTGTATTGTATTTACTGCATACGGTGTTGCCATTGGCGCAGTACCTGTTATTTTTACCAACGGCTTATTGTCGCTTGTAAATTTATACCACATTATAAAAATATATCGCCAACCTAAAGTTGAAGACGCTAAAAGCTAAAATAAGTTATCTGCACAAATAAGTTATCTGCACAAATAAGTTAATGATTTCAATTAAAATCAAAACTTCAGTTTTTGTGCATTCCGGCTTGAAGTGAATACAGATAATCTCATATCACTCTACATAACTTTCCTTTGAACCTTGCTGTAAGCTCTTACTTGAAAGATGATTACCTTAGGTTTTAATACGCCGAACGTTAGCTAAATTCTGTTCGCGGATAACAAATATATAAATAAGTGCTTCTAAAAAATCCGATAGCAGTATACTGCTATCGGATTTTTATCTGTTATACCAACCTGCTTATATGTGGGTCTATTTAATGCTTCAAAGCGTTTAAATATTTATGTAGGTTGTGGTATTTACGCTTTTTCTAAATCTTCAACGTCACCTAAGCCAGCAGTTAGTTCTTCAAGTAATTGCTTTATTTCCTCAGAAGCTAAAATAAAGTCAGCATCAAGTTTTAAAGCCATATCTTCTTTAGGAATATCTGCGTTCTCTTCTTTTAGAGTTTCAGAGTAGCTTAAACGCTTGATAGAGCCATCGTTTTGCAGCATAAACTTAAGGCGTTCTTGCCAATCAAGTGCCAGTTTAGTTACGCGTTTACCACTTTCTAAGTGCGATTTAACCTCATCACATGCCAGATCATGGCCTTTTAGTTTTACTTGTGCACCGCTGTCGTCAGCTTCTTCAAGCTCAGCGTCAGAGCCAATAGCAAAGCCTTCTGGTGTACTAAAGTTAGTTAACCAATCAGTTAAGAATACATCTAGGTCGTAGTTAGCAAACGCAGGTACAACTGGGAGCGTTCCTAACGATTTACGAAGTAGTGCCAGTAGCTCTTCAGCTTTATTAAAGCTGCCACTATTTACAACCACCCAGCCATTTTCTTGGTCAATAAAGGCAAATTGTAAGCTCGACTTTTTAAATGCCTGGGGTAGAAGAGTATGAAGAATGTTTTCTTTTAATTCGTCTTTTTCTTTCTTTTTAACAGGGCGGTTTTCTTCGGCTTCTATCTGATCAATTTTCTCAGCAACTAGTTCGTTGATAACAGAAGCTGGGAGTACTTTTTCTTCACGTTTTGCGCAAACTAAAATACTTTTTTGAGAAAAATGCGATAGTGTTTCGCCATGCTTTCCAAACGCTTTCGTCCAACCAAATGTTGCAAGCTCTTGACCAGTACATGGGCGAAATAAATCTTGCTCTAATGCTTTATCAAAATCTTCTTGGGTGTATGAAACGTCTTGCTTAAAGCGGTAACAAATAAGGTTACTAAACCACATAGGGGAATTGATCCATTTGAAAAATTTGTCCAATCATAGCAATAAAAACAGCATCTCGAAATGACTGATTTGTTACTAGGGCGTGTTGAACTTTATGGATTGAAATTTGTTCAATCCAAGGAAGATTAAATCGCGGCGCGAGGTTTGTAATCTAGTGGGCTCGGTAACTGCTCCTGCGTTACCCTACTGGCTTACATCCATGTAAGAATAGGTAAAAACCGAGCAAAGCTTCCGCGTCCTGCTCACGCCCCTTACCTACATCCATGTAGGTAACAAAGAGTTAATCGTCCCTAGATCGAGCTCAAAGGGCAGCGCATGTTTGGTATTTATGCTGCGTTATCGCCTATTTATGGGGGGTAACCACACTACATAGGCTCTGCCTTGCCTAAAAACCAAACATGTTGCTGCAAATTCAACTACCAAAGATCAACACGCCTTAATAAATTTAATGCATATACTTTTTTTTATTCATATTTATCAAAAAATAGGCATTGGCTTAGCCATGTTCTTTGGAAATTGAATATAGTAACGCAGACCTTTGCCAGGTTCACTCGTTGCATCAATAGATCCGCTAAGAGTTTGTTTAACTAAATTAAACATTATATGGGTACCTAATCCGCTTCCGCCTTCATCGCGCTTAGTCGTAAAGAATGGGTCAAACAACTTTTTCAATTGCTCACTGGTAACACCGTTACCGTCATCTTTGTAATCAATCGTTAAGTTAGTGTCATCTGCACTTATTTTGATATCCATCACACCGTTGCTTTTACCTTCAAAGCCATGAATGAGTGAATTCATTATTAAGTTAGTAAAAATTTGGCTGATGGCGCCTGCAGGTAAATTTAAAACTAAATCATCAGGGCATTCTAATTTTATTGTGTGAGATGTCTTTTTTAGTTTTGGATGCAGTGAGCGTATTACTTCGTTAGTGTAATCTTTAAAGTTAATAGTTCTTACTGCTTCACTGGCCTGATCGACCGCTATTTGCTTAAAGCTAGCAATAAGCTCTGAGGCTCTATCTAAGTTAGTGGTTAACAAGCTTGTACTTTGTTTTGCTTCGTTAATAAATTCTTCTAGTGCTTTTGGTGAAAGTGTTTTTTCACTATAAGCACTTTCGAGTTTATTTAAGCGTTCTTGCAAAAACGATATTGCCGTTACACCTATCCCAATAGGGGTGTTTATATCATGTGTAATACCCGCCACAAGTCCGCCTAGTGCGGCCATTTTTTCTGTGCCTAATAAACGTTCCTGTGCAAGGCTTAATTCTTCTATATAACGTTGGGATTCAGTTTGTTTTGTAATTAGCTCTTGCTCTGTGCTGCGGCGCAAGTCTATTTCTTCAGTGAGCACAATTTTTTGCTTTTCAAGTTCGTATTTTTGCTGTTGTAATTCCATCATTGCTTGGCTTAAGTTTGATGTTTTACGGGCTACGTCTTGCTCAAGTTGTATGTTGTGATGATCGAGTTTTTCGTTACTAATAATGAGTTCTTTTTGGGTGTGCTCAAGCTCTTTCCTATACTGAACCACTTTATCTATTAGTTTGTTAAACGACTGCTCCATTACTTTTAGTTCGTTATGCTCCTCTGTTTCTATTTCAATGTGTTGTCCTTCTAGCTCATCTAATTCTAGGTTTTCTAGTTGCTCAGTGAGCTCAGCTAAGGGATCTGTAAGAAGCTTTCTAAATGCCATTAAAAATAAAATGATTAAAAAGGTGGTTTTAATCATCGCATTACCAATCAAAAAGTAGATTGATACCATAATTCGGCTTAAAACAACTTCTCGGCTAGAAAATAAGGTAACGTCACCCACTTGGGTAGCACGGCCAGAAAATTCAAAAATAAGTGGAAAGGTATAACCAAACAGACCGGATTTCGCGTCTTCTAAAATAGCTTCTTCTTGTACTAACTGTTGGTTATATAGCTTATGTATGTCGAGCGAGCGCCCTAACTGTGAAATAATTTCGCCGCTGTCATCTCGAACAATAATCCCTTCAATCATGGGAATGGCGAGTAAACCTTCTGCTGTTGTAATTGTTTGCTTGGTATTAAGCTCCCAAATTGCACGTGTTAAGCTACGACTAAAGGTTTTTTGTAATGTACTTAATTCATCACGTATATAGTCTTTAGTATTGAGATATTCAGCAAGCACCTGTCCGCAAGTCACTACGAAGGTAAGCAAAAAATAAACGGATAAAACGCTTGTTAGTAGCTTCTTAGAAAGGCTTTTTTGTAACATGAGTGACTTGTTCATCCTTTGTTATTTTTGTAACGTTACTATTGTAATTTAAAAGTTAGTCAATAAACCTCTAAAAATAAATAAAAAAGTTAAAATTTAATAAGATAAATCTAATTAAGTAGGTATGTAGTATTAATGTAATTAAACTCAGCTATGAATTAGTAAATTCGTTAGACGTTAAGTTTTGTAAGTTTGATTAGAATTTAGTTTCGTTAATCACATTTAAATGAATTAATTCTATATTTATTATTGCATTGAATTATTAATGCGCTAAGTATTTAGATGCGTGTTAAAGTGTCCTTAGTGCAAAGGAAGATGGTCTTTTAATAACTTTGATGGTTGTGTAGTAGTAAACATGATGAAATTTTCGATATTAGTCTGTGATGATTCTGCTGTTGCTCGTAAACAAGTCGTGCGGTGTTTAAATGAGTGTATAGACGCAGATATACAACAAGCTATAAATGGAGCAAACGCCCTCGATCTTTTAAGAGCACAAAACTTTGATTTACTGTGCCTAGACCTCACCATGCCAGAGGTTGATGGTATACAAGTACTTGAAACTATAAAAACAGAAAAAATAGAGTGCTTTGTGTTGGTTATTTCTGCTGATATACAGGAAAAAATGAAGCAACGTGTCGCTCAGCTTGGCGCAATTGATTTTATTGATAAACCTATTAATAAATCAAGCTTGAATGAAATATTGCATAAATTTGGCATTCATTAGGTTTTTTCATGTTAAAAAAGGCTGTTTTATCTTTTAATTTAGGGTTGACAGCATAGCCTTTGTTAAGGCAGTCTTAACATATGAAAACAATTAATCGCGTACTGACCATTATTATTACAACCATCATTCTTACTGGATAGTGGCATAGGTCGGTGCAACAAATTTAAAGGCCTGTGTTCACTTAGAACACAGGCCTTTTTTCGTTTTATGGGATGAGGAACATAAACAATGCGAGTTTTAAAATTTGGTGGGTCTTCACTTGCCGATTATGCATGCTTACAACAGGTAGCTCAGTTAGTTAAAGCACAGTTAAAAGATGAAATGTTATTGGTGCTTTCTGCTCCAGGTGGAATGACCGATTCGCTAGTTGCACTTGCAAGTGCCGCAGAGCAAGGCTTAGATTTTTCGCAGCAATGGCAAGCCTTAGCTAACCGTTGTGAAGGCTTAAAAGCTGACGTTGAAAAAAGTGGCGTAGTAGTTACAAGCTGGCCAGATCTAATGGAACTTAAAAATAAATTAGATGGCGTGTCGCTTATACAGTGTTGCCCTGATCAAGTTCGCGCATTTGTAATTAGCTTTGGAGAGCGCGTTAGCGTTTCTTTAATGCAGGCTTTATTGAACTCGCACGATGCAAGATACTTAGAAGCAACAAGCTGTATCGCCTCAACGGGTGGTTATATCGACGCCGAGGCTGATTTAGTAATAAGTAAAGCGCGCTTTCAAGCTGTGCTTAAAGAAAATCCTGCAACTATTTATATCATGCCTGGTTTTACTGCGAGTAATGACAAGGGCGAGATTACAACGCTTGGCCGTAATGGCTCAGACTACTCAGCAGCAATTGCAGCAGCATGTTTAGAAGCTGAAATTTGCCAAATTTGGACAGACGTTGATGGTGTATACAGTGCTGATCCTCGTTATATTAAAAAAGCCACTAAAGTAGATTTTTTATCTTATAAAGAAGCGATGGAGCTTTCTTACTTTGGTGCAAAAGTACTTCACCCTAAAACAATTTTACCGTGTGCTAAAGCAGGCGTGCCATGCGAAATTAAAAATACGCATAACCCAGACGCACAAGGCTCATTAATTGGTAACGATTATTCATCTGATGAGCCAGTAAAAGCGCTTTCGAGCTTACAAGACCTTGCAATGCTAACTGTTTCAGGCCCAGGCATGAAAGGTAAAGTAGGCATGGCGTCTAAGGTATTTAATGCGCTTGCTCACGATAACGTATCAATTGTATTGATCACGCAATCATCATGTGAATTTAGCATTAGTTTTTGTGTGCACGAAACAGACCTAGCACTTGCACTCGATGCGCTACAAACTGCATTTGAGCTTGAATTACAAGCAGGGCTTATTGAGCCTGTACAAGTACAGCGAAATTTAGCCATTGTTACTTTAGTGGGCGACAACATGCGCGCACACCGTGGTTTAGCGGCTAAGTTTTTTGCATCGCTTGCACAAGCGCAAGTAAATATTGTGGCAATTGCACAGGATTCTACAGAAAGTGCTATTTCTGCGGTGATTGATGGTGAGTTGTGTAATGACGCTGTAAAAATCTGCCATGAAAACTTTTTCACGCATGTGCCGTCAATTGATGTGTTTTTACTAGGTTGTGGCTTAGTAGGGCAGGAGCTTATTAATCAGCTTGAACGTCAACAAGCTTGGCTTGAAAAGCGTAATATAAAACTCAACTTGTATGGTGTTGCTAACTCTCGTCAATTACACCTTGATAACGAAGGCATTGCTTTTAGTGATTGGCAGCAAAAATTGGCCTCATCTGAGCAAGCATTTGACTTAAATTTAGTGGAGCAGTTTGTTAAGCAAAACCACTTAGTGAATCCAGTATTAGTAGATTGTACATCCTCAGATGCACTTGCTGCGCAGTATGTAGACTTTCTAAATGCAGGTTTCCATGTAGTTGCTGCCAATAAAAAAGCGACAACAAGCTCATACACGTATTACCAAGATTTAATTGCAGCAACACAAAAGAATAATCGTAAATTTCTATACGAAACAAATGTTGGTGCAGGCTTACCAGTTATCGACAACTTACAGTCATTATTTGGTGCCGGTGATGAGTTACTAGAGTTTAGCGGTATTTTATCTGGCTCACTTTCGTATATGTTTGGCGCACTTCAAGATGGTTTATCACTCTCTGAAGCCACAATTAAAGCTAAAGAAAGTGGCTTTACAGAACCAGATCCTCGTGATGATTTATCGGGTACCGATGTAGCACGTAAGTTACTGATCATTGCTCGCGAAGCAGGTATGAAGTTGGAGCTAAGCGATATCGAAGTTGAGTCAGTATTACCACAAGGTTTTGCACAAGGTGATAGCGTTGATGAGTTTATGGCAAAACTACCAAGCCTAGATGCTGATTTTAATGACCGTATTCAAAGCGCTGCGAGCGAAGGTAAGGTACTTCGTTATGTAGGTACAATTAAAGAAGGTCACTGTAAAGTAGGTATTGAGGCTGTTGATGAAAAACATGCGCTCAATGTAATTCGCGATGGCGAAAACGCGCTTGCTATTTTAAGCCAATACTACCAGCCACGTCCGTTTGTAATTCGTGGTTATGGTGCCGGCTCTGAAGTAACAGCAGCGGGTGTATTTGCTGATATTTTAAAAACACTATCGCGCTAGGAGCTCGTTATGATTGAAGTATATGCTCCGGCGTCTATTGGTAATTTTGCAGTGGGTTTTGATGCACTTGGCGCAGCGCTTGCGCCAATTGATGGCAGTTTATTAGGTGATGTAGCCGTTGTAAGTGCAGCACCAAGTGACGAATTTATTTGTACTGGCGACTACGCTCATAAGTTACCAAGTGATGCGAATGAAAACTTAGCATACCAGTGTTTAGTACATTTTAGAGCGCATGTTGCGCCTGATATGCCAAGCGTAAAGCTCGAGCTTAAAAAGAATTTACCAATTGGTTCTGGACTTGGTTCTAGTGCATGCTCGGTCGTGGCTACCTTTGCTGCCCTTGATAAGTTTGCACAAACTAACTTAAGTCAGGTTGAGCTTATTGAGCTTATGGCTGACTTTGAAGCAGTAGTGAGCGGTGGTCGTCATTACGACAACATCACGCCATGTTATTTAGGTGGTTTGCAATTAACAGGTGATTTAATCCCTGATAAATCGATTGCACTGCCTGTGGATGACAATTGGTATTATGTTGCTGCGTTCCCAGGTTTTTCACTTAATACCGCAAAAGCGCGCTCGGTTTTACCAAAAGAGTTGAGCATGCATGCAAGTGTTGAGTTTGCACAGCGTTTATCGGCATTTAGTAGTTTACTGTTAACTAATCGTTTTGACGATGCGCTGAGCATAATGAAAGATGAAATAGCAGAACCTTACCGCGCCCCGCTTATTAAAGGTTTTAGTGAAGCCAAAGCAAGCTTACCAGCGCTGGGTGCTGAAATAGTGAGTATTTCGGGCGCAGGACCCACCTTGTTTAGTGTATGTAAAACACTTGAAGCTGCACAGCAATGCGCGCAGTGGTTAGAGGCAAATTACATTAACGAGCAAGGCTTTTGCCACATTTGTAAATTAGATAACGACGGCACGCGTCAATTAACAGTTTTATAGGATAGGTAGTCATGCAATTACATAATTTAAAAGATAGCTCACAAAAAGTGTCGTTCGTTGAAGCCGTAAAAACAGGTTTAGGTCGTAATCAAGGTGTGTTTTTCCCTGAATCCCTTGCCCCACTGTCTGATGTTGATACATTGCTTGATATGGACTTTGTTACACGCAGTGGCAAAATATTATCTCACCTAATTGGCGATGAGCTACCAAGCGACACTGTGGCACAAATGGTTAAAAATGCATTTAACTTTCCAGTTAAGCTGGTGGAAGTTGAAGAGAATACATACTGCTTAGAGTTGTTTCATGGTCCTACGCTTGCGTTTAAAGACTTTGGTGGTCGCTTTATGGCTGAGTGTTTAGCGCAATTTAATAAAGATGAAAAAGTAACTATTTTAACTGCAACATCGGGCGATACTGGTGCAGCCGTTGCGCATGCTTTTTATAACAAGCCGAATATCGATGTTGTCATCTTATATCCTAAAGGCAAAATTTCACTTGCTCAGCAAACGCTATTTACTACGTTAGGTAACAATATTCATTGTTACGCAGTTGATGGCAGTTTTGATGATTGCCAAGAGTTGGTTAAAAATGCCTTTTTAGATGAAGAAGTTAAATCAACACTTGGGCTTAATTCTGCTAATTCAATTAATATTAGCCGTTTAGTTGCTCAGGTTTGTTATTACTTTGAAGCCATTGCACAACTACCAAAAGAAAAACGCGCAACAGCGCATATATCAGTGCCAAGTGGCAACTTTGGTAATGTATGTGCTGCAATGATTGGTGCGGTTATTGGCTTACCTGTAGGTAAATTAAGTGCAACAACCAACCAAAATGATACTGTGCCACGCTTTATGCTTGATAAAACCTGGACGCCAAACGCAACACTTGAGTCGCTTTCAAATGCAATGGATGTAAGTAAGCCAAACAACTGGCCGCGTGTGCAAACAATGTTAGATAATAACTGGTTTAGCTACGATAACTTTTATTCAACTAGCGTAAACGAGGAAGACACGCAATCGGTGATGAAAAAAATTCAACAAACGGGTTATGTTGCAGAGCCTCACACTGCTATTGCGTACCAAGGTCTTGTTGAAAATCGAGCGCCTGGTGCTGCGGGTATCTTTTTAGCCACAGCTCATCCTGCTAAGTTTAAAGAAAGCGTAGAGGGTATTTTAAATATTGAATTAGGTATGCCAAAACCACTTAGCGACGCACTAGCAAAACCATGCCTAGCAAGCGATATTAAGGCCGATTACGACGCATTACGTACAGAAATACTTGCTAAACTTGGCTAGGTTAATTAATTTTAAAAGGCGGTTAAGCCGCCTTTTTTTATAACTTTAGGGTATTAAATCTAGTGAGTTGCATTTACTAATTAAATGTAGGAAATAGCATTCATTTAAAATCGTTATGGTTTTATAAGAAAATATCATCTTAAAAAGTCTGTGAAATAGTTTCAATCCCTGTTTAAATATCCTCAACTTAAGAGCGTAGGCAAAGAGTCGTTTAAAGCGTACAATAAAGCCTCTAAAAAACACCATACACGTTGCCCTAGGAGACCCCAATGTTAGAACGTAGCATGAATATTTCGGATTTTGATCCAGAGTTATTTGACGCGATAAACAAAGAAACTGCTCGCCAAGAAGAGCACATTGAACTAATCGCTTCAGAAAACTACTGTAGCCCACGCGTACTAGAAGCGCAGGGTTCACAGCTTACAAATAAATACGCAGAAGGTTACCCTGGTAAACGTTATTATGGCGGTTGTGAGCACGTTGATGTTGTTGAGCAATTAGCAATTGACCGTGCTAACGAGTTATTTGGTTCTGACTACGCAAACGTACAACCACATGCTGGTTCGCAAGCTAATGCTGCTGTTTTTCTAGCGCTATTAGAAGCAGGCGACACTGTACTTGGTATGAGCTTAGCTCATGGTGGTCACTTAACTCACGGATCACACGTAAGCTTTTCTGGTAAGCTTTACAATGCAATTCAATACGGACTAGATGAAACAACGGGCGAAATTGATTACGCACAGGTTGAAGCACTAGCACTTGAGCATAAACCAAAAATGATTATTGGTGGTTTCTCAGCGTACTCAGGTATTGTTGATTGGGCTAAATTCCGTGAAATTGCTGACAAAGTAGGTGCTTACCTGTTTGTTGATATGGCTCACGTTGCAGGTTTAATTGCGGCAGGCGTTTACCCAAGCCCAGTTCCCCATGCACATGTTGTAACTACAACTACGCATAAAACACTTGCTGGTCCTCGTGGTGGTTTAATTATCTCTGCATGTGGCGACGAAGCAATCTATAAAAAGCTTAACAGCGCAGTTTTCCCTGGTGGCCAAGGTGGTCCTTTATGTCATGTTATTGCAGCAAAAGCAGTGGCATTTAAAGAAGCGCTTCAACCAGAATTTAAAGTATACCAAACACAAGTTGTTAAAAACGCAAAAGCAATGGTTGCTGTAATGCAAGAGCGCGGCTACAAAATCGTATCTGACAAAACTGAAAACCACTTATTCCTACTCGATTTAATCGATAAAGATATTACTGGTAAAGATGCAGATGCAGCCCTTGGTAACGCTAACATCACAGTTAATAAAAACTCAGTGCCAAACGATCCACGTTCTCCGTTTGTAACATCTGGTTTGCGTATTGGTTCTCCTGCTATCACTCGTCGTGGTTTCAAAGAAGAAGAATCAAAAGAGCTTGCTGGCTGGATTTGTGACGTACTAGATAACATCACTGATGAATCTGTACAGGCGCAAGTTAAAGAAAAAGTAAAAGCTATTTGTGCAAAATTACCTGTATACGCTTAATTGCATAAGCAGTAGTAATTTAGATCACAACTGTTTAGTTTTTTGCTAAGATAAAAGACCGCTATTTAGCGGTCTTTTTTGTTTTAAAACGGAAATACCAAGCTATGCATTGCCCATTTTGTACCGCAAAAGATACTAAAGTTATTGATTCTCGCCTAGTCGGCGGAGGCCACCAAGTTCGCAGGCGCCGTGAGTGCAACGACTGCCACGAGCGCTTTACTACATTTGAAGGCGCTGAACTGGTTATGCCTCGTGTTATTAAACAAGATGGCAGCCGCGAACCATTTAACGAAGATAAATTATTAAATGGCTTAAATCGCGCACTCGAAAAACGTCCAGTGAGCACAGAGCAAGTAGATGAAGTGGTGAATATAATAAAATCGCAGTTGCGTGCAACGGGTGAGCGAGAAATTTCAAGCCATTTGGTGGGTGAGTGCATTATGGAAGCCCTCAAAAAGCTCGATAAAGTAGCGTACGTAAGATTTGCCTCTGTTTATCGATCGTTTGAAGATATACGCGAATTTGGCGAAGAAATTGCCCGTTTAGGGGAGTAATAAATGCAAAGCCAAACTACTTTTACCGAACATGATGAAATGTATATGGCACGCGCCATAGAACTTGCCAAAAAAGGTCGGTTTACTACCACACCTAACCCTAATGTTGGCTGTGTATTAGTTAAAAATAATCAAATAATTGGCGAGGGGTTCCATCAATTAGCTGGTCAAGGTCATGCTGAAGTAAATGCACTGGCTGTCGCTGGAAAAAATGCACAAGGTGCAACGGCTTATGTAACGCTTGAACCGTGTAGTCATTATGGCCGTACGCCACCGTGCGCCGAAGGCTTAAAAGCTGCCGGTGTGGTAAAAGTAATTGCTGCTATGGTTGATACAAATCCACAAGTTGCTGGCAAAGGCCTTAAAATACTGAGCGACGCGGGTATTGACGTTGCTTACGGGTTACTCGGATCACAAGCTCGCGCACTTAACGTTGGCTTTTTTAAGCGTATGGAGCAAGGCCTACCTTATGTGATTTGCAAAATGGCAGCGAGTATTGATGGTAAAACAGCGCTTAAAAATGGGCAAAGTAAGTGGATCACAAGCCCTGCTGCTCGACAAGACGTACAATTATACCGAGCGAAAAGCTGCGCTATTTTAACCGGTGCCGATACAGTGTTAGTCGATGATGCTAAACTTAATGTGCGACTAAGTGAGCTGCCTTGCACACTGCCTACTGATTTGCCGCTTCGCCAGCCCGTGCGTGTTATAATTGACTCTCAAAACCGTTTAACACCTGACCTTGCTTTATTTGAAATCCAAAGTGATGTAATAATATTTACGACTAAGGTTGATAAATCATTGCAATGGCCGCATTTTGTAAAGCATATTGAAGTCAGTGAAAGTAACGGTAAAGTTGATTTACAAGCCGTTTTAGAAAAACTTGGGCAACTGCAGTTTAATAATGTTTGGCTTGAAGCTGGCGCAACACTTGCTGGTAAAATGGCAGAGCTTAATTTAGTTGACGAGTTTGTTTTTTATTTAGCGCCTAAACTAATGGGCCATGATGCAAAAAGTTTAGTTAATTTTCCTGAATTGACGAGTATGCAAAACACCGTTGATTTAACATTTAATGAATGTGCGCGCATTGGTGACGATTTACGTATCACCGCGTTAAAACTCATTAAAATCACTTAATAAAAAGAGTAGTGCTATGTTTACTGGGATAATAGAAGCCACAGGCAAAATTGCTTTATTACAAAAAAAACAAGGCGACTTAGCCATTCGTATCCAAAGTACTGATCTTGATATGACAGACGTAAAGTTAGGTGACAGCATTGCAACTAATGGTGTTTGCTTAACTGTAGTTGATAAACATATTGATGGTTTTAGTGCGGATTTATCTAATGAGACGATTAGTTTGACCGGTTTTGCTCACTATGCTTTAGGACAAACGGTGAATCTTGAAAAAGCCATGCAACCTGTTTCTCGTTTAGGCGGTCATTTAGTATCTGGCCATGTTGATGGTATCGCAACAATTACAAGTATTACAGCAAACGCCAGAGCAACAGAATATTGGCTTACAACTGACGAAAATTTAATGAAATACATTCCGTACAAAGGTTCGGTATGTATTGATGGTATAAGCCTGACAGTAAACGCTGTAGAGGGCAATAAATTCAAATTAACAATTGTCCCACACACGAGTGAGCAAACCACAATTGCTCATTTTAAAGTAGGTACTCAAGTTAATTTAGAGGTAGATCAAATTGCACGTTATTTAGAGCGCCTTATAAAGGGTGCAGAGCAACCAACGGGCTCTGATATTTCGATGAGCTTACTCGCTAAAGCGGGTTTTATTAAATAACGAAACTGACAACTTACACGAGCAAATTTATGAATTTACACAGCGCGCAAGAAATCATCGACGATATTAAAGCCGGTAAAATGGTTATTTTAATGGATGATGAAGATAGAGAAAATGAAGGCGATTTAATAATAGCTGCTGAGCATATTAGCGCAGAAGCGATTAATTTCATGGCTACCCATGGCCGTGGTTTAATTTGTTTAACCATGACGCAAGAGCGTTGCGAGCAACTTGATTTACCGTTAATGGTTAAAAACAATGGTGCAGCATTTTCGACTAACTTTACAATGTCGATAGAAGCATCAAAAGGTGTTACAACCGGTATTTCAGCAGCAGATAGAGCGCGTACAGTGCAAGCGGCTATAGCTAAAGGCGCAGTCCCAAGTGATATTGTTCAGCCTGGTCATATTTTTCCTATTATGGCGCAACCTGGTGGCGTATTAACTCGCGCAGGACACACTGAAGCTGGCTGTGATTTAGCGCGTTTAGCTGGGCTTGAAGCATCATCTGTTATTGTTGAAATACTTAATGCTGACGGCACTATGGCACGTCGCCCTGATTTAGAAGTTTTTGCGAAAGAGCACGATATTAAAATTGGCACCATTGCTGATTTAATCGAATACCGCAACTTAAACGAAACAACAATTGAGCAAGTAGCAAAATGTAAGTTACCAACTGTTCATGGTGAATTTGATTTAGTTACTTACAAAGACACAATTGACGGCCAATTACATTACGTATTGCTCAAAGGCGATATAAAAGATCAAGAGCCGACAAATGTACGTGTACATTTACAAAGTACCTTTAACGATATTCTACTTTCAGACAGAAGTGCTGACCGTAGCTGGGGTCTTTCTGAAGCAATGGCCTATATTGCTAAAAATGAAGGTGCTTTAGTTATTTTAGGTAAGCAAGAAAGCACTGAAGAGTTAGAGGCAACTGTGAAAGCATTTGCAGCAGCTGATGCAGGCGAAAGCGTTACGCCACGTAAATTCAAAGGTACATCTCGTACTGTTGGCGTAGGTTCGCAAATACTTGCCGATCTTGGAATTAAACAAATGCGATTAATGAGTCGCCCTAAAAAGTACCATGCACTTTCGGGCTTTCATTTAGAAGTTGTTGATTACGTTGAGCCACAATAAGCATCACGCTTAAACTAGGCTATTATTTTATTTTTATGGTATGATGCGCAGCAATTTTTGCGCAATCGCAACCGCTTGAACTTATTTTTAGGGTTATCAAATGAAAATTATTGAAGGTAATAAGTACGCTCCAGGCAAAAAATTTGCCATTGTCATTTCTCGTTTTAATGACTTTATTGGTAGCAGCCTCCTTGCAGGTGCTGTTGATGAGCTAAAACGCACAGGTGGCGTATCAGATGACGATATTACCGTTATTTATGTGCCAGGCGCAGTAGAATTACCTTTAGCGGCTAAACGCGTTGCGGCAAAAAAAGAGTATGATGCAATCATCGCATTAGGCGTAGTGATCAGAGGTGGTACACCACACTTTGACCTAGTTGCTGGCGAATCAAACAAAGGTCTTGCGCAAGTATCACTTGAGTATGATATCCCGGTTGCATTTGGCGTATTAACCACAGAAAGCATTGAACAAGCAATTGAGCGTGCTGGCACCAAAATGGGCAATAAAGGCGGCGAAGCTGCTTTAGGCGCGCTTGAAATGGTTAATGTGTTAGATAAAATTTAAGTTTAAGGAATTTTTGTGAAACCAGCAGCAAGACGTAAAGCACGTATCTTAGCACTCCAAGCCGTTTATTCTTGGCAAATAAGTGGCAATTTAATTGCCGATATCGAACAACAAATGTTGATCGAAACAGACGTTACTAAAATTGATGTTGAATACTTTAAAGATCTAGCGACAGGTGTTGCTGTAAATTACAAGCAACTAGACGAAGCTGTATCACCACATTTAACACGTCCGTTTGATGACTTAGATATGGTTGAGCGTGCAATTTTACGTTTAAGCAGCTATGAGCTTAAGTTCCGTGAAGACGTACCTTATAAAGTTGCTATTAACGAAGGTATTGAGCTGGCCAAAATTTTTGGCGCTGAAGACAGCCATAAATTTGTAAACGGTGTACTTGATAAAGCTGTTAAGCATTTACGCAAGTAAGTAAACCGTTAAAGAGGGGAGCCGGCATAGGCCGGCTTTTTTGTGTATGAAGGAATTTGAATTAATTAACCGCTACTTTAAAGGTCGCGGTATCACCCGTCGTGATGTAAACCTAGGTATAGGGGATGATTGCGCTTTAGTAACCGTTCCACAAAACTGCCAACTTGCCGTTACAACAGACACTCTTGTTGCTGGCGTACACTTTTTTGATGATATTTCCCCTCGTGCATTAGGTCACAGAGCGCTTGCTGTTAATTTAAGTGATTTAGCGGCCATGGGCGCTGAGCCAACTTGGGTTTCAGTTGCGTTAACTTTGCCAAGTATTGACCCACAGTGGATTGAAGAGTTTACTGATGGCATGCATGAAATTGCTGAATATTTTAATGTGCAGATTATAGGTGGCGATACAACTCAGGGCCCATTAACCATCACTATTTGTGCGAAAGGGACTGTACCCGAAGGTACTGCACTTCGTCGTAGTGGCGCAAAAGTGGGTAATTGGATTTATGTTACGGGTCCGCTAGGTGACGCTGGACTTGCGATTGAGTCTCGCAAACAAGGTATAAGTATTGATCCAGAACATTTAAAGTACGTAAATAAACGCTTTAACTTTCCAACCCCACGTGTTGCTGCAGGACAGGTATTACGAGGCCTTGCATCATCAGCTATCGATGTGTCGGACGGCTTAATCGCTGATTTAAGTCATATACTAGATATGTCACAAGTAAGTGCAGTGGTCAATATTGAAAGTATTCCAACTTCAGATGCGATGCAAGCAAGCCTTAATTTTAATCAGCAGCTGCCATTTATTCTTAGTTACGGTGATGATTACGAGTTAATTTTTACGGTCCCTGATAGCAATAAAAGTATGTTAGAAATAAAGCTACGCCAGTATGGTGTAGATGCAACATGCATTGGCCAAGTTAAAAGTGGCGATGGCCAAATTGAGCTTTTACACAACGGTGAAAAGTTTGATTTTGAACCGCAGGGTTTTGAGCATTTTGCAAAGGAGCTGGTTTGAACAATAACCGCAAGTTTAATTTAAAGCGTCCACATCAGTTTTTTGGTCTGGGCTTTGGGACAGGGCTTGCCCCTAAAGCGCCCGGTACATTTGGTACATTTGCTGCCTTGCCATTCATTTTTATGACCATGTATTATCCACTATGGCTGCAAATTGTATTTGCTGTAGTGATCAGTATATTTGGTATATGGGCGTGTGGTAAAACGGCTGATGATCTAGGCGTGCACGATCATCCTGCTATTGTATGGGATGAAGTGGCGGGTTATTACATCACCATGATTGGCGCAGCACTTAGCTGGCAAACATTACTCGTAGGTTTTTTGTTATTTCGCTTTTTTGATATAGCAAAACCCGGCCCAATCCGTATGCTAGACAAACGAGTACATGGCGGTTTAGGTATAATGGCCGACGATATACTTGCGGGTATTTTTTCGCTTATATGTTTGCAAGCGTTAATAAAAGTGGGTTTATTGCCCTTTTAATTTTTATATTTGATTTGTTTAACTAGGTGGCAGCAATATGATGCGATTTTTACTGGTTTGTGTACTTATGTTGTGCGCGACGCCAAGTTGGGCTTCAATTACTGATTACGTAGTTAAGCAATGGAATATAAAAGATGGCCTACCGTCGCAATCACTTAAAAGTGTTGTGCAAGATCAGCAAGGCTATATGTGGCTTGGTACG
Organism: Pseudoalteromonas sp. SR44-2; assembly: GCF_014163745.1. Taxonomy (NCBI): domain Bacteria; kingdom Pseudomonadati; phylum Pseudomonadota; class Gammaproteobacteria; order Alteromonadales; family Pseudoalteromonadaceae; genus Pseudoalteromonas; species Pseudoalteromonas sp. SR44-2. The sequence goes on along the minus strand of NZ_JACJDW010000005.1, from coordinate 5,369 downwards.
CAATTTGGTTTAAGCCGTTTTGATGGTACAACATTTACAAATTACAACACGCAAAATAGTCCATTCTTGCCTAGTAATGGTGTTAATAAGCTTTTAGTCGATTCTAGTGGTTTGTTATGGGTAGGCACTAAAAGTGGCTTGGTAGTTATTAACCCAGCCACATTTGCAGCACAAGAATTTAATATTAAAGGTCCTGTAAGAGATATTCTTGAGGACTCTAAAGGTAGCATATGGATTGCGGCCAACGGCTTATACTATGTAGATAGAGGGCAAGTTGATTTACGCACTGAAGTAAATGGTCCTCTACCTATTGTTAATGCTACGGTGATAACACAAATAGTTGGCTCTGTTAGCCAAATGGCACTCTCTCCTGAAGGCATTTGGTTGGTTAATGATCGTCATTTATTGCGCCTTACAAAAAACTCATCAGACTTTTCTAAACTACGTTTAGAGCTTACCGCAAAAATATCTTTACCAGAGCGCTTAGCGCAAACCATAGTGCACGATTTATCATTTTTAAATGGTAATTTGTACATAGCCTCTGAGCTAGGTGCATACTTTTTAGATTTAGATGACGAGCTAAGACCTTTTCCTTTACCTAATGCAAATAACTCAGCCGTTTATAAGTTTATGAGTGATACGGATGGTGGTTTGTGGGTTTCGACCTATGGGCGCTTATTATTCAGAGATAAAACCGGTGAGTGGCAATGGGTAGAGCCTAGCCAACTTGATCAAAGTATATGGTTTGCTGATATTTTTAGAGATGATAAAAATAACGTTTGGTTAGCAAGCTTTAGTGAAGGCTTGTGGCTTGCTCATGAAGGGCGAGTAGAAAGACATTCAGCAGTTTCAAACATGACCGAATCTGTTATGGCTATTAGCCAAGCACCTGATGGTAAACTGTGGGTTGCGAATAAAAGCGGCATTGGTTATTTTGATTTAGATAAAAGTTTTATTAATTTAGTCCCAAGTAGTAAATATGGATACGCATCAGTACACGATCTACAATTTGATGGTGAGCGATTATATATAGCCACAGGGCGCGGCTTATTTGTTTTTGAAAACAAGACACTTTACACCGTCCCTGGTCGAGCACTTCGCGATAATCCGGTATTTGCAATAAGTCGCTCTAGTAAAGGCGGCTTTTGGATTGGTACCGGACGCGGTTTATATCGATTAAATTATGCTGGTTTAACGCCTTTTGCCTATAACGCTTTTTTAGGTAGTAAGTTTATTACCTACGTATTAGATAAAACAAACTTTGGTGTGATTGGTACTAGTAAGGGCGCATATTACTTTACAGACCGTGGCATTGAAAAAATTGGCGACCAAACAACACTTGAAAGCGCATACGTAACTAGCGTGCTACATATAGATGGCGTGGGTATTTTAATCGGCTCTCTTAACGACGGGCTTTTTTACAGAAGTACGCAAGGGCAATGGCGTCAGCTCGATGCAGCTAATGGTTTACCGTATGGTTCTATATTTAGCCTAGAATATGATGAAAAGTTAAAGCATGTTTGGGTAAGCACCATGAAAGGTGTTTACAGAATGCCTGTAGAGCAATTTAAAACAGAAATAAAAAGCTTAAAAGTTGAAGAAGTAATTTCATCTTTTGACCGTCAACTTGATGGTAAAGCGAATCAATGTTGTAGTGGACTTGGGCATGATGCGGTAGCAGACACCGGAAATTCTATTTGGTACCCAAGCTTACAAGGTGTTGTTGAAATACCTAAAAATGTAGAGCTATTTGGTGTGCTTGCATTAAAGCCAACAATAGAGACAATAACAACGCCACTTCGTCATTTAACTACCGCTGCGCTTGGTAAAAAACCATCATTAGAAACAGACGAGCGTGATATAACGCTAACTTACACAGCTATTGATTACTATGCACCAAACAGCATTGAATTTAGATATAAACTAAGTGGCTTAGATAGTGACTGGCGCTATGCAAATACGCGACGTGAAGCTATTTATACTAACTTGCCTCCTGGCTCGTTTTTGTTTCAATTAGAAGCTAAGCGCCAAGGTGAAGACTGGGCTAAAGCGCAAGATGTAGAATACGGTTTTGTAGTGCCTGAGCGCTTTGACGAAACAATTTACTTTAGGCTTTTAATTACCAGTGGTTTTATTTTGCTTTTTTATCTCATTTTTTGGGTGTTTAGAGCACAAGAGCGCAGAAAACAAGAAGCATTAGAGGGCTTAATCACTGAGCGTACCTTAGAGCTTCGCCAAGCTAATGATAAATTAGGCCAAGTGAATTCACAGCTTAAATTAGTGAGTCACTCAGATGAGCTAACAGGGCTACGTAGTCGCCGCTTTTTGTTTGATCAACTCCCTAAAGATATTGAGCACTTTCAACGTAATTCACAGTCGCTGCAGGCACAAGGTAAGTCACTGGTGCTGGTAATTATTAACTTTGATAACTTCAGCCGTATTAACGATGCGTATGGCCCAATTGCAGGTGATAGCTGCTTACAGCAAATGGCTGCATTGTTAAATTCGCGTACGCAGGGCTCTGACTATGTGGCACGTTGGAGTGGTGATGAGTTTTTATTATTATTACGTGACTTTAAATGCAATAAAATAGACAGCTATGCTTCAGAACTTTGTAAAGTAATAGCGGCTAATTCGTTCCAATTACCAAATGGAAAAACAACTAATATCACGGCATCAATTGGTTGGTCATTTTATCCATTACCTTTATTAGGCGGGCAGGTAATTAGCTGGGAAACCTCTATTAACTTAGCAGATATAGCATTGCATCAAGTTAAAAAACGCGGTGGTGATGGTGTGGCTAATATTACGTTTGATGAGCAGCTCGATGCATTCGAGTTTGAACAAAACTCTAATGTTGATCAGCAATTAGGTATTTTACAAAGTAATGGCTTGGCAGATATAAAAGTGTGGATGCGATAATGCCCGACCAAGGTTATTGGTCAGGCATGGTGAGGTTAACTCTATTTGTTAAGCCAAGCTGGTAATATTGCAATCGACTCAGGGGCTGTAAATGCCGTACTGGTATCGGCGCTTATATCACCGCCTGCACTGCTTAAAATATTATTAAATCGCATAACCACATTATTTGACTTCTCAGCTACGTATAAATCTGTTCCGGTATACATAATATCAACAGGGTTACCCAGTAGGGTATTTGGACCGCTAATAGTGGTACTTATGTTTACCAAGCCCGATGCCGTTGCTACGTTATTCAATACGTATATTTTGCCATCGTCAGCAACTGCTGCGCTACCAACATCAGAGAGTATTAGCGAGCCACTTAGCGAGTCGTAGTCGATGCCGTGCATGTTGCTTGGTGCTGCTACTGCTGTACCTGCATTTGCTGGCGTTATAAGCCTATCCTCAACTGCAATATTAGTACTACCAGCCATTAGTTTGCTTTTAACTTCGTCAAATACAGCAACGGTTCCATTTGTTAGTGCTACAAAAGCTCGATCAGTGTTTGCATCGTAATCAACATCCCAAGGGCGAGCATCGTTTGCAAACGTAAGCGTCATTAATGGGCTTGCATCCCCTGTGGTGCAAGTTGAAAATATTGAAATACTTGGAGTATCTGCATTATTTTCTGCAACTAAAATCATACCGCTATCAGAAGCCACATCAAGACCTTTAGGAGATATAAGGCCTGTATTCGAACCAGTAATAATGCTGTCTTGGTTCGTATTATAAGTTTGCCCATCTCTGTTTATTGCCACTTTATTTGAAATAATAATACCGCCAATTGAGGTTGTACTGTTATCGAACGTTGTATAACTATTACCCGCTTTATCAAAAGTTACACTTTCGATAGTTTGACTTGCATTATAGTTGCCAATTTCTGTGTTAAGTTGTGAACTTAATCGACTAATTTGCCCAGTTGTTTCACCTGCAGTGCCCGGATTACTACTTACAGCAACACCTAGCAGCGCCATATTAGCGGTATCACTATCTGAAATATCAGCCATCTCATTTTGTATACCCAGTTTAGTAATTGACTCAGGTTTAATTGTTGAGGTAACTAAATCAGGAGTGATATTGCCGCTCTCACCTGAAAATATATTGCTGAACACAAGAACAGCATCATTTGATTTTTCAGCTACACGTAAGTCACTACCTTCAAGGCTAATATCAACTGGGTTACCAAGCATTGTTGCTGGACCGGCAATACTTCGTGCAACGCTTACTAAGCCCTCTGCAGTTGAAGCATTATTAATTACAAATAACGAACCATCGGTTGCGTCTGAGGCACTGCCTACATCAGACAAAACAAGTTTATTAGTATTTGAGTCATAAACAATGCCGTGAATATTTACAGATATTTGCGTGCCATCATTATTACTTGGAGTAATTGTGCGGCTTGGCATTGCGGCAAATTCACCACCAACAAAATTATCATAAACGGCTACATCACCATTTGTTAGTGCTACATAAAGGCGGTCGTTAGATTCATCATAATCAACATCCCACGGCGCCGCTTCTGTAATAGTTGTGCCTAAAGGCGCTGCATCGCCCGCGGCTGTAGCGCCAAAAGTCGTTACTTGCATAGCGCCAAAGTCAGCAATAAAAACAAGGCCACTCTTTTGTGCTACAGCTATTCCTTTAGGGTTTACCAGTGTTGTGTTAGTACCTGTTATTTCGCGATCTGTATTAGCTGTATAGGTTGCGCCGTCACTACGATTTGCAAGCTGGCAAATAGTTTTAATACTGCCATTTTCGCTGTCGCTTGCTTGCAATAAATTACCTAAGCTATCAAATGCAACGCCTTCGTTAGCTGTTGTATTAAAGGTTTTTAGTTTAGAGGCGTTTTGGTTAATTAAATCGATAGTGCCTGTATTGCTCTCGCCATTGTTTGCCAAAATTAATGTGGCTGATGCAAAGCCAGGGTTGCCATTTGTACCGTCGGTACCGTTTTGTCCATCGGTGCCTGCAATACCATCTACGCCGTTTTCACCATCGTCTGAGCTACAGCCTGTAATGCCGATTAATACTGCAAGTGTTAAAGCTGAAAAACTAAGCGTGTGTTTAAGTGTGTTTTTTTGTGCTGAATGAGTTGTTAAATTAGCTTTATTCATCATTTTTACCTTTTAAATATTCCATCAAATGTAGGTAAATAACGCGCTTGCTCATAAGGCATAGACTAAGCGGCACCGATTATTTACATGTTAACCTCATATCAATAACGGCTATAAAATGAAACTGGATGCAAAAAAGTTAAAATTAAAAACAAAAAAAGGAGCCTTGAGGCTAATGCCAGTCAGTTAAGCTGACTGGCATCTTTCTTTTTATGGGGATACTTAGATGGTTTTGGCTTAACCCATCGGGGATATCTTCTATCCTCTCGTCTAGCTGGAAGCTTAAATAAGACC